>JANMAE010000037.1:0-3742 GCA_031359445.1 Hyphomicrobiales bacterium | reverse complement strand
TCCGCTTACAATGGCGCAGGCAAATTGCTCAAGACTCCCGCTTATCTGCTGGCAGCTGGCAAAATTGTTTCCGTTGAAGCGCGCCATGCAGCGGTCATTCGTGATCTCCTGAGGCCCCGCAGCAATTCCTTTGCTGGACCTGATGTCGTCGGCGCCAATGGTTTGGACAAGGCGCGCTCGCCTGGCCAGGTCTTGGCGGCAGCCGGCCCCTTCATCAAAACCAATGTGACCGCCAACAGCATTCCAGGAGCTTAAGACCATGACACATGAACCAAACAAATCGCTGTTGAGCGAAATCGATCCCGATCTTGCGGCGCGTTTCATTCCAAACCGGCGCAATCTTTTTCGTGAAGCAGCAGTGCGTCTGGGCGTGCTGGCCACAGCGCCTCTCGTGCTCGCCGCAGCATCGCGCGAGGCCTTTGCCAAGGGCATGCCCAAGCAGATCGTGGATACGCTGAATTTCGCGCTCACCCTGGAATATATTGAGAATGCGTTCTACAGCACCGGCCTCAAAAGAGGTGTTGTGCCAGCACGCTATCTTCCCGTGTTCCGCATCATCGCCAAGCATGAGCGTCAGCATGTGGCATTTCTGCAGGGCGCCTTGGGAAGCGCTGCCGTTGGAAAACCGCAGGCGGATTTCACCGCGGGTGGAAAATATCCAGACGTGTTTTCCAACTTCAAGACGTTCCTCACCCTGTCCCAGACGTTTGAAGACTTGGGCGTAGCTGCCTACAAGGGCCAGGCCGGAAACCTCATGTCCAACGATGGCATCCTCACGGCTGCCCTCCAGATTCATTCCGTGGAAGCCCGCCACGCCGCTGAAGTCCGCCGCATCGGTGGCAAGAAAGGCTGGACCGGCGCATTCGACCAACCCAAGTCGAAAGCCCAGGTTCTTGCCGCCGCGGGGCCGTTCCTGCGGGGATAGAACGGCGAAGAGTAATTTCATCGCATTAAAAAACATTGGCGTCCTGGCGAGAGCCAGGACCCGTTTGTTCCTGACTTTATTTGGCGACGGTGGCGGGTTTCCTGGAACTTCTGAGCCTTTGATGCGTTTGTATTTGTTGCATCTCGCAAAGGACGTCCAACATGAAACACGGAAATAGGACTTTTATCACAAGACGAAACATGGTCACTGGGCTGGCGCTGATTGCTGCGCCTGCTGTTATATTGGCGGGAGCGGACAGCCCAAACGCGCAGGCCGCCACGTCAGATAAATCCCTGTACGAGCGGCTGGGCGGAGTCTTTGCCATTGCAGCGGTGGTGGATCACTTCAGCGATGCAGTTGTGAAGAACCACATCGTTGGTCAGAAGTCCAAGAATCCGCAGCTGCGAAAATGGCACACCAAGAATTTGGGAAGACTGCCCGGTCTCAAGTTCATGCGGACGCTGTGGGTTTGTGAGGTTTCGGGCGGACCCTTCAAATTCGCCGCCACCAAGCCCGGCGCCAAACCGCTAGGCCTCGAGGAGGCCCACAAGGACCTTAAGATTTCCCCTGCGGAATTTGATGAAGTCGCAGCCGAACTTGGGCGGACCTTGGATTTCTTCAAGGTGCCGAAACAAGAGAAGGGCGAAGTCCTGGCTGCCTTCGCCGCCCACAAGGACGAGGTCACCGCAGGTTATCGGAGTTGATAATTGGGTCTAAAGCATCTTGAACAGTTTGGGCAACACCTTAACCTCAATTTGGTGTTGCACTTCGTTTGTGAAGGTGGGGGATGGCGAAAGGTTTTCGCGTGGCGCATCACAAGATATGCCCATCCAACCTTCGTCATCCCGGCGAAAGCCGGGACCCAAATTTCCGCGTGATGAATCTTACAATTATCGGTCGGACCCGCTGAAGCTTGGGTTCTGGCTTTCGCCGGGATGACGGGCGAACGAGGTGTAGGAATGATCGTAATAGGCTCACTCTTCCGTTGACTTTTTGAGATCTCCTTACGTCGCCATCTCACCAAGTTCTCGTCATAGCGATTACCATGGCGGATCACGCATGCTGCTGGTCCTTCTAAATGGCATATATCCCTTTGTGACATTTACCGGCGCTGTGATATGAAAATCGCATGGCGAATCGCAAAAATCAACTCATCGGCGGGGCGGTTGGAACGGTATGTTCTGGTATATGGACACTCTATTCAATGCTTACGGCAGTTAAGGATTTGCCGAGCGATGCTGATTGGGCAGCCAAAATGATAACCGATCCTCCGGTATACGCTCCTTGGCTTTTGTTTGGGGCATGTGTCTTCTTCCTTGCCTGGGTTTTCTGGCACCGGGGAGATGGCGATGATGTCACAGATCGTTCTCACATCGCCCAGACTACTGCGGGCACTGCGTCACACGCTATCGTGAACCACGGGACTGTGAATATCGGCGCGACGCCGCTTGTCGCAACGGAAACAACTCGAAGAGCTGTGATACTCGCCCAGCTAACGCAACTCTACATATCGAGCCATGATGGCATTCCTTCACGCATGATGGCTGGACTTGAGTTGCCGCCTACGGATTTTCTTAATAGGGAACTCCAACATCTGAATGAGCGCTGGCGCGTTAAGATTGTAAGTGGCCCAAACGCGGAAACATATGACGTTAGTTGAGCCAAAAACCCGCTTTGACACTCTTCTAGCCGCCATGCTTGCTGGGCCAGCCTCAAATGGGCGAAAGAAACCATCAAACGATAAAGCATCAAATGCGGAACGTGACGCATGTTGTAACGATACTAGAACTCACTAAGATACTTCACAAGACGGCGAGAGCTGACGTGAATCTGCATGCCATTAATCCCGCGCTTGTGTTGCGACCAGAAGCCTTTGATGGCGTTCACACCTCCATCGTTGGGCGTGATTTATTGGCCCGCGTTGTTCCGCATGATGACATGGTTGAACCCACTATTTCGAGACGCCGGTAGCTGCCCAAACCATCCGTGGCGACTGTCACTCCATTGAAAAATGGAACCCAATTTGCCGCGTGATGACTCTCACAGTCTTCGGTCAGACGCGCTGACAGTTGGGCCCCGACTTTCGTCGGGGTGACGGAATGGGGGGTATACGGATGATTGATGATGGCGCAGTTTTTTCGCTCGTTTCCAACTGCACCCATTCTTCTTCATCCCCACAATCTTCTTCATGCCCACAATCTTCTTCATCCCATCCAAGCTTTTTCATCCCAACCAATCTTCTTCATCCCAACTCAGGTTCTTCATCCCACCTAAGCTTCGTCCCACCGGCGAAAGCCGGTGCCCAATTTGCCGCGTGATGAATCTTGCAATCTTCTTTCTGACGCTTGGGTTCAGGCTGGAGATATGGCTGACACATGTTCGGGAACATGGTTGACAGGTCGGAGGGTTATTCATACTAACATGTTAGTATGAATAACCGCCCCAGCGTTTTTTGCATGTTTTGTGAAAACCTGTGTCTTCAAATCGCGTTTTTTTGCATGCATTTTGCCTACAAAACACACCCACCCGCGCATCATTTACATCTCTTTGTTGGAGACTCCTGCACTACCAAAGGTTGCCATGCCGGTATGCAGGTTGACAGCGGCCTTTAACAACCCTGCGGCGAGTGCGGCACCGGAGCCTTCGCCCAGTCTCATGCCCAAATCGAGGATCGGTTTCTTGTTGATTTTCGCCAGAAGGTTGCGATGTGCGGGCTCTGCCGAGAGGTGGGCGGCCTGGCAGTGGTCCAAGGCGTCTGGGCGCATGGCGTGGAGGATGGCGGCTGCGGCCGTTGCCACATAGCCATCGATCAGCACC
>JANMAE010000104.1:0-37558 GCA_031359445.1 Hyphomicrobiales bacterium | reverse complement strand
GGCGGGTTGGGGATGACGTCGGCTACGATCATGTCAGGCAATAATGTGGTGATGTCGATATCGAGGCGGGCTTCGCCGTCGGCCAATCCGATGGAAGTGGCGTTGATGACGATGTGGGTGCCTTTGGGAATGGCATAGTAGCTGGTCCAAGGCGAAAGCCTGGCCTTCACGGGGGTCTTGTCGTTGAGGAGCTTTACGACCCCTGCGCCGCGCGTGGCATCACGGTTTACCACGGTGATGCTGGCAGCTCCCGCAAGCGCGCATTCCACGCCGATTGCCCTTGCGGCACCTCCTGCGCCAAACATGACGATGGATTTGCCTTTTGGATCGGTTACGTCCTGGAGCGATTTGAGGAAGCCTTTGCCATCGGTGTTTTCGCCAATGAATTTATCGCCGCGTCTCACGGCGCAATTCACCGCGCCAATGATTTCGGCGGATTGGCCCAGGCCATCCAGGTGCTGGATCACGGCCACCTTGTGGGGGATCGAACAATTGAAGCCCATCCAGCCCATGGCGCGCGCGCCCTTTACGGCGTCTCCCAGTTTTTCAGGCGGGACTTCGCAGTTGATGTAGCGCCAATCGAGATTGTGGTGGCGGTAAGCTGCCTCCACCATGACCACCGTGGGATTTTCAGCGGCAGGCATGGCAAAGCTGCCGGTGAGTTTACTGAGAAAATTTTGTTCCATGTGGATGCCGCCTCGTTGAACATGCAGGAAGGTTAGGCCGCCGCTCGTACAAACGTCAACTCAGCAACTCATGGTTTGGTCTGGCGCAGCTGATCGGCCTCGGCGTAGAATTTCCGTTCCCAGGCCTTGTGGTTTTCCATGCCCTCCTGAATGAAAGGCGTGAAGACCGCCAGTTTCATGAGGGCTGCGTTCACCATGGCGGCAGGCCAGCGCAGCGGCTTCACGAAATCCACAAACAAGACCACGCGCGTGTGCTCGGTGTGGTTCCAGGCCTCGTGTTCATAGGCATCATCGAAAATCAGAACCTTGCCTTCCTGCCAATGGCAGACCTCGTCCTGCACGCGAATGGCAACGCGTTCCTTGGGGCTTGGCACGATGAGACCGAGATGCAGGCGGAGCACGCCATTGTAGGGGCCGCGATGCGGCTTTAAATGTTTGTGAGGGGCAAAGATTGAAAACATTGCGGTCTTGAGGCCCGGAATGTGTTGGAGTGCTGCCCAGGTCTTGGGACAAAGTGCTATATTGCGTGGAGAAGGCTTGCCGAAACCCACCAGGAAAAAAGTTTTCCAGCCATTGTCGGTGTTGATGGTTTTCACGTCCGTGGCGATATCCTGGAAATTGGGCAACTCTTCCTTGCGGGGCAGGAGCTTTTCCAATTCGGCGCGGATATCCGGAAAGGCCTGTTCAATCTGGCTTGCCCAGGGGAACGTGTTGTTATCGTAAATCGGCGGATTGCCGTGGATGGCATAACGCAGGTTCAGTTTTTCGGCCCAGACCACCACGGCCATGAAGAAGCGGGTCACAGCACCGGGGCGCGTCATGGCGGCCACGTCAGGCGTTGTAAATTTCTGCATGGGTTCGTGGGTGTTCATGGCGCGCATCCTTTAAAACCAGTGGATGTAACGTCTGGCAAGCCACGACGTTCCGGGCCGCCCTAGCTTTTACCACCGCTTTTCCCATATAAGCCTTCCCATGGCGTCCACAGATCACATCCCCTTTCGCAAAATGAATGGGCTCGGCAATGATTTTGTCGTGCTGGACCGGCGCAACTCTGCCTTTGCCATGGATGCGGTGAAGGCTCGCGCCATTGCGGACCGGACAACGGGCATTGGTTGTGATCAGGTGATCGTGCTGGATACGTCCGATGTGGGGGATGTGCGCATGCGCATCTGGAATAATGGCGGGGGCGAGGTTGAATCTTGCGGCAATGCGGCGCGCTGCATCGCCGATTTGATTTTTGATGAGAAGCAGCAGGCTACGGCCAGCATTGACACCAAGGGCGGATTTCTGGTGGCGCGCAAGGCTGGTGACAAGCTGGTGACTGTTGACAATGGCGTGCCGCGCTTTGAGTGGAAGGACATTCCGCTGTCTGAGCCGTTTCATGATACCCGCCATATAGAGCTGCAGGTTGGCCCGATTGATGCGCCGCTCATCCATTCGCCATCGGTGGTGAATGTGGGCAACCCCCATTGCATTTTCTGGGTGGATAGCCTGGATGTGATAGATCTCGGCCGCATTGGCCCGATGCTGGAGCATCACCACTTGTTTTCGGAAGGCGCGAACATCACTTTGGCGCGCGTTGATGCGAGGGATCATGTGACAATCAAGGTGTGGGAGCGTGGCGCTGGCCTCACGCTGGCCTGCGGCACGGCGGCTTGCGCTGTGATGGCCGCAGGGGCGCGCATCAAGATCATTGACCGGACGTGCCGCATCACGCTTCCAGGTGGTGACCTGTTCATGGAATGGCGCGAGAGCGACGATCACATCATCATGACGGGGCCTGTGGCTTATGAATTCGATGGTGTGCTGCCGCCTGAGCTTGCGCCATGAGCGATACCGAATTTGTCACCTTCGGTTGCCGCCTCAACACTTACGAATCAGAAGTGATGCGCGGCCATGCGGCAAAAGCCGGGATGAGGGATGCGATTGTCTTCAATACCTGTGCTGTGACAGCCGAGGCCACGCGGCAGGCGCGGCAGGCCATCCGCCGCGCCCACAAGGAAAGACCGGAAGCAAAGATCATCGTGACGGGCTGTGCGGCGCAGACAACGCCTGAGATGTTTGCCGCGATGCCGGAAGTGGCGATGGTGCTGGGCAATGAAGAAAAGCTACAGCCACAGTCCTGGAGGCCTGGCGCAAATGACCGGGTGCGGGTGAGCGAGATCATGTCGCCCCGCAGGAACCACCTGCACATGATTGAGGGTCTTTCAGAACGCACGCGGGCTTTCGTGCAGGTGCAGAATGGCTGCGACCATCGCTGTACCTTCTGCATCATTCCCTTTGGTCGCGGCAATTCGCGTTCGGTGGAAATAGTCGAAGCGGTGGAACAGGTGAGACGGCTTGTGGCCAATGGCTATGCCGAAGTGGTGCTGTCGGGTGTCGATATCACCTCCTGGGGCGCCGATCTTGAAGGCGCGCCCAAACTCGGGTCCCTGGTATCGCGCATTCTCAAGGCCGTGCCTGATCTCAAGCGGCTCAGGCTGTCCTCCATTGATTCCATCGAAGCCGATCCTGAACTGATGGAGGTGATGGGTGGCGAGGCGCGACTCATGCCGCATATCCACCTGTCGCTGCAATCGGGCGATAACATAATCTTGAAGCGCATGAAGCGCCGGCATGCGCGCGAGGATTCGATTGCGTTTTGCCAGGCGTTGACGGCACTGCGGCCAGAGATGGTGTTCGGTGCCGACATCATCGCGGGCTTTCCCACCGAAACCGAGGAGATGTTCGAGAACTCTCTTGATATCGTCGATGCCTGCGGCCTCACCTATCTGCACGTCTTTCCGTTTTCGCCGCGCCCTGAAACACCGGCGGCGCGCATGCCGCAATTGGACAAGGGGCTTGTCAAAGACCGTGCGCACCGGCTGCGCGCCAAGGGAGAGGCGCGGCTCGCACAATTCCTTGCGTCCTGCATTGGCGCCACCCAACGCGTTTTGGTGGAGACAAAAAATACCGGCCGCAATGAGCAGTATGCCCTGGTGCGATTTGCGCAGAGCCTCACACCAGGCGCCATCGTCACGGCTGAGGTAACTGGGGCTGGCGCGCAACATCTCGAAGCAAAGCTTTCGGCATGAGTGGATTTTTCAAGAAGCTGTTCAACCGCATCACCGGCAAGCCTGCCGAAGCCCCTGCAGCACCTGAGGAAGAAATTGTTCCGCAACCGGAGCCCCCGCAACCCATAGCGGTCGAAGTTCCAGACGTTCTGGTGGAAGCCAGGCCGAAGAAGCCGGTGGTCAAAAAACCCCCAGCGAAAAAGCCTGTGGTCAAGAAGCCGGTGGCTAAGCCTGCACCGAAAAAGGTCGAGGCGAAGAAGCCCGCGCCGAAAAAACCTGAACCCAAGAAACCCGAAGCGAAGAAGCCGGCTCCGAAAAAACCTGAACCGAAAAAACCGGAAGCGAAAAAACCGGCGCCCAGGAAAATTGCAAAGAAAGCGATTCCCGTTGAAGTGGAGGTCGTTCCTCCACTGCCTCCGTCCGAGCCCGTTCCGCCACCGCCTCCTATCGTTGAATTACCGGAGCCTGCGCCTGTCGCACCCCCGCCTATCCTTCCGCCTGAACCGGAGGTTCAACCGCGCAAGGGCTGGCTATCGCGGCTCACGCAAGGCTTGTCCAAGTCCTCGAAGTCGATCACCACGTCGATCACGTCGATTTTCACCAAGCGCCAGCTGGATGCGGCAACGCTCGAGGAACTGGAAGACGTGCTGATCCAGGCCGATCTTGGCATTGCCGTGGCAGAACGCATCATCAGGGCCGTTTCGGTGGGGCGCTACGACAAGGAAATCGAACCGGAAGAGGTCAAGCGCATCCTGGCTGAAGAAGTGGCCAAGGTCTTGAAGCCCGTCGAGGTGCCGTTCAATTTCGGCAGTGAAAAGCCATTTGTCATTTTGGTGGTGGGCGTCAATGGGGCGGGCAAGACCACGACCATCGGCAAGCTGGGTGCGATTGCGGCGCGCGAGGGCTTCAAGGTCATGTTTGCGGCCTGCGATACTTTCCGGGCTGCAGCCATTGAACAGCTCACGATCTGGGGAGAGCGCATCGGAGCCACCACGATTTCGCGGCCCTCAGGCGCGGATTCCTCGGGGCTTGCCTATGATGCGCTCATGACGGCGCGCGAGAATGGCACCGACATCCTGTTTATCGACACCGCCGGGCGCTTGCAAAACAAGGCCTATCTGATGGACGAGCTGGACAAGATCGTGCGCGTCATCAAGAAGCAGGATGCCACGGCGCCCCATGCCGTTCTCCTGGTGCTGGATGCCACCACGGGACAGAATGCCATTTCGCAGGCTGAGGTCTTCACCAAGGTCGCTGGCGTCACCGGCCTCATTATGACAAAATTGGATGGTACGGCAAGGGGTGGCATACTTGTGGCCATAGCTGAAAGATTTGCCTTGCCCATTCATGCCATAGGCGTGGGCGAAACCATCGACGACCTGCAACCTTTTGACGCCGAGGCCTTTGCGCGTGCCATTTCAGGACTGGACTAAATGAAGCCTATCCCCAAATTTCTGACTGAATTCGGACCCCTTCTGGCGTTTTTCCTGGGCAACTGGAAAGGCGGCATTTTCTGGGGCACCGGCATTTTCATGGCGGCCACGGTTGTGGCGCTTGCGGTATCCTATATGCTCACGGGAAAGATCGCCAAATTTCCCCTGTTCAGCGCCATCTTCGTGGGCATTTTCGGCGGCCTCACGATTTACCTGCATGATGACACTTTCATCAAGGTCAAGGTGACATTGATCAATGCCCTGTTTGGCATGGCGTTGCTGGGGGGGCTATATTTCGGAAAGGTCTTTCTCAAATCGGTAATGGGCGAGGCGGTCAATCTGCCGGAGGATGCCTGGCGTGTGCTGACTTTCCGCTGGGGCGTTTTCTTTCTGAGCATTGCCTGTCTCAACGAACTGGTGTGGCGCAATGTTTCCACCGATACCTGGATCAACTTCAAGGTGTTTGGCATGCTTGGCCTCACGCTGGTGTTTGCCCTGGCAAATGCGCCCTTCATGGCGCGTCACATGATTGAAGAAGACACCAAGCCCACGACGTAAACTGGCATTGGCGGCGCAGCGGAAACTGACGTTTGCGGTGGCTGGAAACACAAAATTCCAGATGTCAAGACTTGTCATCCGTGTCCGGATCATTTTAGGTGATGGGCGTTATCGCGAAAGATTGTTTTTTTCCTTGCCGCTTGCTGGATGAGAGGCTAGGACTTCACGACTTTCAAGAGATGGCAATGAAGCAACACACAAGATGAGCCGCATGCCTGCGTGTTCACGGGTTCAGGAGTAGGGGCTGATGAGCGGCAACAGGGATGTGAAACAACTATCGCGATCACTTTCGCATTTGCTGAAACGGGCCGTTCAATATTCCATCTATCTCTATATGAGCGAAACCGGCAAATCGGGCCTCACCCACCGCCAGTTCACTGTCTTGCTGGCAGCGGATGCCCATGAGGGCCGCAGCCAGACCGATCTGGTCAAGATGACCGGCATCGACCGTTCCACGCTTGCCGATCTCGTGGCCCGCCTCATGGCGCAGGGCTATCTGCAGCGCCGCCGCACCAAGGATGACGCGCGCACCAATTCCATCCGCCTCACGCCTATTGGCAAGAAGATGCTGAAGCAGGCGCAGTCAGGTGCCGAGGAAGTTGACCGTCAGTTGCTGGGCGCGCTGGTTGCCAGCGACCGGAAAACGTTGATCGACAGTCTTTCAACGCTTGCTGGTGAAATGGACAGGGTCGAAGGCGGCGAACCCGAGAAACCGTTGCGCAAGGTGCGCCCCCGCAAGCCCCGTTAATTCTTGTAAGGCTGCTTCGCCTTTTCGATTTCCTGGGCGAGCTTGCCCGTCATCACTTCCGGGTTCAGGGGGCCAATCCACTTGAAGCGGATCATGCCCTTCCCATCCACTACAAAAGTTTCAGGCACGCCGTAACTTCCCCAGTCAATGGTGGTGCGGCCATTTTCATCCGCGCCGATTGCGGCAAAGGGCTGGCCCAATGTGCCGAGAAAGCGCTTGGCATTGTCGGCGGCATCCTTGTTGTTGATGCCATAGAGACGAATGCCGGGCTGTTGTGACAGTGCCATCAGCAAGGGTTGTTCCTGGCGGCAGGGCACGCACCATGAGGCCCAGATGTTGACCACGCTCACGCCGCCTGTCTTGAGATCGGCACTGGAAAGCCCGGGTATGTTTGATCCTGATATTGCAGGCAGCGCAAATTCCGGCACCGGCTTTCCGATCAGCACCGACGGCAGTTCGGAGGGATTTCCGTAAAGTCCTTTCCAGAATACCAGCGCCATGCCGCCAAAGATGACCACCGGAATGAGTGCTGCACCAAATCTTCTGAACTGGCTCATGGCTTTTCCTTCTCCATCTCCAGCAGGGCGCGTTTTACGCGGCGGTCGCGCAGCAGCACATAGGCCATGAGGCCTGCAATGAAAATGAAACTCAGGACGTAGGATGCCGTCACGAAACCTGCATGGGCCGCAGTCCAGTCCATCAGCTTCTGCCTCCGCGCGCAATCAGCAGGTTGCGCATCTTGCGCGCCCCCAGTTCACTGCGCATGGATACAAGATGCAGCGCCAGAAACAGGAATGTATAGGCCAGTCCCATGACCAGCAGGGGCCACAGCATGGAGCGGTCAATCGTGGGACCCCCAATTCTGAAAACACTGGCCGGCTGGTGCAGCGAGTTCCACCACTCCACGGAAAACTTGATGATGGGAATGTTGATGAAGCCCACAAGGGCCACAATGCGCGCCACCATGGCAGCGCGCGAGGGTTCCTCGATCGCCTGCCAGATCGCGATATAGCCCACATACAAGAGCATGAGCACGAACATGGAGGTGAGCCTTGCATCCCATACCCACCAGGCCCCCCACATGGGCTTGCCCCAAAGGGAACCTGTGGCCAGCGCCAGAAAACAGAATACAGCGCCAATGGGTGCGGCTGTCTTGGCCGCCACGTCAGCCAGGGGATGGCGGAAAATGATGGCCATGGCGCTTGCCAGCGCCATGATCGAATAGACCATCATGGCGGCCCATGCCGCAGGCACATGCACAAACATGATGCGCACGGTCTCGCCCTGCTGATAATCCGCTGGCGCTGTCCCCAGGGCTCCGTAAAGTCCTACCGCAAAAAGCGCCAGTGTGATGATCCATATGTAGGGCAGGGCGGCATTGGCAAGTTTCAGGAAGCGGGTGGGGTTGGCAAATTGTTGCATGATGTCATTCTAAACCAGTTCAATCATTTGAGATATGCCCGAAGTGCCGCTGCTGCGGCAAGGGGTGCAAGCACCAGACTTGCAAGCGCCATGGCCGACAATATGAGAAGCGAAGGGCCGGCAATATTGGCGTCTCCTGTGCTGGCCGAAAGGCCGAACACCAGAATGGGTACATAGAGTGGCAGTATCAAAATGGAAATCAGCAAGCCGCCCCGCCTCAGGTTTACGGTAAGCGAAGCACCTATGCTGGCAATCAGCGACAGCCCGATGGACCCCAATATCATGGAGAGCAGCAGGGGCCAGATGGTTGCTGTCTCAAGGTTGAGCAGAATACCCAGAAAGGGTGCGGCCACTGCCAAAGGCAGGCTGGTGGTAAGCCAATGCGCCATGGCCTTGGCGAGCACCACAAATTCCAGTGGCAGGGCGGACATGGACATCACGTCCAATGAGCCATCCTCGAAGTCCTGCTGGAAAATGCGGTCTGCCGAGAGAAGCACGGAAAGCAGCAAGGTGATCCACAACATGCCGGGTGCCAGGCGCTGCAGGGTCGCCTGATCCGGGCCAATGCCAATGGGAAGCAACACGAGAACCGTGAGAAAAAAACCCAGCGCGGTTCCAACGCCTCCGCCCTGGCGTGCAGCCAGCAGAAGATCGCGGCGCAGCAGGCCAGCAAGCGCTTTCATTGTGTGCCGCCCAAATGCAGCACCTGGTGCGGCTTGATGCCGAGGGCCACATGGGTTGCGGCTATGATGAGGCCGTTGGTCGCCAGATGATTTTGCATCAATGCGACAAGCAGCAATTGCGATGCATCATCAAGCCCGACGCTGGGTTCATCCAGCAGCCAGATCCGGCGCTGCACCAAGGCCAGCCGCGCCAAGGCGAGGCGGCGCTTCTGTCCGGCGGACAAGAGCGCTGCGGGATAATCCGCCAAGGCGGTCAGGTTCATGGAGGCGAGGCCCGCGTCAAGGCTTCCGTCACCCAGAAGATCGCGCCAGAAAAGCAGGTTTTCGCGCACCGTCAACACGGTTTTTGCGGCATCGCCATGGGCCACGTAGTGACAGTATTGGCAAAGTGGCACATCGGGCGCAGCGCCTTCCAGCAGCAGGCGACCCTGTGCGGGTTCGCCCAGGCCTGCGATAAGACGCAGCAGGGAGGATTTGCCCGCGCCATTTCTTCCGGTGAGCTGAAGAAATCCGCCGTCGCCCAAGGCAAAATTCAGATCGGCAAAAACCAGCCGCCCACCGCGTTCGCAGGATAAATTCTCCCCCCTGACCAGCATCGCATGGATTACTGCATGTACTGGCCGCCATTGGCGGAAAGGGTGGACCCCGTGATGAAGCCTGCTTCATCGGCTGCGAGGAATACCACGCAGCGCGCTACTTCCTCGGCCTCGCCCAGGCGTCCTACCGGAATTTGCGGAATGATGTTCTTGTCGCGGATTTCCTGGGGAACGGCCATCACCATGTCGGTTGCGATGTAACCTGGGCAGATGGCATTGACGGTGATGCCAAGCTTGGCGCTTTCCTGGGCCAGGGCCTTGGTAAACCCTAAGTCACCTGCTTTGGCAGCCGAGTAATTCACCTGTCCGAACTGGCCTTTCTGGCCATTGATCGAGGATATGTTGATGATGCGTCCAAACTTGCGGGCCCGCATGCCTTCGATGACGGGGCGTGTCATGTTGAAAAGCGAATTGAGATTGGTATTGATCACGGCATGCCATTGCTCTGCCGTCATGCGATGAAAGGCACTGTCTTTGGTGATGCCTGCATTGTTCACCAGCACCTCGATGGGGCCCAGGTCAGCTTCCACCTGTTTCAGGCCTGCCGCACAGGCGTCGGTGTCTGAAACGTCCCACTTGTAAACCGGAATGCCGGTTTCCGCCTTGAAGGCTTGGGCTGCCGCATCATTTCCGGCATAGGTCGCCGCCACCTTATAGCCTGCCGCATGCAAGGCCTTTGACACGGCAGCACCTATGCCACGGCTGCCCCCCGTTACAACTGCAACTCTCATCATTTTATTCCCCTATCTTTCAACACACATGGCAATGCCCATGCCGCCGCCGATGCATAATGTGGTCAGGCCCTTCTTTGCGCCGCGCTTCTGCATTTCATGCAGCAGCGTGGTGAGGACACGCGCACCTGAGGCGCCGATGGGATGGCCAATGGCAATGGCTCCCCCGTTCACATTCACGATATCAGGGTTCCACCCCATGTCCTTGTTCACGGCACAGGCTTGCGCCGCAAAGGCTTCGTTGGCTTCGACGAGGTCCAAATCCTTGACGCTCCAACCCGCCTTCTTCAGTGCGGCGCGCGAGGCCGGAATGGGGCCTGAACCCATGATGGCGGGGTCAACACCCACGCTGGCCCATGAGGCAATGCGGGCCAAGGGTGTGAGGCCGCGCTTTGCTGCTTCGGCGGCACTCATCAGGATCACCACGGCTGCGCCATCATTGATGCCGGAGGCGTTTGCGGCCGTAACACTGCCCTCCTTGGCGAAGGCGGGTTTCAGTTTTGCAACACTGTCGAGCGTCACACCTTTCTTGATATATTCGTCGTCCGATACCACCACATCACCCCGGCGGCCGGTAATGGTCACGGGGCAAATCTCGTCCTTGAATTTGCCTGCGGCCTGGGCGGCTTCCGCCTTGTTCTGCGAAGCCACCGCAAAGGCATCCTGCATGTCGCGGCTGATCTGCCACTGGTTGGCCACGTTTTCGGCGGTGTTTCCCATATGATAGCCATTGAAGGCGTCCCACAAGCCATCGCGGATCATGCTGTCGATCATGGCGTAGTCACCCATCTTCACGCCATCGCGCAAGTGCTGGACATGGGGTGCCTTGCTCATGGACTCCATGCCGCCAGCCGCCACGATCTTGGCATCGCCACTGGCGATCTGCTGCATGCCGAGTGCCACGGCGCGAAGGCCGGAACCGCAGAGCTGGTTCATGCCCCAGGCGGGGCTGTGGATGGCAATGCCTGCGTTCACCGCGGATTGGCGCGCCGGATTCTGGCCCTGACCTGCGGTGAGGACCTGGCCCAGGATGACTTCATCCACTTCGGCTGCGTCCACTTTTGCACGTTGCATGGCAGCCTTGAGGGCGACGGTACCGAGATAGGATGCGGCCACGCCGGAAAGCGCGCCATTGAAGGAGCCCACTGGGGTGCGGGCGGCAGAAACGATGACGATGTCTTGCAAGGGTGATGTGGCCATGGGGTAACTCCGGTCAGTCGGCTGATGATGCAGTGTTAGTCATAGCACCACAATAGCCCATGCCCATGATTTTTTGCACTTGCAATTGTGCACTGCGGGGCGCAAGTTTTTGCAATGCGGAGGCAGGGCGTTTTGAGAGAGGGCGCGGTCTTTGGATCAAGGAGAGTCAGGCGTGAGTGACGAAACGACAGTAAAAAATGCCGTGGTTATCAAGAAATATGCCAACCGGCGTCTCTATAATACGGCCACCAGCACCTATGTCACCCTCGATGACCTGTCCTCCATGGTGAAGTCGGGCACGGATTTCGTGGTGTTTGACGCGAAAACCAATGAAGACATCACCCGCTCGGTGCTTACCCAGATCATTTTCGAGGAAGAGAGCAAGGGCACCAATCTGCTCCCCATCAATTTCCTGCGCCAGCTCATCCGCTATTACGGCGACAGCATGCAGACGCTGGTTCCGGGCTATCTCGAATTCTCGCTGGATAATCTCACGCGCGAACATGACAAGATCCGCGAACAGATGATGGCGCCATTCACGGGCGAGCCCTTCAAGAACATGGAAGAACATGCCCAGCGCAACATGGCGATGTTCAGTGATGCCATGAAACTGTTCAATCCCTTTGCCGCCATGGGCATGGCACAGCCGGGAGCACCTGTGCCCAAGCCTGCGGCATCAGCGGCACCTTCCAAGGATGACCTTCAAACCATGAAGGACCAGCTTGCCGCCATGCAGGAAAAAATCAACAACCTCAGCCGATAAGCGCTACATGCGGGCTCGCATGCCGGGGCAGCTTGCCGCTCAGGCGCGGGTCATCATGCACTTCCACCATGAGCGCATAGGGTTTGAAGCCGACACGCTGATAAAAGCCCAGGGCCTTGGGGTGGTCGAAGTGGCAGGTGTGCACCCAGAACCGGGTGATGGGTTTTTCCCAGGCTTTGGTGATGGCGATATTCATCAGTACACGGCCTAATCCCGAGCCTATCGCCTCTTTTGCCAGTCCGAAGAAAGCCAGTTCACAATTCGGCATGTCGCGGAAATCCAGTTCGAGAATGCCGATGGCCGTGTCACCCTGGTAAAGCGCGTATGATTCCACCTGAGGGTGGGCGAGAATGCCAGCGAGCTTCTCGTCTTCCATGATGGCGCGTGAAAACCACATGTGATCCTCACCCACCTTGGTGAACAGCGCCCGGTAGGCGGCAAGATCGCCTGCATCCACGCGCTTCAAGGCATAACCCGCAGGCAGGGCTTGCGCCACCACCTGCGGGTTTTCCTCCATCTCGAGGCAGGTCACCACATTGGCCAATTTGCCGGTCGGCAATTCGTAGTAGCCATTTGGCAAATCAAGCTGTTGCATGTGGTGGTTACCGCATCGTGGGGATGGAGAACTGCGCGCCTTCCTTGGTGCCCGAGGGCCAGCGCGAGGTGACGGTCTTGGTCTTGGTGTAGAAGCGGATGGAATCGGGACCATGCTGGTTAAGGTCGCCAAAGCTCGAGGATTTCCAGCCGCCGAAGGTGTGATAGGCGAGCGGCACGGGGATAGGCACATTGATGCCCACCATGCCCACCTGCACCTTGGCGGCAAAGTCGCGGGCGGCATCGCCGTCGCGGGTATAGATTGCAACGCCATTGCCGTATTCATGGTCGCTGCACAGGCCCAAGGCTTCGTCATAATTCTTGGCGCGCACTACCGAGAGCACGGGGCCGAAAATTTCTTCCTTGTAGATGCGCATGTCTTTTGTCACATTATCAAACAGCGAGCCGCCAAGGAAATAGCCATTTTCATACCCTTGCATCTTGAAGCCGCGACCATCGACGGCGAGTGTTGCGCCCTCTTTCACACCCACATCGATATAGCTCCGCACGCGGTCCAGCGCCATTTTGGTGACCAGCGGGCCGTAATCGGCTTCGCGGTCGGTGGAGAGGCCAATCTTCAGTTTTTCAACGCGCGGAATCAATTTTTCCATCAGCGCGTCGGCGGTGGCAGCCCCCACGGGCACAGCTACGGATATGGCCATGCAACGCTCGCCCGCCGAACCATAGCCTGCGCCGATCAGGGCATCCACGGCCTGGTTCATGTCAGCATCCGGCATGATGACCATGTGGTTCTTGGCGCCGCCAAAGCATTGGGCGCGTTTGCCGGTGGCAGTGGCGCCTGCATAGACATATTGCGCGATGGCGGTTGAGCCTACAAAACCCACGGCCTTGATGTCGGGATCATGGAGAATTGCGTCGACGCTTTCCTTGTCACCGTTCACCACATTCAGGATGCCCGGTGGCAGGCCCGCTTCGAGGAACAATTCAGCCAGTCGCATCGGGCAGGAAGGATCGCGTTCGGAAGGCTTGAGGATAAAGGCATTGCCCACGGCAATGGCGGGGGCGCATTTCCACAAGGGGATCATGGCGGGGAAGTTGAACGGCGTAATGCCAGCCACCACGCCCAGCGCCTGCCGCATGGAATACATGTCAATGCCGGGGCCTGCGCCATCGGTGAAGTCACCCTTCAGGAGATGGGGCACGCCCACCGCAAATTCCGCCACTTCAACGCCGCGCTGCAAATCGCCCAGCGCGTCCGGCACGGTCTTGCCATGCTCCATGGAGATGAGGGTGGCGAGCTCTTCCTTGTGGGTATTGGCGAGCTCCAGGAATTTCATCATCACGCGAGCGCGGAACTGCGGGTTCTTGGCAGCCCAGGCGGGCTGTGCCGCCTTGGCATTTTCAACGGCCGAACGCAGCTCGGCTGCAGAGGCGAGTGCGACCTTGGCCTGCACTTCACCCGTGTTGGGGTTATAAACGTCAGCAAACCTCCCGGACGTGCCCTTGACCCGCTTGCCGCCAATGAAGTGACCGATTTCCTTGACCATTTTCCGCTTTCCCAGATTGAATGAATAATGTGCTGCATAGCGCATTTACACTGCTGAAATCAAATATGGAATAAATATTTCATTTAATTTCATTGGCAGAATTTTTATTCTATTTCAAATGCACCGAAGGAATCCAGCAATAGCCCTCATCGTCCAGAATCATGCATTCGCGCAGGCCGTGGGGCTTGTCTATACAGCCTGAAAGCACGGTCCAGCCGCCTTTTCTTGCGCGATCTTCCGCTGCATCCGGGTCGCAGTCATATATGCGGAGCTCGACGCCAACGCCGCGCGCATCTGCGGCTGCAACGATACCGGAGAGGGGGGTGTCTTGGTAGGTCGCATCCTGATGAAACATGAAGTCGCCGCCGTTCAGCTTCATTGCGGCAAATCGGTCATTGGCAAAAAACGGCGTTGCCCCCAGCACTTCCTCGGCAAATTTCACGGCGCGCGCGACGTCCCTCACAATCAGGTTGAAACCCAGCCCCCGCAAAGTGCGGCCATAGTCGGGGGCAGACAGGGGAGGATCGCTGGCGGTCATGCCAGCATTGAAACGCTTTCTTCGCTGTCGTGTCCATCCCACTTCACGATGCAGGCGGGAATCCGGTTTACTTCTTCCACGCCGAGGCGGCGCATGGCGAGCAGAAACAATACGGCAGCATCGGTCACGAGGTCGGTGAGATCTTCGGCATCCAGATTGTTTTCCAGCATGTCGCCCAAACGCTGGCGGGCCAATGTGGTCATGGCGTTGAGGTCACCGGCAGGAAGGTTCACAGCGGTTTCCCAGCTTTCTATCAGGTCGGCATGACTGATTTCCGCCAGAACGTCATTGTTGCCAATCAGCAAGGGGAGGTTTCCCCGATTGAGGATTTCCACTACGCGCACATCACAGCTGTCCTCGCCTGGACAGGTCAAGGTGAATGGCAAGATCTCATTATGATGCAAGTTTTCGCTACGCATGAACACACCTCCGGACAATACCAGCAAAGTTTGCGCTCTTATGATTTCTGATTGGTTAAAAAACAAGGCGCCTTTAACCCAAAGCTCCGGCATAGGCCACAGTGCGCCATTGCGTCTGATAATCTTTAAGCCCATCCATCTTGGGTGCGGCAATCTCCACAAGCAACAAAGGCACATGCGGAAGCTTGCCATCTGGCATCAGCGCCAGACAGGCTGCACCCGCTGTTGTGCCGTCGCGAAGGTCCGAGGCCAGAATTTTCTGGCCCGCGCGTAAGCCTGCCAATATTTTCAGGAATACAAGATTCTTCGAGAATGGTCCGTCCACAATCACGTTGTGCCTTGATCTCATTGCATCCAGCGATTCTGACACCATCAATGCACAATAGAGCGAGGCAAGCGATGCCCGCTCTTCAGCGTCGTCCGGTTCGTGGCCCACAATCCTGCCTTTGCCTCCCACGTTTGGAACAGGTCCGCCGCCATCGCAAAAACTGGGTTGGGCATAGGTGCCTTGGGCCATGAGGCGAAGCACCGCCTCCAAAGTTGCTGCATCGCCTGCAGCACCCTGGCTCAGCACTTCATATTCACGGCCTCCGAAAAACCTGAAACAGGCGACCTGCCTGCCAAAGACGTCTGTATTGGAAACCATGTCCTTTGCCTGGTCAAGATGGGCCAAATCGGCATCCGTATCAAATCCGATGATCCAGGTGCCAGTGGAAAGCAGCGTGAATTGGTTCTGCCCACCAGCGAGATAACGCAGATAATTTGCATTGGAATCATGTACGCCCGCCAGCACCACTGCTTGCCCCTGAAATTGTGCGCCCTTGAACTCCGGCTTGAGTTCGCCCACCACCTCCCAGGCGTGGGCCAGCGGTGGAAAGAGATGCGCCCAACCTTGGCTCTTTACCAAAGATGACAGCGTGTTGCTGCGCACATCCATCAGATGGGTTTGGCAAGCCATCCCTGAAATTTCCGTCACCAATTTTCCACAGAGCAGAAATGCAACATACTGGATCCAGGGCACGATCTGCGTGACCCGGCCAAAGTCTTGGGGCCAAGCCCGCTGCTGCCAGTAGAGCTGCAAGGCATGGGTCAGTGCCATCGGGAGCAGCGGGCTGAAGGCTTCCTCAAAAGGCGGGGCAATTTTCAAATAGTCAGCCACAATATCTGCGGGGGGTTCTGCGGTATAATCCATCACCGGCAGGGCAAGTGAGCCATCGCCAGCCAGGCAGGCGAGCGCTGCCCCGTGGGCGCAAGGCACAACCACATCAATGGGTAGAATGGCATCGAGTTCTTGGAGTGCTTCGCGGCACAAGGCAACAAGGGGTTGAGGGTCAATCCAGCGATAGGGTGGGCCCTCGTGGTTGAGGCTTGCCACCTTGCGCTCTGCCACGGGCTTGCCGCTTCCATCAAACAGAATGATCTTGGTATTGGTTTTTCCCGCATCGACAACTGCAATTCCCCGCGGCATGCAGCACTTCCTTTTATCATTCAAATTGCGCCCGAGACTGTGTAAGGATGGGTGCGATGTCAATGCTCAAGCGCCAATCCGGAAAGCTCCATGAAAAAACTCAAATATCTTGACCTCCGCCGCGAGGTGATCGACACCTGCCTTGCCATGAATGCCGAAGGCATCAACCAGGGCACATCCGGGAACGTGAGTGTGCGCACCGACGAAGGCTTTCTCATCACCGCGTCGGGCATTGCCTACAGCACGATGAAACCCGTTCATGTCGTGGAAATGGATCTCGACGGACATTACAGCGGCGACTATCTCCCCTCCACCGAATGGCGCATGCATATGGATATCTTTCGTGCCCGCCCCGAGGCCCAGGCGATTGTCCATGTGCATTCCACCTATGCCACCGCCATGGCGGTGTTGCGTCAGGAGATCCCCGCCTTTCATTACATGATCGGTGTTGGCGGCGGCACCAGCATCCGGGTTTCGGATTATGCGGAATTCGGCACGCAGGACCTGTCGGACACGATGCTGAAGGCACTGACGGATCGCAAGGCCTGCCTGTTGGCCAATCACGGGCAGATCTGCTTTGGCCCAAGCCTCGACAAGGCGCTGTGGCTTGCGGGCGAAGTAGAAGCGCTTTGCCACCAGTATTGGGCAGCCACACTTGCAGGCAAACCCGTAGTGCTGGATGAGGCACAAATGACAAGCGTGCTCAAGCGCTTCAAATCCTATGGCAAGCAGCCATCCGACATGGAGAAGGAATCCGATCCCGCGGTCTATGCGCCAAAACGGAAGGATTTACCGGACGTGGACGTGAAGAAATCCAAGAGGAAGAAAACTTGATACGGGATGTTCAACCAGCGCTGAGGTGTGGGTAAAAAATTGACATGACGGAAGCTGTGCTTGGCATTGATGTGGGAACATCGGGCGTGCGGATTGCAGCGGCGGGGCGCGATGGGGCACTGCTGGCCATGGCGCGTGCCGCAATGGATTTGCCGCTTACAAACATGGGCCGCAATTTGCAGGATCCACAGCAATGGTGGGCCGCACTTGAGCAAGCCTTTGCTGCCCTCGATCTCACGGGGCTGGAAATTCGGGCGCTGGCCATTGACGGCACGTCGGGCAGCATTCTTGCCGTCGATGCTTCAGGTCAGCCCGTGGGGCTCGCGTCCATGTATAATGATCTTGCGGAACGTGTGGACGTTGACAGGGTTTCTGCGGCAGCACCTGTAACGGCAGCGGCGCGCGGCGTGTCGTCTCCCTTGGCGCGCGCGTTCCCGCTGCAAAAGGGAGCTGCCCGCATCCTGCATCAGGCGGACTGGCTTCTGGGCAAATTCTCGGGCCGCTTTGAGGTGAGCGATGAAAACAATGCGCTCAAATCGGGCTATGATCCGGTGGCTCGCCTATGGCCCCGGTGGATTGCCGACACGGGATTTGATGCGAGCCTCTTTCCCGACGTCGTACCCGCAGGCACTGCCATCGGGAAAATCCTGGCTCCAATTGCTGCCGCATTCAAGCTTCCGACGGACACGCAAATTGTCACCGGCACGACCGATGGCTGTGCGGCGTTTCTCGCCAGCGGGGCTTCCGAAAATGGCGACGGCGTGACCTCGCTTGGCACGACGCTTACGCTCAAGGTCCTTTCGGCCACGCCAGTGTTTGCACCCCAATATGGCATCTACAGCCACCGCATTGGCGAGCAGTGGCTGGCGGGCGGGGCCTCCAATACGGGTGGCGGCGTGCTGCTCAAGTATTTCTCCGCGGCAACCATCACGCGTCTCACCGGTTTTGTTGATCCCTCCCATCCCACGGGGCTTGATTATTATCCCCTGGCAGTGCCAGGCGAACGGTTCCCGATTGCGGACCCGGCTTTTCTGCCGCGCCTTTCGCCCAAGCCCGATGACGAGCGGGTGTTTTTCCAGGCCATGCTGGAAGGCATGGCAGGCGTCGAGAAGCTGGGTTACCAGCGTTTGGCGGAACTCGGCGCGTCGCCCCTCATCTCCATCCGCAGCGTGGGCGGCGGTGCCGCAAACCAACCATGGACAGAGATCAGGCTGAAGGCGCTGGGTGTACCGGCCAAACCTTCTGCCAGCGAACATGCGGCCATGGGAACGGCGCGTCTGGCATGGCGGGGCATCGGCCATGTTTATTAAAGGCCTCTCAGACATTGCGGACCAGTTCAACGGCATGCTGATTGACCAGTTCGGCGTGATCCATGATGGCGAAAGACTTTATCCCGGCACATTGAAAGTCCTGCAGCATCTGCATGAGATGAAAATCCCGGTTGCCGTCATGACCAATTCCGGCAAGCGGGTCAAAGCCAACCGCGAACGCCTGGTGAAGATGGGAATTCCGCGGGCGTATTTTGTCGATGCCATGAGTTCCGGCGAAGTGGCGCATCTGGCTTTGGGCCAGAAGAAAGCCTTCCTCATTGGCAGGAACGGTGAAGACTATGGATTTGACGGCATCACGTTTGTTCAAGATGTAAGTGAGGCGGAGGTCATTCTGATATTGGGATCCAATGTTCCCACCACATCGCTTGCGCAATACAAGGCATTTTTTGCCAAGACCACGCTTCCTGTCGTCTGCTGCAATCCTGACAAGCTGATGCTCACGCGCCATGGCCTTCTGCCCGGGCCTGGCGCTATCGCTGCACTCTATGAGGAGATGGGCGGGAAAGTGCGCTGGATCGGCAAGCCCTATGCCGAGATTTATGGAGCAGCCCTCAAGCTCATCGGCAATCCATCGCATGTGTTGTGTGTGGGTGACAGTGCCGAACATGACGTGGCGGGCGGGCGCGGTGCAGGCCTTGCAACCCTTCTGGTGCTTACCGGCGTTTCAGAGGGGCTCGATCCACTCACGCTTCATCCGCTGCCGGATTACGTCTTGCCGCATTTTGTCTGGTGAGATTTGCGGCCAGCACAAAGGCCAGGAACAGGAACAGCCCGCCGAGCCAGAAGCCCGCACCCGGCAGCACAACGCCGTGGGCATTGTCGATTGAGCGGGAAAAGACTGCGGCAAACAGGCTTGGTCCGAGAATTCCCGCAAATGCGGTGATGCTGGCGGTAGCGCCCTGCAACTGGCCCTGTTCGGAGGCTTTCACGCGCTGTGACATCACGGATTGGCTGGTGGCATTGAACAGGCCCCAGAAGGCGCCGAACGGCACGCCCAGCCACAAGAGGTTGCCTTCCCACGCCGTTCCATACCAGGTCATGGCAAGGCTGGCGCTGAGCAGACCAAAAAGCAGGGCCGCGCGCTCGCCCACCCGCGCAATGATGGGGCGCACCAGTCCGCCCTGCACGATCATGGAGGCCACACCCACGCCTGCCAGAAGAAGGCCCACCTCGCGGGGGCCCCAGCCGTAGCGGTAGCCGGCGTAGAGCACATAGATTGATGGCAGCGCGGTATGGGCCAACTGGGACAGGAAATTCACCAGACCCAATCCCCAGAGTTCGCGGTGGCTGGCCAGCAGTTTCACCGAGCCCAGCGGATTGGCCTTGGCCCAGGAGAAGCCAGCGCGGTTCTCCAGCTTCAGGGATTCCGGCAGGATGAAAAAACCATAGGTGAAATTGGCAAGGCTCATGAAGGCTGCGGCCCAAAAGGGGTAATGCACATTGTAGGCACCCAGTATGCCGCCCACGGCCGGACCCAAAATGAAACCTATGCCAAAGGCTGCTCCCAGCATGCCGAAATTCTGGGCGCGTTTTTCGGGCGGACTCACATCGGCGATATAGGCGCCGGCCGTTGCCACGCTGGCTGCGGTAATGCCGGAGATAAGACGTCCCACAAACAGCCAGGACAGCGCTGGCGCCAGTGCCATCAGGATATAATCGAGGCCCATGCCGAGATTGGAGAGGAGCACCACGGGCCTCCTGCCGAAGCGGTCGGAGAGCGAGCCCAGTAGCGGCGAGAAGATGAATTGCATGATGGCCCAGGCGGAGCCGAATATTCCCACCATCTCGGCGGCACGCGCCGTATTGCCATTGGTGAAATGTTCGATGAGCTTGGGCAGCACCGGAATGATGATGCCCACCCCCAGCATGTCAAGCATCACGGTGATGAAGATGAATATGAAGGCGGGCGCGCGCGCCGCTTTTACGCTTTCAGCAGCCATTGATGCTCGGGCGCATTGTGGAATTTCCAGGTGCGGGTGGGGCCTGCCATGACATTGAGATAATAGAGGTCATAGCCATGGATGGTGGCGCAGGGGTGATAGCCCCTTGGCACCAGCGTGACATCGCCATCTTCCACCGCCATGGCTTCATCAAGCTCGCGGTCATCGGTATAGACGCGCTGGAAGGCAAAGCCCTGTGGCGGGTTGAGGCGATGGTAGTAGGTTTCCTCCAGCAGCGATTCCGCTGGCAGATTGTCCGCGTCATGCTTGTGGGGCGGATAGGATGAGGTATTGCCGTTCGGGGTAATCACTTCCACCACGAGAAGACTTTCGGCTTCCTCCCATTCGGGAAGAATGTTGGTGACATGGCGGGTGTTGGAACCCTTGCCCCGAATTTCGGTGGCAAGACTGTCGGGTGCAATCACGCGGGGACGCAGTCTGCCCTTGGCGGGTGCGGTACAGACCGCAAGCACCAGATCGCTGGTTGCCTCCACCGACCACACCAGGCCCGGCGGCACATAGACCGACCAAGGCTTGCCTTCAAAGGGCGTTGACCTTCCCCCCAGAATTCCGAACTCTTCCTGCGCCACACGCACCGTGCCGCGGCCCGACACAAACACCAGGCAGGTCTCGCGCTTCATGTCAGTACCGGTTGCAATTTCGCCAACGGCCCGTTTCCAGAGGTCAAAACCCACATAAGTCCAGCCCGCCGTCTTGGGCGTTATGTGGTGGACGCGGCCACCACCTTGGCGGGGTTTGATCTGAAACTTCGGCATTACTGGAGACCAGCCTCTTTCAAAAATGTCTTCACATTGTCACAGCCCATTTTGGTATATTTGGCAGGCGGGGCCTTTACCGGATCCTGTTCAGCTTCCACCACCATCCAGCCTGCATAGCCTTTCAGCTCCTTGAACACCGAGACATAGTCAATGGCGCCATCACCGGGAACGGTATAGACGCCTGCCAGCACGCTGTCGAGAAACGACCAGTCGTGCTTTTCGGATTCAGCCTTCACGGCAAGACGCACATCCTTGCAGTGCACGTGCGAAATGCGCTTCTTGTAAGTTTTGGCCAGGCGCACGGGATCATCGCCTCCAAATCTCGCATGGCCCGTATCCAACACCAGGTTCACGGCATCGCTTGTGCCTTTCATGAGGCGGTCGATCTCGGCTCCGGTCTGCACCACGGTTCCCATGTGATAATGATAGGCAAGCGTGAAGCCATCAGCCTTCAGCAGTTCGGCGAATTTTGTGAGACGACCATTAAAGAGTTCCCACTGCGCATCATTCATCACCGGCCTTGTGGAGAGAGGCGCACTCTTGTTGCCATGGATGGTGTTGGAACATTCCGCCACAATGAAGACGTCCGTTCCCATGTCGCGCAGCAGCTTCCTGTGATCGGCAGATGCGGCAAACTCGGCTTCCGCGATCTGTTCCAGCAGCGACATGGAATACCAGCCGCCCACCAGCACAAGCCCATGGGCATCCAAAACCGGTTTCAATTCCTTGGAGGTGCGGGGAAACTTGGTGCCCATTTCCATGCCCTGATAGCCTGCGGCGCTGGCTTCCGTAAGACACTGCTCCAGTGGAATCCAGCCGCCAATTTCCGGCATATCATCGTTGGACCAGCAAATCGGATTTGCGCCAATACGTATTGTCATGGGTCTCGTTCTTTCTCAGTTGCTGCGTTGCTTGGCCAAGGCCTTTTCATAATTCTTGCGGGCGCCGCGCACCTGCGCGCGCGCGGACACCTCGGGCACCGCTACATCCCACCAGCAGCCGCCTGCATCAGTTGATATCATCGGGTCCGTGTCGATCACGATCACCGTGGTGCGGGTGTTCTTCCGTGACTTCTGCAGTGCCGCTTCGAGATCGGCGAGCGAAGACACTTTCTCGGCTAAGGCGCCGAGGCTTCGCGCGTGGCCAGCAAAATCAATGTCGGGCACCACCTCATGGACCGTGTTGTAGTCAAACAGGTTGTTGAAGCGTTCACCACCTGTTGCATGCTGCAAGCGGTTGATGCAGCCAAACCCTCGGTTGTCGAGCAGCACGATGGTGAGCTTCACGCCCAGCATTACCGAGGTGGCAATTTCGGAATTCATCATGAGGTAGCTGCCATCGCCAATCATCAACAGCGCTTCATGGCCGGGCTGGGCCATCTTCATGCCGATGGCACCCGCTATTTCATAGCCCATGCAGGAGAAGCCATATTCCATGTGATAGGAGCCGGGATAGCTTGCCTGCCACAACTTGTGCAATTCACCGGGCAAGCCGCCGGCTGCGCAAATGACGGAAATGTCACGGCCCATGGCGCGCTGCACCGCGCCTATTACCTGTGCGTCGCTTGGCCGTTCAGCGTTGCTGGCGTTCGTGTATTTTGCCGCGGTCTTGTTCCAAGCCGCAAGGCCCGCTTTGGCTTGCTTGGTCCAGGCCGCAGGTGCCGTCCATTTCCCCAGATTGAGCGTGAGTTCATCGAGGCCCACGCGGGCATCGGTGATCAGCGGAAGGGCGCGATGCTTGGTGGCATCAAAAACCTGGGTGTTCAAGCCAATGATGGTGCAATTGGGGTTCTTGAACAGGCCCCATGAACCCGTCGTAAAGTCCTGCAACCTGGTACCTACAGCCAGAACCGCATCCGCAGCTTCGCACACGGCATTGGAAGCTGCCGTGCCGGTTACACCCACCGCTCCCATGTTGAGCTCATGGGTGAAAGGCAGTGAAGATTTTCCGGACTGGGTTTCCACCACGGGAATGCCGTGGTGACTGGCAAATTTTGCCAGGGTCTGGGAGGCTTCGGAATAAAGCACACCACCCCCTGCCACGATCACCGGCTTTTTGGCAGCCTTCAGTACACGGATGGCTTCTGCCAGCTCATCCTCATCGGGGCGCATGCGGCGGATAGTCCATAGTCTTTCGGCAAAAAAGCTTTCGGGATAATCATAGGCCTCGGCCTGGGTGTCCTGGCACAGGCTCAGCGTCACCGGTCCGCAGTCTGCGGGGTCAGTCAGCACCGTCATGGCGCGGTTGAGCGCGGGGATCAGTTGCTCGGGCCGCATGATACGGTCGAAATAGCGCGACACGGGCTTGAAACAGTCATTCACCGTGACCGTGCCATCCCCAAAAACTTCGGCCTGTTGCAAAACCGGATCTGGCAGGCGATTGGCAAATACATCACCCGGCAGCAGCAGCAGAGGCAGGCGGTTGACATGGGCCACGCCTGCCGCTGTCACCATGTTGAGGGCGCCAGGTCCTATGGACGACGTCACCGCCATCATGCGCCGCCGCCGCGAAGCCTTGGCAAAGGCCGTTGCGGCATGGGCCATGGCTTGTTCATTGTGGGCGCGGTAGGTCGGCAATTCCTTGCGTGCGCCATAGAGCGCTTCGCCCAACCCTGCCACATTGCCATGCCCGAAGATGGCCCATACGCCCGCAAAGAGCGGAAGCTTCTTGCCATCCACGACAGTCATCTGCCGCGTCAGGAATTTTACCAGGGCTTGGGCGGTGGTCAGTCTCAAGGTCTTGGGCATGGGCAGTGTTCCTTGCATTTCTTACGTTCCATAGTTGGCCATCCTGCGCATTCACGGATAAGACGCCCGTTGGAACAATGACTTCAAAATCAATTTTCAGCTATGCGACTTATTCCACACATCAACCAGTTTGCCAAAGCGGCCTGCCATCTGCAATGTGGCTTCGACATCATTTATTTCGTTGCCAAGCCAGGCCTCGGCCACGGCCGCAAAAATCGTGCGGCCAACCGCAAAGCCCTTGACCAGGTCATGGCCTGATGTGAGCGCAAAGGCTTTCGCCAATTCCGCCTCGGGCGCATCAAGTCCCAACAGCACAATGCCGCGGCAATAGGAATCGTTGGATGTGATCACCTTCGAAATATTGCCCCAGGCCTGCGATGTTTTCTGCGGTTCAAGTTTCCACCAGTCAGGCTTGATGCCAAGCGCATAGAGTTCCTGCAGCACGCGGGCCACGGTATCGTCTTCCAAGGTTCCATTTTTCCCTGCGATGATTTCCACCAGCAGTTCGCGGCCTATCTTGCGGGCTGCTTCATAAAGGGTACGAAGCTTCTGCGCCTGTTCGCTTCTCAATTCCTGTGGATCATCGGGATGATAAAAAGCCAGGCATTTGATGGTGTGGGTGATCGGCCATTCTGCGAGGCGCGCACCCACGTCCTGGGTGAACTCAAAGCGCAGGGGGCGCGATCCCGGCTGTTCCAGCGGGCGCCCGATCCACAGTCCAAGTTTCGCTGCATCGAACATGGCTTCGCGGCCATAGGTATCATCCAGGAGGGTGCCAAAACCTGCTCTTCCCTGGGACACATGGGCTATGGCTGCAATGGCCAGACGCTTGAAGGAACTGATGCGGGAGCGGTCGCAACCCACCTTGTCGGCAATCGCTTCGAGCTGCATGCGGTGATCGATGGCAAGCGCCATGAGGTGCGGGGCCTGCGCGCGGCGCGTCGTGGCCCAATGCACATGGTTGATATCTTCATCACGGCGCAACGCCTTGTAAGGGCTGCCGTGCTGGAGGAAATACTGCAATTCGTCCCATGTGGGAATTTCAGGCGAGCACAGAAGGCGCGATACGGCGAAGGCACCGCAGGCATTGGCATAGGTGGCACAGGTTTCCAGCGGCTCGTCCTTCAGCCAACCGCGCAGGAAACCGGAAAAGAATGCATCGCCTGCTCCCAGCACATTGTAAACCTCGATGGGAAAGCCCTTGCCCACAATGCCCTGTTCCAGATTATCGGGGATGTCACCTTTATAGACGATGCAGCCCATGGGGCCACGCTTCAGCACAATGGTTGCGTGGGATAGCGCGCGGATGGTCTTGAGTGCCGTCAGCGTGTCCTCGCTGCCTGCCGCAATATGGACTTCCTCTTCAGTGCCCACAATCAGGTCGCAGTCCGGCAGAACGGTTTTGAGATGTTCGGATACTTTGTCAGATTTGATATAGCGTTCCTCGCCAGCGGCATGGCCTGCAAGGCCCCACAGGTTCGGGCGGTAGTCGATATCAAAGCAAATCTTTGCGCCATTGGCCTTGGCAATCCTGATGGCCTTGCGCTGGGCCGCATCATTCTGTGGCCTTGCAAAATGCGTCCCGGTAACCAGAAGGGCCCGCGAGGATCTAATGAAGTCGTCGTCGATGTCAGCTTCGCACAGCGCGCTGTCGGCACAATTCTCGCGGTAGAAAATCAGCGGAAATGTCTTGTCATTTTCAACGGCCAGCAGAACCAGCGAGGTGAGCCTTGTGGGATCGGTGACAATACCATCGGTGGACACACCTTCGCGCGCCATTTGTTCGCGAATGTAACGGCCCATCTGCTCATCGCCCACGCGGGTGATTACGGCGGACTTTAGCCCCAGCCGCGCGGTGCCAATCGCTATATTGGAAGGGCAGCCGCCTATAGATTTCGCGAAGGAGGTCACATCCTCAAGGCGGGAGCCGATCTGCTGCCCGTAGAGATCCACGGAGCTGCGCCCCACAGTAATGACATCAAGCGCGGCAAACCTGCCGTTTCCAGATGTCATTTTATCTCTCCCAAACCGAATGTTTTCTTGACAAGACGAAACAACAATTCCAAATTGATGTCAAGTTGGAATGTTTGTTCTGTTTTTTTCACGACTTGGCCTGTTATTCATACTAACATGTTAGTTTGAATAACAGGATGCAGGTTTTTTTACAACAAGACGCGAAAATGTTTGCTTCAATTCTGCTTTTTTTGCACGCTTTTTGCGTATAATTCGACACGTTTTTTGAACTATTTTGGAGACTGAGATGATACGGTTTGGGATACTTGGAGCAGGCAGAATAGGCAAGGTTCATGCCGCGACCATCGCTGCTTCGAAGAATGCGAAGGTGGCTTTCATTGCCGATGCGATGCCAAGGGCTGCCAGTGATCTGGCGAAAATTGTTGGGGCTGAGGTGGCCTCGGTGGAAGATATCATTGCTTCCAAGAATGTGGATGCGGTGCTGATTGCCACGCCCACCGGCACGCATGCCGACCTCATTGAAGCTGCTTCCAACGCGGGCAAGGCCATTCTCTGCGAGAAGCCCGTATCATTGTCCGTGGACAGAATATTGGCGTGCCTCAAGGTTGTCAAGAAGAACAAATCCAACCTGATGATCGGCTTCAACCGGCGCTTTGATCCCAATTTTGCAAATCTTGCACAGCGCGTCCGCAAGGGCGACATCGGTGCTGTCGAGCTTGCCACCATCATCAGCCGCGATCCCTCGCCGCCACCTGCGGAATATGTAAAGAGTTCCGGCGGACTGTTCCGCGACATGATGATCCATGACTTCGACATGGCGCGTTTCCTCGTGGGCGAGGAATTTGTCGTGGTGCATGCGCTGGGTTCGTCACTTGTTGACAAGGCCATCGGTGACGCAGGAGACGTCGATACAGCGTCGGTCCAGATGCAGACCGCCTCGGGCAAGATTGCCGTCATCACCAATTCACGCCGCGCCACTTATGGCTATGACCAGCGCATGGAAGTGCATGGCTCCAAGGGCATGCTGCGCGCCGGGAACGTGCATAACACCACCGTTGAATTTGCCGGAGCCGATGGTTTCCAAGGCGATCCCGTGCTCAATTTCTTCACCGAGCGCTATGGTGCTGCCTATGCCAATGAAGTGAATAGCTTCATCGATGGCATCGACAAGGGCGTGTCCGCAAAACCGGACGGACATGACGGATTGCAGGCCCAAAAGCTTGCCGATGCCGCCACGGAATCGTGGAAGTCGGGCAAACCAGTCAAGATCGCGTGAGGATGAATGCGGGTTGACTGGCTGGCGTTCAGGCCTTTCGGCCGCGCATTTCAGCCACCGCCACGGTCAGCGTCATGGCAAGTGCGAGGGTTGCCGCCATCGAGCGGAAGCCCTCGAAATTTGCCTCCGCCACTTCGAACCAGACCTTAGAGATGGGCGCCAGCGGCGAAAATCCGCTATCGGTGATGGACACCATGGGAACGTTCCTCACGCTTGCGGCTTGCGCCAGGGCCACGGTCTCGCTGGCATAGGGCGTAAAGCTTATGGCCAGCACCGCATCGCGCTTGGTGGCAAAGCTTAGTTCCTCCTGGGCCAGTCCGCCAATGGCATCGATCAAAACATTCCGTATACTGAGCTTTCCGAAGGCATAGGACATATAGCTCGAGATGGGAAACGACCGCCTGAGGCCCAAGAGGTAAATCGTTTCGGCACGCGCCAGGATTTCCACCGCCTGGTCAAGTTTTTCCGGCTCGAGTTTTTCCTGCAATGCGTTGATGGATTTTTCCGCCGCTTCGGTAAAGCCCTGGAAAATGATGTTGGGTTGGGAGGCTGAAATCGCGTGCAGGCGCAATTGCTCGATGCGTTCCTCGTAGTTGAGAATGCGGTCGCGCAGGCGCGAGCGGAACACCTCCTGCAACTCCGAAAATCCCTGATAGCCCATCGCCTGCGAGAAGCGCACCAGCGTGGAGGGCTGCACGTCGGCGGCAACAGCAATGCTCGCCACTGTGCCAAAAGCAATCTCGTCGGGATGCTCCAAGGCATAGGCCGCAACCTGGGTGAGCCGCTTCGGCAAGGTGCCCGCCCGGTCGATGATCCGCTTCTTGAGGCTCTGAAAATCTTTCGGCAGTATATCGAAATCGGTCACAACAGGCTCACTCTTAGCATCAAAAACGTGTCAAAAAAACGCGAATTGAACACACATTTTTTTGAAAAAACAGTCAAATTCTGCAACTCTATTATTCATACTAACATGTTAGTATGAATAACGTCGCAAATGAAACAAACATTTCCTTTGCGACCTGGTTATCTAACCATAAATAGCCGCATGCTGCAAAGAAAAATAGAACAAATGTTCTATATGACGCCGTGATGGAAAGTGAATTCGGATTGAAAATTTGCCCATTGTGAAATCATGCCGCCGTCCTTGGTTGTGGCGCAGCCGATTTGGTGGGAGTGTGATTGTCGCAAGATTGGGAAAGGCATGTGATGATCCGGCTATGGATGGTGCTGTTGGGTGGACTGGTGTTTGCGCAAATGGCTCTTGCCGATGAGGCGCCGGACTGCAAAAACCCCGTTGATCAGATGACGATGACCGCAAGTGCGGGATTGGAATTTGAAAAGGCGGATGTGGAGCTGAACAATGTATGGAAAAAGCTCAAGGCGTCCATCGATGACCAGGACGCGACCGCGCTGTTGAAATCACAGCGCGCCTGGATTGCCTATCGTGACGCGCAATGCGAACTCGCGGGCTTTGCGGCGCGGGGCGGGAGCTTGCAGCCCATGTTGGTGCAGATGTGCCTCGCTGATCTGACGCTGGCTCGCATCAAGGAACTGAACAGCGTTGCGACCGAGGAATAGCAGCGGTCCGATATTCCGGAGAATTAAGGTGACAGTACGGGACTGTACCATAATCCGTGTTCGTTCAATGCGGACGGTGGCTGCTCTTTTTATCCCTTATATCCTTGATATCTATGATGTCGTCGGTGTTACTGTCGGGTTTTCCGATGGCCAGCGCGTAGATAGGGGTTTGTGTAATATTCTCGAGACCGAGCAATGCTGACACTTTACTGTGACAGAGGGCGGCAGTAGGGCACGCCGTTAAATTATTATTGGTGCAGGTCAGCATCATGTTTTGCGCAATATGCCCGGCTTCGATCAGCACAACGCGGTAAGCATTTGGGTCATTATATTTCCACGTCGTCCTTCTAAGTTCCGCCATTAAAAAAACGATGGCTGGCATATCATTCGTCCAATCCTGACCCCCGAGTAACTGGCTAGGAGACTGATTGGTCTTTGATTCCAATACTTCCAATGAATGCTCTAGTGCGGAATAATGATAGATCCCAGGATTCAGGCCATCAACTCTTTGCACCCAGACATAAGCTTCGAAGGGGTTACGGGCGCCGCCGGAAGGGGTCATCTTGAGCGGCAGGAGACCAGTTTCAGTCTTAACGAATCCTGTAATACCCAGCCCAGAGTACAAGCACTCGCTCAAATGCTCGAGAGAAATGGCGTCCTGCTTTGCGCGTCGGTTCGTTCGTCTTTTCATCATTACATCAAACAGGTGTTCAGTCTTTGAACTGTAGATGCACGGCAACGCAATTGCTGTCGAAGAGTTGCGCGAAAACAATTCGGGTGAAGGATCAACAAGCGCCCGCTCTTTTTGCTTTTGAATTGATGCACCAGGCGTGGCAAACTCATTATCCAATGCAGTAAAGTGAAATAATGCCGCCGCGCGGCCAAGTTCCCACGATTCTTCGAATTTCGCTTCCATCTCGGCTGCCGGAGTGCCGCTCTCAAGAAGCATACCCGCACCAACAAGCGACTGGATTTCATTCCGCAACGATTGTGATTCAATGTGGGGATGCGCTTCGACAATGTCCTCGATTGCTGTCCACTTCGGAGCCACTGTCAGCCAATAAATATCAGCAGGCGCACATGTAATCGCGTCCCTTGTCAAGTAATTGTAAACGACAATCTCCGCACCGTGAGGAAAAGTGACGAGAGACTCTGGTACTTTTACGAGCATAGAACCGAGCTCCATATTTTAACGATTTGTTAACGTATGCGGGACCAGCATTTGACAATGCCAGTCCCGCTCGAAATTTAGACTTTGTTGTAGATCAGGCCAATTGCAGCAATGCCTGTGGACTTCACGTCAGTTTTGGCAACGCTGGTAAGCCGTGTAGCGGCAGCGACATTTACTTCTTCGGAAACTTTCAAAGTCAAATTCATCTTATTTTTTCCTCTTTAAGTTGCATCAAATCATTTGATACCACTTTAGATTACGAGGTCGAACTGTCATTGCAACTAATTTCTGGTTGTGAAAAATAGCAGCCATTCGCTAAGCCGCTTCAAGGGAAAAGTTTTGCCCATTCGCTCATCTGAGAATTTACAGCGCAATGCAATTGGATGTTTCATTGGCCTTGAGAAACAAAAGTAAACATAAAAAGGCAGGCACCAAATGAAAAACCAGATAATGAGTTCGTATATTTCTGAACCAGCAAATAACGACTTAACAGATACGTCAACATTGCTAGAAATGGCCAAAATGGGAAATATCCCAGTTGAGGCGCTTAGCAAAATGAAACTAAACCAAACGGAAGTTAGTCAATTTCTTGCACGAGAACTGTTAATCTGGCACTCGGCAGCGGAGGGGGCAAAAATGCAACTGCTCTCTACTTTATTTTACGAACTTCACATTTCATTGCTTGAGAGCGCAAAAACATCCAAGCGAGCGGTAGGTCGCCCCAAGCTACAAGCCACGGTTTAAGATTAATTGTCTATAATAAAAGTTTTAACAAGACCGTTTTGAGAATTGTTATGAACGCAGGGTGGCCATAACAACGCTATCAAGTTTGGCTTCTGACTCGTGGAGACTACCCAAGCGGCTCAATAAAAGTTTTATGTCTTTTTGTGGCTCGGCATATAGCATGCAAATTTTAGAACTGATTGCTGCATTTATGCTGTGCGTCATTATCATTCCTTTGGAAAATCCATTGCTGGTTCCATTGCCTCTTTCGATCATCATCAGACTAAGTTGGTGAGGTGCATATCGGTTGATGCCTAGAAAATAGATTTCAGAACTATTCGCAAAGACGATTCCCTTGTGCCTGCCTCTCATCAATAGTTTAGAACTTCCGCTTGCTGACGGAAATCTCGTCAGTCTCACAAATTCTTTCTGCTTTCCATTTTGCCTGATAGAGAGAAGGACCCGCACCAGAACCCCCGACACTTTGTGCACCGGCATAAAGCAATAGTAATGTCCATTTGGAATGTCTTTGATTTCAAAGTCATATTTTTTGCTGGCAAACTGGAAAAAACCTAAAGGACCGCGGCGAGGCATGAAGGGCGCTGCTCCAATTTCGTCAACATTCCTTTTTTCATTCACGAAAAGGGAATGCTCTTGAATATTCAGAAAATTGCAAATCCTGCGTAAGGTGATTGCATTAGGAATAGAATTGCCTGCCAAGTATTTGTTAAATTGCTGCCTATTGATGCCCGCGCCCCTACAAACATCTGCAATTGACCCAAACTCTTCGGACTTGCGACGCAAATTTCTTGCAAATGTATCGTGAATACTCATATTCCAATGCTGCCTCAAGCCCAGAGAGTTCAATTATCGCTTGAGTATAAACGTTCTTTGAAATTTATTTGCATTGTAATTTCCTTCAGTCCACATGGATAATTGCAATTGTGTAGTTTGTGCAAACTCTGAAATAACCCAAAAGTTGAGCCAGGGCTAACTTCAATCTGGATTAAGATGCGGGGGGCAAGGTCATCAGCCTCCAGTGCTCGTCAAGTAAGCATAAAGAGAAACTGGTGACAGGATACGATTGCCTGTCAAGACGGCCAAATTTCAAACTGATAAATTTGCGTCAGCCCACATATCCCTCACCCTTCCTCGTAGCCCCTTGCGCGTCTGGTGGTTCCTGAGAGTGGCGGGCGGCGGCGGGTGTTGTCGGGGGGGTCGGTGGCGAGCATGGCTTTCATGCGGCGGATGAGGGCGGACTTGGCCTTGGGGTCGGTGGTCTTCCGGATTGTCTGCTCGAGGTCAACCTGTAGGCTTGCGAGATCATTGTGCCAGTCGGGCCGTGCCACGTCATTGGGATCGATGCGGGGCGTGGTTTCGGGTGATACCAGCACGGCCTGCTCGCCTTCGAGTTCATAGACATCATCCAAGCTTGGACGGAAGATGCGGCCTGCTTCCACGATCACGCCCTTTATGGCTTCCTGCAGGGCCATCTGCGGTTCGTCTTCGCCATGGGTGAGGAAGACATTCTTGGCTACGGGCAGGCGTTCCTTCAGCCATTGCACCAGTTCGGGCGCATCGGCATGGCCGGAATAATCCTCGAATTGGCGGATGGTTGCCTTGACCTGTATATCCTCACCCTGGATCCTGACCATGGGTGCTCCGCTTTCGAGAATTTGCCCCAGTGAACCGCCGCTCTGATAGCCCACGAGCATGACTGTTGTGCTGGCCTGCCACAAATGATTTTTGAGGTGGTGCCTGATGCGGCCTGCATCACACATGCCGCTTGCCGCTATCACAATGCGGAAGCCTGTGAACAAGGCAATGGCCTTGCTTTCCTCCACCGTTTCGGTGCTTTTGACGAGAGGGGAATCAAAGGCATGAAACAGGGCATCGCCATTTTGAAGCTCGCCTGCATGTTTCTTGAAAATGGCCGAGGCCTTGTTGGCCAGCGGGCTGTCGATGAAGATGGTGGTTTTGGGAACCAGGCCCTTGTCCATGAGATAAACGAGGTCTGTCACTACTTCCTGGGTGCGTTCCACCGCAAAGGAGGGAATGAGAAGAGCGCCTTTGCGGGCAGCTGCCGCATTCACTTCCAATGCCATCAATTCGCGGCGCTTTTCCTCGGAACGCTCGAAGCGGTCGGTGTCGCCATAGGTTGATTCGCAGATCACGAAATCAAAGCCCGCAGGTGCTTCGGGATCGGGTTCCAGCATCTTGTGATCCGGGCCGATGTCGCCTGAGAACAATATATGGAGCGGGGGCTTTCCGGCCTGGGCCACTTCAATTTCGATGGAGGCGCTGCCCAGGAGATGGCCGGAATTCCACCAGCGGGCGCGAATGCCGGGGGCGGGTTCCATCCATGTCTCGTAGTCCAGGCCTTGGAAATGTGAGAGCGAGGCCATGGCATCTTCGAGCGTGTAGATGGGTTCCACGAGGGCGAGACCCCGCTGCTGATTGCGCTTGTTCTGGAACTTCGCGTCCGATTCCTGGATGAAGCCTGAATCCGGCAGCATGACGGCGCAGAGGTCGACCGTTGTATGGGTGCAATGGATTTTTTTGGTGAAACCGTGTTTGACCAGCTTCGGGATGAGCCCGGTGTGGTCGATGTGGGCATGGGTGAGCAGCATGGCGTCGAGGCTTGCTGGATCAAAAGGAAACTCCCGCGCATTGAGGCTGCGTTCGGTTTTTGAGCCCTGGAACATGCCGCAGTCGATCAGCACCTTGGCCTGATCGGTTTGCAGGAGATAACAGGAACCAGTGACGGTTCGCGCCGCGCCGCAGAATTTGAGTCGGATTGACATGGCTACTCCTTGGGAATTTTGAGGCCTCGCAGCACAAGCTGCCGCCACGCTTCCTCGGGCGTATCGGCATAGCCGAAGAGCTTGAGGTCATTTTCATGGATAAGCCCTGCCTTCAGAAGGGTTTCGAGATTGATCAGGCTTTTCCAGAATTTTGAATCATAGAGGACGACAGGAAGCGGTTTGTTCATCTTGCCGGTTTGGCGCAGCGTGAGGATTTCGAAGAGTTCGTCGAGCGTGCCGAAGCCACCGGGAAATACCACAAGCGCTGCGGCGCGCATGGCAAAATGCATCTTGCGCATGGCGAAGTAATGGAAGCGCAGGGTGAGATCGGGGGTGGAATAGGGATTGGGTTCCTGCTCGCGAGGCAGGGTGATGTTATAGCCGATGCTGGGCGCTCCCGCATCATAGGCGCCGCGATTGGCCGCTTCCATAATGCCAGGGCCGCCGCCTGTTGCAATCACGTTCTGGCGGGGTGGTTTATGATCGAGCTTGGCACCGCCTGCGTTGGAGCATATCTCGGAAAATTTGCGTGCGGCTTCATACCAGCCCGAAGCGTCACCTTCGGCCACGCGGGCTGAACCAAAGACCACGACGGTTGATTCAACCCCCCAGGCGCGCAAATGTTCTTCGGCCTTCTGATACTCAAGCTGGAAGCGGATGCCACGCGTTGAATCGCCCAGCAGAAAATCCTGGTCGAGGGCAGGCAGGCGAAAGGCTGCATTGGCCATTTGCAGTTTGTTGGTGGGGATGTCGTTCAAGAGCGGTTCCGAACTTGTTTGATTAGGGACGAGGGTAGCTGCTATTGACCTCAATTAGAAGAGGGAGACCACATGGCCGACAAATCATCCTTTGCATCCAAGTTTATCGCCGAGCCTGGCAAGACATTTTCTTTGGCAAAACATGATCCGCGCGATGCCACGGCCTTCGGCGACAAGGAAAAGGCGAAGCTGCAGGTGGCCGATGATGCAGCGGCCATCGATGCGCTGCAGAACCGGCTTTTTGCGGAAAACAAACAGTCGCTGTTGGTGGTGCTGCAGGGCATTGACTGCGCCGGCAAGGATGGCACGGTGCGTTCGGTGTTCAACACCTGCGGCCCCATCGGCGTTTATGTGAAATCCTATGGCGTGCCCAGCGAGGTGGAGCGGGCGCATGACTATCTCTGGCGGGTGCATCAGGCGTGTCCGGCCAAGGGCTATATCGGCGTGTTCAACCGCTCGCATTATGAGGATGTGCTGGTGGTAAAGGTGGAAAAGTTTGCCAGCGATGAGGCCATCGCGCGGCGCTATGACGAGATCAACCAGTTTGAAAAGCTCCTGGTCAATTCCGGCACGCGCATTCTCAAGTTCATGCTCAATATTTCCAAGGAAGAACAGGCGGTGCGGCTGCAGGAACGGATTGAAGATCCTGCCAAGCAGTGGAAATTCAAGCCTGGAGACCTTACCACGCGGGCCAAATGGGATGAATATATGGCGGCCTATGAAGTGGCAGTGGCGCGCTGTTCAACTGATGCGGCACCCTGGCATATCATTCCTTCTGACAGGAACTGGGTGCGCAATGCCGCCATCAGCGCAATCGTGCGGGAAACCCTGGAAAGCATGAACCCGCAATTTCCCAAGCCCAAGGACTGGGACCCAGCGACCATCAAGATCATCTGACGCCACGCCGCAGCATGCCCAGGAGATAGGTGAAAAAGCCTGGATGGTACCAGACGCGGGATGCGCCCTCGATGGCCTTCGTGTGCAGGGTGCCTTTCATAATATCACGAATTGCGGTGAGCAGGAGCGGCATGGCGGCGGCGGTTTGCAGATAGGGGTAGCTCATGAAGCAATCATCTGACTGCGGAGCAATTCTGGATTGGGCAATGATGTTGCCGGTATCTATGCCGTCATCGACGAGATGAACCGTGACGCCGCAATGTTCGGGATCATCCTGCAGCAGCGCCCAATAGGCGCCATGGGCGCCGCGGTACTGCGGGGTGATGCCCTGATGGGTATTGATGAAGACGGCTGGCGTGGCCTTGAGGATATGGGGCCGCAGAATGCGCGTTCCATTGACGATGATGATTCCCGCTTGGGCGTTCCTCAGGAATTGCTCACAGAATGCGCCATTGGCGCTGTCTATTTCCATGATGTCTGCGGAGATTGGCCGGACACGTTCCAGGCCCTCACGCCTGCAGATGCGGGTCACCCGGGGCTTTGCCATGGCGTTCAAAAAAGGGCGAATCACCTGGGCGAATGCGACCTGTGCGAGGGTTGTGCGCAACCCCAGCTTGCGCAGACGGTTTGCCAGCAGTTTGCGTCGGCTTATGCGCTGCTCAACAAGGGCGGGGAAAGGTCCAAACTCCTGCACCAGCCGGTTATAGATAATCCAGGTCGTGGGCGTATCACTGCCAAGAAGAACAAGGTTTGGAGAAGGGTGTTGCACGGCGGGCTTTCGTAAACTGCTCAGGTTTTCCCCAGCTTTAGCGCACGGACCTTAAGAAACCCTAGATGACAGGAGTGCAACTAAAGGTTTATCCATTTGATTAACCACGTGTTAACCATTACAGCCGTTTTGTGGCAGCTACTGCTGGGGCAAAGACTTGATCGATTTACACGCACATATTCTGCCGGGAATGGACGACGGTGCGCCTGACATGGATACAGCGCTTGCCATGGCGCGGATGGCTGTGGCCGATGGCATTGTGGTGATGGCCTGCACCCCTGCCATTCTTCCTGGCGTATATAACAATTCGCCCGCCTTCATCCAGAAATGCCTGATGCATTTTCAGCAACGTCTGGCCCAGGCTGCCATTCCTTTGGATGTCGTTGCAGGAAGTGTCGCGCATGCGCGGGCCGATTTCCTGCAGGCGCTGTCCACCCGGCAATTCCTTACGATCAACAAGAGCCGCTATCTCCTGTGCAATCTGCCGGAGATGGTGCCGCCGCCACGATTGGAAGAGCTGATGGCCCGCATTCTGGAGGAAGGCTATGTTCCCGTCATTGCCCGGCCGGAGCGGTTGAAGTGGATCGCAGCGCATCTCAATATCCTGGAAAATCTGGTTGAAGGCGGGGTGTGGCTGCAGCTGACCGCTGGATCGCTTACCGGACATTACGGACACCAGGCGTTGTATTGGGCAGAGGCCCTGCTGGATGCGGGCATGGTGCATATTCTGGCGAGTGATGCGCATAATCTTGGATCGCGACCACCACTTCTTTCGGAAGCCTATGAATTTGCGCGCGCCGCGGTGGGGGCGGATGAAGCGCTCAACCTCATCAGCACCCGGCCAGTCAATATTCTTGATGACCTGCCCGCCGACCAGTCACCCGCCATTGGTTTTGCCCGGCCCCGCAACGAAGAGCCGAAATGGCTGTGGCCACGACTTGCGCGCGTGAGTTGAAATATATTTCCATCCACTCAAAATTAAGCTAAATTAACCAACGTTGTTGCGGGGTTTGCGGACGGTGCGATAGACTGCGCCCGCGTGACGTGAGTAGGGACAGTCTTGCGATGTTGGTTTTGCGTGCACCAATCCTGCGTATCTCCGGGTTGCTTATGCTCTTGGTTCCCCATGCCGCACTGGCCCAAAGCTTTGTGGTTCATAGTGGTGACCCGACCTCCACCAGAATTATGGGCAACCCTGGAGATGTGGGGGTCATAGAGGCGGGCGGGACGATCATCGGGAATATTGATGAATTTGATGGTGTCTCTCTCGAAGATATCAATCAAATATTTATCAACAGCGCTGGCGGCCTCCTTATGCAATCCGTTGACCAATCGGCTGCAGTATTGTCCATAGCCACAAGCGCCAACGCGCTTATCATCAATGCCGGAACTGTGCAGGCTACAGGAGACGCCACGTATGGACTGGTTTCGCTCGGGGATGATGCCGTCGTGCGCAACACCGGAATGATCACAACCTCTGGCCCAGCTGGCATTGGCATATTGTCAGCGGGGCATGATGCAATCATTGCCAATGATGGTTTCATTCTCTCCAGCGGATTCCCGGGTTTTGGTGTTCT
>JANMAE010000151.1:0-3611 GCA_031359445.1 Hyphomicrobiales bacterium | reverse complement strand
AGATTCACAGGGGTTTCGACGTTCACCTGTATATACATGTCGCCCGTCTGGGATGAGCGCAAAACCGGCATGCCCTTGCTCTTGAGGCGGAACTGCTTTCCGGTCTGGGCGCCTTCAGCCACGGTTACGCGGGCCTTCTTGCCATCAATAGTGGGAACTTCGATTTCGCCGCCCAAAGCTGCAACTGTCAGGGAAATGGGTACCTTGCAGAAGAGGTCTGCGCCATCGCGCTGGAAGAACTCATGGGGACGCACGGTGAGGAAGATATAGAGATCGCCCGTTGGGCCGCCACGCGTTCCGGCTTCGCCTTCATTGGCGAGCCTGATGCGGGTTCCATCCTCCACCCCTTGCGGGATGTTGACGGAAAGATTGCGCTCCTTGGTGACCCGGCCCTGCCCATGGCAGGCGGTGCAGGGGTCGGAAATCACCTGGCCCCGCCCATGACACGTGGGACAGGCGCGTTCCACGGTGAAGAAACCGGATTGCGAACGCACCGCACCCGAGCCCTTGCAGGTCGTACAGGTCTTGGGACTGGTGCCGGGCTTGGCACCGGAGCCTGTGCAGATATCGCAGGTGACAGACGTTGGCACACGGATCTGCGCTGTCTTGCCGGAATAAGCTTCGGTAAGCGAGATTTCCATGTTGTAGCGGAGGTCGGCACCACGGGTAGCACCATTGCCGCCGCGTTGGCCGCCACGCCCGCGCTGGCCACCCTGGCCACCCATGAAATCGCCGAAGAGGTCTTCGAAAATATCTGACATCGATGAATTGAATTCAGGTCCGAAGCCTGCACTGCCCTGGCGCCTTGCACCACCGCCCATGCCGTTTTCAAAGGCCTGGTGGCCAAAGCGGTCATAGGCTGCCTTTTTCTGCGGGTCCTTCAGGACATCATAGGCCTCGTTCAATTCCTTGAACTTGGCGTCGGTTTCCTTGCTGCCGTGATTGGCATCGGGATGGTATTTCTTGGCAAGGTTTCGGTAGGCAGCTTTCAGCGCCTTTTCATCCGCGCCCTTTGGAACGCCCAGTATTTCATAAAAGTCACGTTTGGACATCAATCGCCCCCGATGGGTAGGCCCTCCGACTCACTCAAAGCCGGAGGGCTTATCTCTTTTAGGACGATTTTTTGTCGTCGTCGCCCACTTCGGTAAAGTCGGCATCCACGATATCATCTTGATCGTCATCTTTTTCCATGTTCGGCACTTCACCATCCGCTGCTGCACCCGCACCGGACTGCTTGTAAAGGGCCTCACCCAGCTTCATGGCAGCCTGAGCCAGAACATTGGTTTTTTCCTTGATCGCCTCGGCATCGCCACCATCAATGGCGGTGCGCACTTCGGCGATGGCAGATTCCACCGCGGTCTTGTCGGTCGGCGAAATCTTGTCGCCCAGCTCCGTCATGGATTTCTGGGTAGAGTGGATCAGGCTTTCCGCATGGTTCTTGGCTTCCACGCTGTCGCGGCGCTTCTTGTCTTCGGCCGCATTGGTTTCAGCTTCCTTCACCATCTTCTCGACTTCACTGTCGGACAAGCCGCCTGAAGCCTGGATGCGAATCTGCTGTTCCTTGTTGGTGGCCTTGTCCTTGGCGGACACATTCACAATGCCGTTGGCATCGATGTCAAATGTCACTTCCACCTGGGGAATGCCGCGTGGCGCGGGCGGCAGGCCCATCAGGTCGAACTGTCCCAGCATCTTGTTGTCGGCCGCCATTTCGCGTTCACCTTGGAAGACGCGGATGGTCACAGCCGTCTGATTGTCATCAGCGGTTGAGAACACCTGGGACTTCTTGGTAGGGATTGTGGTGTTGCGGTCGATGAGACGGGTGAATACGCCGCCCAATGTTTCGATGCCGAGCGACAGGGGTGTGACATCGAGCAGCAATACGTCCTTGACTTCGCCCTGCAAAACGCCCGCCTGAATGGCAGCACCAATGGCTACCACTTCATCAGGGTTCACGCCCTTGTGGGGCTCCTTGCCGAAGAACTGCTTTACGACTTCAATGACTTTCGGCATGCGGGTCATGCCACCTACCAAAACCACTTCCTTGATCTGGCCTGCGGTGACGCCTGCATCCTTCAAGGCCTGGCGGCAGGGCTCCACTGTTTTCTGGATCAAATCATCCACAAGCGCTTCGAGCTTGGACCGCGTGAGCTTCAAGGTGAGATGCTTTGGCCCGCTCGCATCCGCCGTGATGAAGGGCAGGTTGATTTCGGTTTGGGCTGCAGACGACAATTCGATCTTGGCCTTTTCAGCAGCTTCACGCAGACGCTGCAGGGCAAGCTTGTCCTTGCGGAGATCGATTGCCTGCTCTTTCTTGAATTCATCGGCAAGATAATCAACGATGCGCATGTCAAAATCTTCACCGCCCAGGAACGTGTCGCCGTTGGTGGACTTCACTTCAAACACGCCATCACCGATTTCAAGCACGGACACGTCGAAGGTGCCACCGCCCAAGTCATATACGGCAATCAGTCCGGCCTCTGCCTTGTCAAGGCCATAGGCCAAGGCGGCAGCAGTGGGTTCGTTGATGATGCGCAGAACTTCAAGACCCGCGATGCGGCCTGCATCCTTGGTGGCCTGGCGCTGGCTGTCATTGAAATAGGCAGGGACCGTGATCACCGCCTGGGTTACGGGTTCGCCCAAATAGCGTTCTGCCGTTTCCTTCATCTTGGTCAGTGTGTAGGCGGAGATTTGCGAAGGCGCATATTTCTGCCCGCGGCTTTCCACCCAGGCATCGCCATTGTCGGCCTTGACGATATTATAAGGCACAAGCTTCTTGTCCTTGGCCACCATGGGATCATCCATGCGGCGACCGATTAGGCGCTTGATTGCAAAAAATGTATTCTCTGGATTGGTGACGCCCTGGCGCTTTGCAGGCTGGCCCACCAAAATTTCGCCTTCGGCATTGAAGGCAACAATGGAAGGCGTTGTCCGCGCACCTTCGGCGTTCTCGATTACTTTCGGGTTCTTGCCTTCCATGACGGCCACACAAGAATTGGTCGTTCCAAGGTCAATACCTATAACTTTAGCCATGTTTTTCTCTCCTTTAGGCCGACAGCACGAAAGAAGCCCATTCAGGCGCTCTCAATTAGGGCTGCCTCCTCTTCTCACCGCATATGGTTTGTCTTTTCCCGAATCCAAGGAAAAAATCAATTCGGGCGGTATATAGTGGCATGTTTCTATTGCAGCAAGTGAATTGGCGGGTAAATTTATTCCATGAAATATCTCTCTGAATTTTTGGATCGTGCCGCCCAGGAACAGCTCGTCGAGGTCCTGCGATTGGCCGTGGAAACAGCGCCTCTGTTCACGCCCGTCATGCCGCGCACGGGCAAACCCTTTTCCGTGCGCATGACCAATCTGGGGTCGCTGGGCTGGGTGTCAGACAAGCAGGGTTACCGCTATCAGCCCACCCATCCCGACACGGGTGTTGCATGGCCCGCGATGCCCGCTAGCCTTCTTGATGTGTGGGCCAAGGTTTCCGACTATCCCCATGCACCGCAAGCCTGTTTGGTAAATTTCTATGTCGAAGGCGCCAAGATGGGCCTGCACCAGGACCGCGACGAAGATGACTTCACGGCACCCGTGGTCTCCATCTCGCTCGGCGACACCGCCCT
>JANMAE010000129.1:0-40418 GCA_031359445.1 Hyphomicrobiales bacterium | reverse complement strand
CGGGCGTCGTCGCCGATCCAAAAGTGTTGGAGGCCAGCGAAGCCCCAAGCCGGGCGCGTAAGGTCACGCGAAAAGGTGACGTAATCTATTCGTGCGTTCGCCCATACCTGCTGAACGTCGCGGTCATCGAAACAGATTTTGATCCGCCGCCGATTGCAAGCACCGCCTTCGCAATCCTCAACGGGCACGGTCTCGTGATGCCGCGCTATCTCTGGATCGTTCTTCGTAGCCCGTTTATGGTGGCGTGCGTTGAGGAGAACCAGCGCGGGCAAGCCTATCCGGCGATCAACGACGCGGACTTCGCGGTCCTACCCTTTTCCCTCCCACCGCTCGCCGAACAACACCGCATCGTCGCCAAGGTCGATGAGTTGATGGGCCTGTGCGACCGGCTGGAGGCGGCGCGGGCGGGCCGCGAGGCGGCGCGCGACCGGCTGGCGGCGGCGAGCCTTGCCCGCCTCAACGCGCCCGATCCCGAAACCTTCCAGGCAGACGCCCGCTTCGCCCTCGCCGCGCTCCCCGCCGTCAGCACCCGCCCCGACCAGATCAAGGCCTTGCGCCAGACCATCCTCAATCTCGCCGTGCGCGGCAAGCTCGTGCCGCAGGATGCGGACGATGAATCGGCGTCGGAATTGCTTGCTACATTCTCAGCCCGCAGATCGACTGACAGAAGTGGGCGCGATTGGACTGCGGGTATGCTTGAACTCGGCGAACAGATTTTTTCGCCGCCCACAGGATGGTCGTGGACCCGGATCGCGGAGACATGCGATCGCGTAACAGTTGGCTACGTCGGCCCAATGAAGGACCAATACGTCGAGACAGGTGTTGCATTCCTTAGAAGTCAAAATGTTCGAGCCAATAGATTTCGGCACGAAGGCCTGATCTACATTTCACCTCAGTTCCATCAAGCGATCATCAAATCTGCTTTATCCCCAGGCGACGTTGTCGTGGTGCGATCTGGAAATGTCGGCACGGCATGTGTCATCCCGCCGTCAATCCAACAAGCGAACTGCTCAGATTTGGTCGTGATTCAGCGCCCTGTATGTGCTCTGCCAGCGTATCTCTGCTTCTACTTGAACTCGTTGGCAGCTTTGCACGTTGAGGCGGGATCTGTCGGTGTGGCTCTGACCCACTTCAATACAAAGTCGGTGGCAACAATGCCCATCCCCCTCCCACCCCTAGCCGAACAACACCGCATCGTCGCCAAGGTTGATGCGCTGATGGCGCTGTGTAACCGGCTCGAGGCGAGCGTCACCGCCACTGCCACCACCCGCCACCGCCTGCTCGCCGAAGCCCTCGCGCCAGCCGACACCCACGAACTGGAGGCGGCAGAATGAGCGTGTTGCGCGTCATCCTTGCGGATCAACTTTCGTCGCAACTCGCCATCGTGGCGGGTGCCGAAAAGGGCGTGGACGTGTTTCTGCTCGCCGAGGTGATGGCCGAAGCGACCTATGTCCGCCATCACATCAAGAAGATCGCCTTCCTGTTCTCCGCCATGCGCCACTTCGCTGAAGCGCTGCGAAGCGCGGGCCATGTCGTGCGCTATGTCACGCTTGATGATCCCGAGAACGCGCAAAGCCTGGATGGTGAAGTTCTTCGCGCGTTTGAGGCGCTTCATCCAATTCGCGTCGCCATCACTGAGCCGGGCGAATGGCGCCTGCGCGAAGGTTTCGAAGCCCTGCGACTGGCGCTCCCCGTGCCGCTCGACTTCCTGCCCGATGCGCGGTTTCTATGCTCGCATGCCGAGTTCAATGTCTGGGCCAAGGGGCGGCGCGAACTCAGGATGGAGTATTTCTACCGCGAGATGCGCCGACGTCACGACCTCCTGATGGAGCCGGATGGAAAGCCTTCGGGCGGACGTTGGAACTTCGACGCGGACAACCGCAAGCCGCCCAAGGTGGGGCTCGATTCCGCGCGCCGTCTCAGCTTCCGCAAGGACGCCATCACGCTCGAAGTGCTCGATCTGGTGCGCCGACTTTTCCTGGATGGCTATGGGCGGCTCGAACCCTTTCATTTCGCGGTGACGCGGCGGCAGGCGCTGCGTGAACTCGACCATTTCCTCGCGCATATCCTGCCGGGTTTCGGCGACTATCAGGACGCAATGGTGCGGGGAGAACCCTTCCTGCGGCATTCGCTTCTGTCCGCCTATATCAATGCCGGGCTGCTCTATCCGCTGGAAGTTTGCCGCAAGGCCGAAGCCGCCTTTCGCGGCGGGCTAGCCCCTCTGAACGCCGTCGAAGGGTTTATCCGACAAATCCTTGGCTGGCGGGAATATGTTCGCGGCATCTATTGGCGGTTCATGCCGGGCTATGTCGAGCATAACGCCCTCGACGCCAGCGAGCCGATGCCGTGGTTCTACTGGAGCGGCGAAACGCGCATGGCCTGCATGCGGGAAGCCTTCGCGCATACCTACGACCACGCCTATTCACACCATATCCAGCGCCTGATGATCACGGGCAATTTTGCGCTGCTGGCTGGGCTCGACCCCAAGGCCGTGCATGAATGGTATCTCGCCGTCTATGCCGACGCATATGAGTGGGTCGAGGCGCCCAACACCCTCGGCATGGCGCTGCACGCCGATGGCGGGCTGCTGGCGTCGAAGCCCTATGCCGCCAGCGGGAATTATATCAACCGCATGAGCAATTATTGCGACGGCTGCGCTTATGATCCTTCGGTGTCCGTCGGCGACCGCGCCTGTCCGTTCAATGCGCTCTATTGGGATTTCGTAGCGCGTCATCGTGATCGTTTCGGCGGCAACGCCCGTATGCCCTACGTGTATGCCAATTGGGACAAGATGGGCGGGGACAAGCAGGCGGCGCTGCGCGACCAAGCACAGGCCCATCTCAACGCCATGCGCGAGGGGCGCCTGTGAAGAAAAAGCGGGTGGCGAAGGCCGATCTACCAACAAAGACCTGCGCGGTTTGCCAGCGCCCGTTCACCTGGCGGAAGAAATGGAGCAAGATTTGGAATGAAGTCCTCTACTGCTCGGACGCTTGCCGCAGCCGACGCCAAGGCAATCCCGCCCGGGAAGAGCAACAGTGACCAGCGCGTCCGAACCTTGCAAATTGACTTCGTTTAGGTGACACTAAACATCAGAAAAGCTACCAAAACAGCACCAACCGCCAATACTGCCCGAAAGCTGGTGGTGATCTATGCCCGCGTCTCCTCCAAGGAACAGGAGAAGGAAGGTTTCTCGATCCCGGCGCAATTGAAGCTACTCAGGAATATGCGGCGGCGAACGGCTTCGCGGAGTCGCAGGAATATATCGCCGTTGAAACTGCCAAGCAGACGGGCCGCGCCGCCTTCGACGAGATGGTGGCCTATCTCAAGGCGCATCCGTCCATCTGCGGTCGAGAAAACTGACCGGCTCTATAGCAATTTCAAGGACTGGGTGACGGTCGATGAGCTCGACGTGGAGAAGCACTTCCTGAAAGAGGGTGTGGTACTGTCACGCGAGTCGCGATCCCCAGAAAAGTTTATGCACGGCATCAAGGTGCTGATGGCAAAGAACTATATCGACAACCTGTCCGAGGAAGCCCGCCGGGGCACGCAGGAAAAGGCCAAGCAAGGCATCTGGCCGACCAAGACACCGCTCGGCTATCGCAACGTCACTGGCCCGGACGGCAAGAAGGTCATCGCTGTCGATCCGGCATTGTCGCCTATCGTATCGCAGATGTTCGACTGGTATGCGCGCGGAGACATTTCGCGAAGGAAGCAGCGCGCAAGGCCCATGCGGCGGGCCTGCTCTATCCCAAGAGCGGCGCAAAGGTGCCCGTGAGCACGGTTCACGCCATCCTGCGCAACCGGCTTTATACGGGCTGGTTCGAGTGGGACGGCAAGCTCATTCAGGGCAAGCATGCGCCGCTGGTGTCAGTCGAGCTATGGGAGCGCGTGCAGGGGGTTACTCGATGGCCGCTTCGCCAAGAAGGCCAAGCGTGGCAAGCACGACTTCGCCTTTTCGGGTCTGATCACCTGCCATGCCTGCGGCTGCGCCGTGGTCGGCGAGATCAAGAAGCAGCGCTACATCTATTATCACTGTACTCGCTACTCCGATAAGTGCCAGGGCAACCCGGCTTCCTGCCGCCGCAAGCATGTGCGCGAGGAAGCACTCGAAGCGGAGTTCACCGAATTCCTTGGGCGGCTTCGCGTCGACGACGAGGTTCTGGAATGGATGCGCGATGTGCTTCACGCCAGCCACGCCGACGAACGCTGCGAGCACGAGGAAGCAATCAAGCGCCATCAGGCCGAACACAAGCGCATTCAGGACCGGATCAACGCCATGTATGTCGATAAGCTGGATGGGCTGGTGGATACGGCGTTCTATGAAAAAATGTCGAACCAGTGGCGCGAGGAATAGAACCGCTGCCAGCGCGAGATCGAACGGCATCAGAACGCCGACAAATCCTATAAGGACGAGGGCTTTGCGCTTCTGGACCTTGCCCGCAACGCCCAAAGGCTGTTCGCAATTCGGAAACCGCGCGAAAAACGCCGCCTGCTGAATTTTCTGCTATCGAACTGCATCTGGGAGGATGGGGAGGTGGTCGCCACTTTCCGCCAACCCTTTGACATGCTTTCGGAAATGGCAACCGCCGCTGCCAGCTTCGAGGCGTGCGAGAACGCCAAATCGGCTAAAAGTGATATTTGGCTGGGGGACTAGGATTCGAACCTAGACAAACAGAGTCAGAGTCTGTGGGCCTACCGTTAGCCGATCCCCCAAGCTTTGTGGGAATGAGTGGGTGTTTAACGGTGGTGGCGGGTTAGTGCAAGTGTCAGCTTCTGAATTGTTTGATCAAATTGGCGAGGCTTGGTTGCTGGGTTGCTGCGGGCGGCGGAACGGAAGGTGTTGCACGCAGGCTGGGCTGAGCTGGTTGCACCTGGCCGAAGCCTGCAGGTGCTGGCTGGATTCCCGGACGTTGGGGGGCTGCCGGATCGCGCCGCAATTGCCCATGCTGGGGAGAAGGAGCAGGGGCGAGCGGTGGAGCTGGCGCGGCAATGGATTCAGCGTTGTAGGTCGCGCTGTCTGGGTTGAATGTTTGGGCACGCCAGCGGTGTACGATTTCGTGGAGGAAGCTGTCGTCTGGCAGGTCGCGGGCCCAGTTCTTGGTGAATGAAGCCGTGTTGCTCTTGGGCAGCTCATCTGCGGGAAGCATGTCGAACTTGATGCGGGTGGGAAGCGCCACGCCTTCACCGAACGTGATGGCTTCGCCGGTTCCCATGGTGGACATGAATTCGAGAAGACTTGCGGCTGCGTCGGAAATGCCGGCGCGCAAAATGTCTTGGTCGCGCTCGTTTGTCAGGCGCATGGAAAAGATGGTGTTGCATTGTGACAGGATCGTAGGATCGAGTTCAGCCGGACGCTGGGTTACGATGCACAGCGAAACGCCATATTTGCGACCTTCCTTCGCGATCTTGGAGATGGCGCGCTTGGTGGGCTCAAAGCCCAGCGTCTTGTCGATGGGCACATAACGGTGGGCCTCCTCGCAGACGAAGGTGATCGGAATGCGGCCAGCACTCCATACGCCGAAATCAAAAGCCAGGCGGGCAAGCACAGAAACCACGACATTGATGATTTCCGAAGGCAGGCCGCCCAATTCGAGAATGGCGATGGGCTTGCCGTTTACGGGAATGCGGAAAAGGCGCGCCAGGACGGCTGCCATGTTGTCCTGGACAGTCAGACTGCCGAACATGAAGGCATAGCGCGGATCACGCGAAATGGTTTCAATGCGCGCCTTGAGACGTTTGTAAGGCGCAAGTTCACCCCGCAATTCAAGCTTGCCGATATATTCTTCGAGAATGTTGATCAGATCGGAGGTACGATAAGGCAAGGGCGTATCGACGCCAATGTTAGCACTTTCAAAGCTGCCGGTCCGTGTTGAGCCGGCTTTGTCCCGGCGCTGGTTGCTCATGTAACGGCCTTTGGCCAGCGGAATGAGCTCGCGGAGGATTTCCACATCGCCTTCCCGGTTGGCCTGCTGGCCGATCAGGATTTCGACGCATTCATCGAAGTTCAAAAGCCAGAAAGGCAATACCATGTTGTCTGGCGTAATGACTTCGGACATGCCCTGGAAGGATTGGGCATATTCGCGGTGGACGTCGAGAAGGAGGATATGTGCCTGGGGATTCTTTTCGAGGATGCGGCGCAGGATGAGCGCTACGGTACAAGACTTACCAGTGCCGGTTGTTCCGAGCACGGAGAAATGCTTGCCCAGCATTTCGTCAATCTTGATCATTGCCGGAATTGTGGGATCCTGTTGAATGTGGCCTACTCGGATGGAGGTTTCCGCATCGCAGGCATATGCCTTGGCAAGTTCGGTGCGAGAAGCGCGATAAACGGTATCGCCCAATGAGGGATAGGACGAGATGCCGCGACGGAAGGTTTTGGGGTTGCCGTTTTCATCCTTTGGCAATTCCCCGATGAATTCAACTTCGACGATGCGCAGTTCCTGTTCTCCGCGGTCGTGAGAAGGCATGGGTGAACTCAATGCGGACACAAGTGCCAGGGAGATGGACGTGGAACAGTCAACTTTCAGAAGAGTTCCAATTTCCGGACTGCGCTCTCCATCCATTCCAAGAGAGAGTTCTTCCACGTCAAGAAGAATGATGGCGTGCGCGCCGGTTACTGCAACGATCCTTCCAATCCGCGCGGCGGCTTCAGCATTGGGCACGGTCGGAAGCATTGGTGTTGCCTTGGCAATATTATTCATCGTTTTAATTCGCCTTTAATGTAGGTTGCCATCGCCGGCGGGCGAAGGAATTTGTGGAGTTTGAACGACAGGAAGTATGACGGAGACCCGCGTGCCAACACCTTTTTGGGATTCGATTTTTAAATCGCCACCATGCAGACGCGCCAGCGCAAAGGCAATCGGCAGGCCAAGGCCTGTGCCCTCGTGACGTTTATTAAAACCTGCATCCACCTGCCCAAAAGGTGAAAGTGCCGTATCTATCTCGCTGATCGACATGCCCATTCCGGTGTCGGTAATCGAGATGGTGGCGAAGTTTGCGCCCTTGGAATTTACATCAATGCGAATGCGACCCTTGGCGGGCGTAAACTTCACAGCATTGCTCAGCAGATTGATGAGAATTTGTTTAAGGCGCAGAGGATCGGCGAAAAAGTCAGGAATACGGGGGGCCAAATGGCTTTCAATTTCGATGTCCTTTTCTCGTGCCTTGGCTTCCACAATCAGAAGGCAGGATTCGAGAATAGGAATAATGCTTACTTTTTCCTGATCGACGGCAAGCTTACCCGCCTGGATCTTTGAAACGTCCAGAATGCCATTGATGAGAGCCAGTAGATGTTCTGCTGCCTGCTTGATGTAGGCGGAATATTGCTCGACCTTTTCCGTGCTAGTCGCGGTTCTTGTGATAATCATGTCAGAAAAACCGATGATGGCGTTCAGAGGCGTGCGCAGCTCGTGGCTCATGTTGGCAATAAATTCCGACTTGGCCTTGGAGGCAAGCTCGGCATCGACTTTGGCAGCGTTGAGCGCCACGGAATTTTTTTGCCGGGTTATGGCATGTCCAAAATGCTCGGCATACTCACCCATGAGCGAGTTACTTTTGAACCAATTTGTACCAAAACTTCGCATATTTACCCCGTCCAGAACCTAGCAGTACCCGCTATTGTCTCAATGTGAGGTTAATATGAGGGCTCCACCTTTAACGGATTCATTTGCTTTACGTGGTGCGCCAAGCTGTTAATATGGCCCTAACGCAATGTTTAGAGATGGTTGGTGAACTCTGGGGTTTGAATCCCCGTACGAGTGCTGGTCATCCGGAAGGTTTGAAATTGGACGCGACCAGCGGTACGGGCAAATCCCGTGGCAGGCGCAGGTTTGGGCTGCATGGCAACGCGGGAGAACCGCGGGACTGCGTACAGCCGTATGTAAACGCTGTCCAAGCTCCCGCTTTGCAAGATTCTTTCTACGGTGCGCTAGACCTTGGTACCAATAACTGCAGATTGTTGATTGCCTCTCCGGCGGAGAGTGGGTTTCAGGTTCAAGACGCGTTTTCGCGCATTGTACGGCTGGGCGAGGGGATGGGAAAATCTGGCGCTTTGAGCGAAGCGGCCATGGCGCGAACCATCGATGCCTTGCGGGTGTGTTCCAACAAGCTGGTGTGGCATAAGGTTAAGAAAAGCCGGTTAATTGCTACCGAGGCATGCCGCACGGCGAGCAATGGTTTGGCATTCATTGCGCGCGTGGAAGAAGAAACCGGCTTGGTGCTGGAGATCATTGACCGCGAAACCGAGGCCTTGCTTGCGGCAACGGGCGCTGAGCCTTTGATTGAAGCCGGAGCCAGCAGTGCGCTGGTATTTGATATCGGCGGCGGTTCAACGGAATTGATGTGGGTGGAACACAGCGAAACCGGTTATAAAATTCTCGCCTGGACCTCGCTTGCGGCAGGTGTGGTAACGATTTCCGAGCAATTTGGCGGGGGAAAGGATGTAACGGCTGCCTCCTTCGCTGCGATGGGAACTTATCTGCGGCCCAAGCTCAGCGAATTTGCTGCACGAGTGGCTGACATGAAAAGCAGCCCTGCCATTCCGTCCCACCTTTTAGGAACCTCGGGCACTGTGACCACAATAGCGGGCGTTCAAATGGGACTTCGCCGCTACGACCGTTCGCGGGTGGATGGCAGCTGGATTTCGAGTGCCGATGTGGGGCGGGTGACTGCCGACCTTCTGGCCATGAGCTATCAAGAGCGCATGCTGAACCCCTGCATCGGGCGGGAACGGGCCGACCTCGTCATGGCAGGCTGTGCCATACTGGAAGAAATACGGCTTGCCTTTCCGGCACTTCGCATTCGGGTGGCTGATCGGGGCCTGCGGGAGGGGATTCTTACGCAACTGATGCAGGACGACGGCACTTATGGGAGATTGTCATGAGCAGGCCAGGCAGCCGCAATGACCTTTCGGGACGCAATCTCAAGGTCAAGGTGAAGACAGGCAAAGGGCGCACAGTGTCCCAGAAAATCTGGCTTGAGCGGCAACTGAATGATCCTTACGTCATTGAGGCCAAGAAACTTGGCTATCGTGCCCGATCCGCCTTCAAGCTCATCGAGATCGATGACAAATACAAGTTCCTGAAGCCTGGGCTGGTGGTGGTGGATTTGGGTGCAGCACCTGGAGGCTGGAGCCAGGTTGCCGCCAAGCGCGTGAAGGCGGAAGAAGGGCGGGGCAAGATCATCGCCATCGACATGCATGGGATCGACCCATTGCCCGGTGTTGTAATTTTCAAAAAGGATTTCATGGATGAAGACACAGAGCAGCTCTTGCTGGACGCGATCGGTGGCGTGAAAGTCAATGTCGTGCTGTCTGACATGGCAGCCCATGCCACGGGCCACCGGCAGACGGACCATTTGCTGATCATGTCCCTTGCCGAAGCTGGCCTCGACTTTGCCTGCAAGGTTTTGGAGCAGGGCGGGGTGTATCTCGCCAAGGTTTTGCGCGGTGGCAGCGAGGGCGAAATGCTGAAGCGGATGAAAACGAATTTCTCCACCGTGCGTCATTTGAAACCCATGGCAAGCCGCGATGACTCGGCGGAGTTGTTTGTGCTGGCCATGGGGTTTCGTGGCTAGCTTCCCTTGCAGATTCCGCTCGCCTCCCTTAAAGCCTCGGCATGCATGACAATATCCTCATTATCGACTTTGGTTCACAGGTAACTCAACTCATCGCCAGGCGCGTGCGTGAGATGGGGGTTTATTCGGAGGTCGTGCCGTTTCAGCATGCGAGCGAGGCGTTTCTGCGCATGAAGCCCAAGGGCGTCATTCTTTCCGGTGGACCTGCTTCTCCTGCCGAAGCGGGTAGTCCACGCGCACCACAAGAGGTTTTTGAAGCTGGTGTTCCAGTGCTTGGAATTTGTTACGGGCAGATGCTGCTTGCCGTTCAGCTTGGAGGCCGGGTCGAGAGTGGCCATCACAGTGAATTTGGGCGGGCAGAAGTTTCAGTGAAAGCACCCTCTGCCTTGTTTGAGGGCGTGTGGAGTGATGGTGCGAGCCACACGGTCTGGATGAGCCACGGGGACCGCATTACGCAATTGCCGGAAGGGTTTGTTGTGAAAGGTGTTTCCGAGAACGCGCCTTTTGCCGTGATTGAGGATGAGCAGCGGAAGTTCTATGGCCTCATGTTTCATCCTGAAGTGGTGCACACCCCTGAAGGATCGGCGCTGCTTCAGAACTTCGTGCGCAATATTGCGGGATGCCGGGCAGACTGGACGATGGCCGCTTTCCGGCAGGAAGCCGTGGAACGCATTCGGGCGCAGGTGGGCAAGGGACGCGTGCTGTGCGGGCTTTCGGGCGGTGTTGACTCATCTGTTGCAGCGCTTCTCATCCATGAGGCCGTGGGCGATCAACTCACCTGCGTTTTCGTGGATCACGGGTTGATGCGGTTGAATGAGGGACAGGAAGTGGTTTCCATGTTCCGCGAGCATTATAAGCTGGCCCTGGTGCACGTGGATGCCAGCGACGATTTCATTGGCGCCCTCGAAGGCGAGGCAGATCCCGAAACCAAACGCAAAACCATCGGACGCCTTTTCATCGAGGTGTTCGAACGCGAGGCCAAAAAGATTGGCGGAGCGGATTTCCTGGCGCAGGGCACACTTTATCCAGACGTCATCGAAAGTGTTTCCGTTACCGGAGGACCATCCGTAACCATCAAGTCTCACCACAATGTGGGAGGCTTGCCAGAGCACATGAACATGCAGCTCGTGGAACCCTTGCGGGAACTCTTCAAAGACGAGGTCAGAAAACTTGGACAAGAGCTTGGTTTGCCTGAGAAATTTGTAGGGCGGCATCCGTTCCCCGGACCTGGTCTTGCCATTCGGTTGCCCGGAGGGGTGACGCGCGAAAAGCTGGATATCCTGCGCAAGGCAGATGCCATCTATATCGATGAAATCCGGAAAGCCGGGCTTTACGACAAAATCTGGCAGGCTTTCTCCGTGCTGTTGCCGGTGCAAACTGTGGGTGTCATGGGCGATGGCCGCACCTATGACCGGGTTCTGGCACTGCGCGCCGTTACCTCGGTTGATGGGATGACCGCGGACTTCTTCCCCTTCGACATGAATTTCCTCGGCCGCGCCGCCACCCGCATCATCAATGAAGTGCGCGGTGTGAACCGCGTTGTCTATGATGTGACGTCAAAGCCGCCGGGCACGATTGAGTGGGAGTAATGGAAATGCGGCAAAAGCGACTTGGGCTGCAAGACCCAACATTGCGCTTGCATGGCGGTAGATCTCAAAGTGCTCGGCAATCGAGCGGCCGAATCCGAACATCGACACGCCGAGCTCCGCAATCATAGTCAGTGCAAATGCGCACAGGCCCATAACAAGGCGATGTGAAAGTGCTTTGTCTACGGTGAACACGCGGATGATCCATCGGCAGGCGAACCATGATATGGCAAGCATAAACGGCAACTCTATGGCCACCGCATTCATCTCACCTATCAACGGCGCGATTGCGAGGACGCGGATGGTTCCCAACGCGAAGCCTATGGCAAAGACGATTGCAAAATATGCGACACCTGCTTTCAATGCCGATAGCATGCGTATTGGCGTCCTCTCATTGCCTACAGAAACTGTAAAATAGTGTCATAGGCCACCTTGCGGATAGCGCTGTCCGTCAATCACTCCTTCGGCTTCGCGAAACTCGAAGCCCTGGTGCGGGCGAAGGGCGATGCCCAGAATGGATTTGGATTTCATCATGATAGTCTCCCAACAAAACATGTTCAGCAATTGGGAGATAAACATTGGGATTTCAAGGGTGGTAACAGACAGGCCCGCTGCTAAAGATTGCGAAGCCTGCGCAGCGAGAGTTCAGGCTCGATATCCTGAAGACCGGTGACCATAGCAAGAAGAAAAGCCTTGAGCTTGTTCACCAATTTTGGAGGTATTGCGGCTTCATCGCCGAGCAGGAACGCGCGATAGGAAAAATACCGATCCTCTATGTAAGGAAAAATATCACGCTCCAGGGGCGGGATGTCGATTGTCAGTTCCCGGGACGATGGGGGCGCAAAGCTTCCGACATAATTATTTCTGACATAGATCACAGCGTGAGGGGCCAAAGCGACGCGAAGGTCCTCGGCATTATCGTAAGATGCCAATTCCTTGTCGACGATGAACAGGATGGCGAATTGGAAACCACGGCGGGTGGCTTCTTGCAAGACATCTAGTTCCTTGATGGCGGTAAAAAACTTTTCGGTCTGGGACGCAGGGATATCCACCACATAGTCGCGGCCAATTGATCCCATGATGGTGTCAAACAGTTTCATCTGTCCGGGAATCTGATCGAAGTCCACCAGTGCTGTCCGACCAGGGAAAGCTGCGCGCAAGGGCCCTTCGGGCACGTTGGCATCAATCACGAAGGGATCTTTGCCCTCCAGCATCAAATAATCAATCAGCACTCGCGCAAGGAGGGTTTTTCCATTGCGGTGTCGGTCGGAGCAGATGATGTAGATCGTTGGCTTGTCGGCCAAAGCTTTAGGCTTGGTATGCAGCCTGCGGTGCGCGACCGCCGGTTAGAATGTCTTGGGCCAGTTTCACGTGGGCAAACTGTTCATCAATTTCTGAACACCACTTGCGCACATAGCCTCTCAAGACAAACGAGAATTTTCCCGGCGAACCATCAGAAGCGTGGTTGTCGATGAAATCCTTGAAGGTTACGCCGGCCAGGTCAACCTGCTCATACGCCATCTCATTCAATTTTGGCACGGCAATTTCTTGGGCCTTGGGAATGGCCGCAAAATATTTACGCTGGGTTGCCGCATCCCATTCAAAGAAATTGGTTTCGTTGATGAAGTTGCGGGCAACAACATAGCTTACGCCTTGCAGGTAATTTGCGATCTCGGCAATTTCGTCCAGCGAGGCTATGGAGGGGCCAATCACGTGGAACAGACCCAGATTGAACACGCCAGCACGCGCGGCTTCAAGAACGCCGATGCGGTCAAATGTTTCCAAAGCATAAGAGAGATTGCCGGCTTTCAGATCGACAATGGTGACCGGGACATTTGCGGTTTCCATTGTGTCGAGAAGGCGCATCTGGTGGGCGACATTGGTCAGGTCGATGATTTCAGCAGAGGCGGGATAAAACCGCTTCAAGGTGCCGCGCGGGTTTTCAGTGTCGAACGAGCGGGTGAGCACATTCTTGCGCGCGAAAAAATCGAGCAAGGCGCGCGAAACCGTGGTTTTGCCCACGCCGCCTTTATCTGCTCCAACAAGAATAAGGGTAGGTTTCATGTTTTTATCCCCCGATTGGTGTGATTTTAGAAGGGTGTTAACATGGCTTTTGATTTGAGTACACCCACAGAATGGAATAAGAATAATCCAATGGTTTACCTCATTTCGGGCCTTGTGCTATTTGCTAGTGTGCATCTTTTTTCCCTGCTATGGCCCCGCTCACGCGATGGGCTGCAGCAAAGGTTGGGGGAAGGGCCATACAAAGGTTTCTATTCACTCGCATCGGTTGCAGGGGTGGCACTGATCATCTGGGGCTATTGGATTGTGAGCAATGGGCCTGAGACCAGTGACATTGTTTACCAGCCGCTTCCCGGGATGCGGCACGTCACCATGCTGCTGGTTTTGCTGGCTTTCATTTGCATTGCGGTATTTCATGGCAAGAGCCATCTAAGGCTTTGGCTAAAGCAGCCCATGTCCATTGGCGTAAGCCTTTGGGCGATTGGACATCTGCTTTCCAACGGCAGGTTTTACGACATCCTGCTGTTTGGCACCTTCCTGCTACTTGGAGTGCTCGATATTGTATTATCCACCATGCGTGGCAAGGTGCCGTCTTATGTTCCGAATGTAAGATCTGATATCATTGCCGTTGTCGTGGGGGGTGTTTTGTACGTGGTTTTCCTGTTCGGGTTCCATCCCTATGTTCTGCATCTCCCGGTGGTGACGTGATCCTTCTCGCGCTGTCCGTTGTAGTCTTTGGATTGCTGAATGGAGTGGTGGCATTTCCTTCCGCGAAGGCGAGCATCAAGGATAGAATTGGTGCAAAGGCATATGGAACTGTATTTGGTCTGGCGTCGTTGCTGTTATTGTCCCTGATTGTGTGGGGCTGGCAAAACGCGGTATTTGTTCCGGTCTATGAGCCGACACCATGGGGATGGTATGTCAATTATCTGCTAAATTTCATAGGTTTTCTCTGTCTCGGCGTATTTCTGTTTCGCGGCAGCCTGCGACAGACATTACGTTTTCCTCTTGAGCTTGGCGTTATATTCTGGGCCTTGGGGCATCTATTTTCCAATGGTGATGCTGCCAGCCTTATTCTTTTTGGCGGGTTTCTCCTATGCAGTCTCGTTTATATCGTGTTTGCCCGCCAGAACGGTGTGTGGCCAACGCCTGAAGTGCGCTTGGGACATGACGGACTTTCGGTGATTTTTGGCGCGGCTCTTTATGGTATCATGACCCAGCTTCATGGCGCGCTGATCGGCGTGCCGGTATTTGTTCTTACAAAATAGGGCTTCAAAATGTCTGCGCAGAACGTCATCAAACGCCTGACCGCTCCAGAGATTACAGCGCGCAAGGGCGGGGTGCCAATCGTGGCACTTACATCCTACCACGCGCATACGGCAGCCATTGCCGACAAATATGTGGACTTCCTGCTAGTGGGGGATTCACTGGGCATGGTGATGCATGGTTTTGAATCCACCCTGCCCGTGCCACTTGATCTCATGATCTTGCATGGACGCGCCGTCATGCGGGGCGCCAAACGATCACTCGTGGTCGTTGACATGCCTTTTGGATCGTATGAAGAAAGTCCGGCGCAGGCCTTTCGCAATGCGGCGCGCGTGATGAAGGAAACGGAATGCGGCGCCATCAAGCTGGAAGGCGGCTCGCGCATGGCAGAAACCATCCATTTTCTCACTGACCGCGGCATTCCGGTGATGGCGCATATCGGGCTTACGCCACAATCCATCAATGTGCTGGGCGGGTTCAAGACACAGGGGCGCACGCGTGACAGTTGGACGCTCATCGAGGAGGATGCGCGTGCCGTTACTGAAGCAGGCGCATTTTCCGTGGTGCTGGAGGCTGTTGTGGCTCCCTTGGCTGACAGGATCACCAAGGCGCTGCATATTCCCACCATCGGCATTGGTGCTTCAGCGTCCTGTGACGGTCAGATTCTTGTGATGGAAGACATGCTTGGTCTTTCGCCACGGGTTCCGAAATTCGTAAAAGAATTTGGCGCAGTCGGCAAAGCCATTGAAGCTGCAATCAGTTCCTACGCTGATGACGTGCGCCAAAGGAGTTTTCCGCAGCCGGAAAATACTTATGACGTGAAGGACTAGGCCCAACACCTAAATGCCACAGTGTTCACTAGACTCGCTGTCGATTCGGTGAGGCTGGCATGATGGTGACGCGGCGGCGGTTGATTGGGGCTATGAGTCTTGCGGTGGCATTGCCCCGCCTGGTTCTTGCAGAGAAATCGGCCGACGGATTTCAGGTGCTAAAGGCGCAGATCGTTCAAGCATCACTGCTTGAAAACCCGAAACTAAAAACTGAAACGTGGCGGCTTACGCCAGACGCCATCACTTTGCTGCGCTTGAAGCAGGGCGAAGAATGCAGGGTCCGCATTATCAACATGCTGGAGCGTGAGATTTGGTTTCACTGGTTTGGCGTGCGAGGACCTAGCGAGGTGATGACTCTTAATATCCAGCCCGGCGAGGATAATGCAGTTGATTGCGTCTTTACGCCGCCTGATGCGGGGACCTTCTGGTTTGGTCCGCTCACGGATGCATCGCTGTTACGGGACAAGGGGCTTTATGGCATGCTTGTAGTAGAAGAGAAGATTACAGTGGAGCCCCAACTTTTTGATCTGCCCATTATCATCGACGACTGGATGCTTGGCGATGATGGAAAGATGGTGCAAAATTTTGGTGATCTGGAAGCGGCCGTGGGCGAGGGGCGCATGGGGAATTGGTTTACGCTCAACAGCCAATATAGGCCGCACTTGAAGATGCCGGCTGACAAGGCTTGCCGCCTGCGCATTTTGAATGCGGCTAATGTCCGCTCCATGAATTTGCAGTTCAAAGGTGCTGACCCGCTGATCGTGGCACTTGACGGGCAACCCATGGCACCGCGCCACTCGGGAGAACGAGGCATTCTGCTTGCGCCGGGCCAGCGGGTTGATCTCTTGTTTGACACAGGAAGCGAAAGCATTTCGCTGGCACTCGACCTTTTCGAAGACATTGTGGAAATTGGGTACATTGACCGCGAGGGTTCACCTGATGCGGCTGTGCTACCTGAAAACTTTTCTCTTCCGGCTAACGCCATTCTAACCACTATTGATTTTCAGGCTGCGGTTCCCATACCAGTCATCATCGCGGGGGGCGTCAAGGGAGGGTTGAAATCGGCGAAGTTCAGAGGTGAAGTCCTGGATACGCGTGGTTTACTCCAGCAGGGCATAGCCTGGGCGCTTAATGATGTGGCAGGGCCTGGCAGTGAACCCTTGGCAAAAATCCTCACGGGACGCAGTGTGGTGATGACGATTGATAACCGGACGGCATTTGAGCAGCCTTTGCACCTCCATGGGCATGTCTGGCAGTTGATCGAGGAGGCGAGCGAACGGCGCGAAAACCAGCCGTGGCGCGATACGACGGTCGTACCCGCCATGACGACGCAGAAATTGGCTTTTGTGGCTAACAATCCTGGCCTCTGGCTCTTGCAAAGCCTGGTGGCGGAACGGGTGGATTCGGGCCTTCTGGCCTCGTTTGACGTTGAAGCTGCGCCTACCCCCTAGCTTAAAATGCCTTGATTTAGCCGCCTCACTGGCTTACCCACGGCAGTGCAATGATGGAGCGGTCGACTGTGAGTGACGAATCCCTATTTCGTGAAGTGGATGAAGAGGTTCGAAAGGACCAATATCAAAAACTTTGGGACAAATTTGGCAATTACATCATTGCCTTGTGTTTTTTGGTCATTGCAGCAGTGGCTGCTTACAAGGGCTATCAATATTACCAGAAAACCAAGTCAGAGGCCGCATCGATTGTGTATTTTGACGGGTTAAAAAATGCGGCTGCGGGAAAAACCGAGGATGCAATTCGCGCTTTTGCAGCGGTCAATCATCCGGGATACAAGCAATTGGCACTCTTACAGACCGCCGTTGGCTTGGCGCAGCAGGGCAAGACAAAAGAGGCCGTTGCAGCATTTGATGCAGTTGCGGCCAGCACCAGTGTTGACCCCAGTTTGCGCGATGCGGCCCGCATTCGTGCAGGCTATCTTCTTGTCGATACCGCCAAGCCTGACGAATTATTGGCGAGGCTCGGAAGCTTCGACAAGGATGGCCAGATCTGGCGGCATGCTGCGCGCGAAATCTTCGGACTGGCGGCATATCGCACCGGCGATTATGGGATGGCCGATCGCTACATGAACGCCAATTTTGCTGATCCTGAAACACCCCCTGAAATTCGTAATAGGGCGCAGATCATGATCCAGCTCCTCACCCCACTTTTGCAGAAGTAAGTGCCATGCGTAAAATTGCTATGATAAGCCTCTTGGTTGTGGTTGCCATTTCCGCCTCCGGTTGTTCCACCATCAAGCGGATGACTGGCCAAAGGGACGACAGTGTTCTGCCGGGTCAGCGTGAGGAAATTCTTCCTCCTGACCAGCAGGTTTCGCAGGATCCGAAAGTCACTGGCAAGAAGCAGGCGGCATGTGATCCCAAGACATCAGTTTGCGCGGAACCGGTTGACCAAGAATCCACCACCCCACAATGACATTCACTGTTGCTATTCTGGGACGACCGAATGTAGGCAAGTCAACTTTGTTCAACCGCATGGTGGGACGCAAGATTGCGCTGGTTGACGACCAGCCCGGTGTGACCCGTGACAGGCGGGAAGGCGAAGTGACTTTCGGCAATCTCAGCTTTCGCATTTTTGACACCGCAGGTTTGGATGATGCCCGAAAGGAAACCCTGGAAGCGCGCATGAGTGAGCAGTCGGTGACGGCAGTTGAAGATGCCGACCTTGTCCTGTTTGTCATTGACGCCCGCGTTGGCATTACGCCCATCGACCGGCAGTTTGCGGAACGCTTGCGGAAATTCGGAAAGCCGGTGCGGTTGGTTGCCAACAAGGCCGAAGCCAAAATGGCTGAGGCAGGCGTTTTGGAATCCTATTCGTTGGGCTTGGGCGATCCTATTGCGATTTCTGCCGAGCATGGTGAAGGCATTGAAGGAATATACGACGCCGTGGCAGAGTTCCTGCCCGAGCCGGAAGAGCCCGCCGCTGAATTGACCGAAGCGGAAGAGTTGGCGAGGCCCTTGCGGCTTGCCATCATTGGCCAGCCCAACGCCGGAAAATCCACGCTGGTGAATACACTTCTTGGTGAAGAACGCATGCTTACCGGGCCTGAAGCCGGCATTACACGCGATGCCATTTCCACGGATTGGAAGTGGGAGGGACGCGAAATAAAATTGTGGGACACCGCTGGCATTCGTCGCAAATCGCGGGTAACGGGGAAGATTGAGAAGCTTGCTGTATCGGACGCGCTGCGCGCCATTCGCTTTGCGGATTGCGTGATTGTTTTAATTGACGCCTCCATGGAAATCGAACGGCAGGATTTGTCGCTCTCGGATCTGGTTGCCACGGAGGGCCGTGCCGTTGTGTTGGCCTTGAGCAAGTGGGACCTGGTTGAAGACAAGCAGAAAACGCTGGCCGAGGTGCATAGCAAGCTGGAAGATGTGCTGCCAGAAATTCGCGGCGTGCCGGTGATACCTCTTTCTGCGAAACAGGAGCGCGGCCTCGATAAACTGATGAAAGCGGTATTTGAATCGGTTGATCGCTGGAGTGCGCGCATCACAACCAACCAATTGAACAAATGGCTGGAGCAAGCCATTGCGCGCAATCCGCCGCCAGCGCCTTCCGGGCGGCGTATCAAGATACGCTATGCCACGCAGGCAAGTTCACGGCCGCCAACATTTGCTGTATTCGGCAATCAGATGAGCAAGATGCCGGAAAGCTACCAGCGCTATCTGATGAATTCCCTGCGCAAGGATTTCGATCTTGCGGGCGTTCCCATACGCTTCAGTTTGAGGGGCGGAAAAAACCCGTTTGATACAGGTAAGTAAAACGCGCGTATATTTCTACAGCTGGACGGTAACCTTCCCCAGCAAGTCATAATCCGCTTCCACCCTGTCACCGATATTCGTGTCGAACACCTCGGTGATGACGCCCGTGGTGACAACGTCTCCACTGCGGAGGTGCAAGCCTTTCCTGATCAAGTCATTGGCAAGCCAGGTGAGGGCGCGTTCAGGGCCACCAAGCGCATTGGCAGCTAGGCCTGCATATTTCTGCTGGCCGTTAATGGAAACGCGGTTGGTGATTTTGGGATAAGCATCTTGTGCCAGAGGTTTTATGCCCGGACCGAGAACCAATGCGTGGCTCAGTCCACCGTCTGCTACATACCACTCCACCACGTCATTGAAGCCCTTTGGCAGACGGGGGTTCACGATTTCGATTGCGGGGTGGACGGTTGCAACGGCTGCCAGCACTTCGGCCACGGTCCAGGGATTTTCGCGCGGCGGCACGTCGCTTGCCATCGTAAAGGCGATTTCAGGCTCGGTGGTGCGGCTATTGGTGGGAAGGGTTGCCACATGGGCGCCAGAAGGAAACAACCGCTCGGTGTATACAGGTCCGGGGAATGGCCCAGCGGTTTTCAGGGCCTTCTGCGCACGCTCAGAGGTGCAGCCGATTTTCCAGCCGGCCAGTTTCCAACCTATGCGCTCACGCACAGCCGACTGTATGGCAAAGGCTTCGCCCATGTTTTTTGGAGCAGTGCCCGGATAACTCGTGAGTTTTTCGCCTGAAAGACGTGCCGCGCACAATGCTGCGATGGTAGGTTCATGGCTCATTGCTTGAATAGTCCTGTTGGGGCGTATTTATAGACCGTACCATTATCCGTAAATGACGGAAGGCACATGCCCAATATTTGTGCGGCAACATCTTCAGCGCTTGGTAGCGATTCAGGGTCTTCGCCGGGCATGGCTTGGGCGCGCATCTTGGTGCGCGTGGCACCGGGGCTGAAACAGTTGGCGCGAACGGATGTGGTTTCCACTTCAGCCGCATAAGTTTTTACCATGGCTTCGAGAGCAGCCTTTGAAATGGTGTAGGGACCCCAATAAGGCCAGTATTTTTGCGCCAGGCCTGAGGTTACAAATATGGCGCGTCCAGCGTCAGAAGCCTTCAGCAAGGGATCGAGGGAACGTATGAGACGGAAGTTGGCGGTCACGTTTACAGCCATCACGTCTTCAAATACTTTAGGATCGAGATGGCTCAGCGGTGTGAGCTTGCCCAGCAAGCCGGCGTTTCCGACGAGAATATCGAGCTTTTTCCAGCGCTCAAATATGGCAGCGCCTAGCCTGTCGAGAGCGTCAAAGTCCTTGATGTCAGCTGGAACAAGTGTGGCCGTTCCACCCAAAGCCTTGATCTCATCGTCGAGTTCTTCAAGGCCGCCTTGGTTGCGGGCAGTGGCAATGATATGCGCACCTTCCCGTGCCAGCGTGAGGGCAAAAGCCCGGCCTAACCCTCGCGATGCGCCGGTGACGACTGCTACACGGTTTTCCAGAAGCATTGCCATGCTCATCCCGCTTCTGCGAGAAGCGAGAGTTGCTGCTTGGCCGATTCACCTTCCATGTCAGTGAGGTGAGTTGGGTAATCACCGGTAAAGCAGTGGTCGGTGAACTGCGGACGATGGAGATCGCGGCTTGCGTAGCCTGCTGATCTGTAGACCCCGTCAATTGAGATGAAGGACAGCGAGGTGACTCCAATGAACGCGCGCATTTCATCAAGGGTGTGGGTAGCGGCCAGCAGGGACTTTTGCTCTGGCGTATCGATGCCATAGAAATCCGGATATTTGATGGGTGGGCTCGATATGCGCATATGCACTTCGCGGGCACCGGCCTCATACATCATGCGCACAATCTTGACCGAAGTGGTGCCCCGCACAATGCTGTCATCAATCAACACCACGCGCTTTCCAGCTACGACGGAGCGGTTGGCGTTGTGCTTAAGCTTAACGCCCAAGGACCGGATGGTTTGTGTGGGTTCAATGAAGGTGCGGCCCACGTAATGGTTGCGGATGATGCCCAGCTCAAACGGGATGCCGGTTTGCTGGGAGTAACCGATGGAGGCAGGCACCCCGGAGTCCGGAATGGGAACGACCACATCGGCATCGACCGGCGATTCAATTGCGAGCTGCTTGCCGAGTTCCTTGCGCACATCATAGACCGAGCGACCACCCAGGATGGAGTCCGGCCTGGAAAAATAGATATACTCAAATATGCAAGGGCGGGCGGGCTGACGCGGGAAGGGATGCAGCGACTCGATGCCTTCTTCAGAGATAACCACGACTTCGCCGTTTTCAACTTCACGGATAAATTTTGCGCCAATGATATCCAAGGCGCAGGTTTCAGAGCAGAGAATGTAAGCGCCGTTGAATTCGCCGATGATGAGCGGGCGGATGCCGAGGGGATCGCGCGCACCTATCAGTTTCTTGTTGGTGAGTGCCACCAGTGCATAGGCACCTTCAAGACCGCGAAGCGCATCGATGTAGCGTTCGATGATGCGGGTTTTCTTCGAACGCGAAACCAGATGCAGGATCACTTCCGTGTCGGAGGTGGACTGGCAAATCGCGCCATTGCTGATGAGTTCACGGCGCAGGGTGAGCCCATTGGTGATGTTGCCATTGTGGGCTACGGCGAGGCCGCCAGCAGACAATTCAGCAAACAGCGGCTGCACGTTGCGGAGAATGGTTTCGCCTGTGGTGGAATAGCGGACATGGCCCACTGCAGTTTTGCCCTGCAGGCGATTGATGATCTTTTCACTGGAGAAATGATCACCCACGAGACCCATGCGGCGTTCGGCATGAAAGCGGTTGCCATCAAAGGCCACTATACCGGCCGCTTCTTGGCCGCGGTGCTGGAGGGCATGAAGTCCAAGAGCCGTGAGGGCTGCTGCATCGGGATGGCCAAATATGCCGAAAACCCCGCATTCTTCGCGGAGTCTGTCGCCATCAGCATCAAAATTCACGGTCATTGCGTTGTGCTTTGACCAAAGGTAGGTTGCTGCGTTGTTGCATTGCCACTGCCTTCAATGAGGTTGTCCAAGCCTTGTGTTTCGGTGGAGGGATAGCCTGCCTGTTTCTTGCCGGGACCACTTGGATTCTGGTCTGATTTGACTGAGGTGGTATCAGGCGTTTTTGCCAGTGCCGTGTTTCTCAGAGTTTCGGCAATATCTGGCGGCATGAAGCTCAGGAGAGTTTCGCCCACATATTTGATGGAGGGAAGGGAGTAGGCATTGCGTACCCAGTCTTCCTGTTTGTCATAGGGGACAAGCCAGCCATAAAAGAGATAGGCAATTGCCACAAGCACAAAGCCGCGTGCCAGGCCATAAAGAAAGCCCAGGGTTCTATCAAAGCCACCGACGGAGGAATCCACCACGGCATCGGAAATCTTTACACTGAATATTGAAATCACGATTAGGGCAATTATGAAGGCCACGGCACCTACGGCGATCTGGGCGAGAATGGGCTTTTCGACATAGGGAATGACCAGATCAAGCAGCGCTTGCTGGCGGATGGCAAAGTAAGCGGCAACAGCAGCGCCACCCCAGGCCACCAGTGAAAGCACTTCGCGGGTGAAGCCCCGCATCAGCGCAAGCAGCCCCGAGACCAGCATAATGGCAATCAGAATAACGTCAAGCAGATTGAAGGGCATTTATTGTTCCTGAAGCCGTTGGATGAGCCACCTTATAGGCAGCTTTTCTGAACTGTTCTAGACGATTCGTTGCTGGCCCTTGTTCTGCGCGGCAGCCCAGGCCACGAGATCTGAAATTGTCTCAAGCGATTTCACCTTCAGGCCTTTTACATTTGGCTGATCTGCCCCAGCGGCAATTACAGCTTCCTTCAAGCCCAGCTTTTGAGCTTCTTTAAGGCGAGCTTCAGTTTGGCCCACGGGTCGTATGGAGCCAGACAATGCAATTTCTCCGAAAACGGCTGTACCATGCGGGATCATGGTGCCAGTGAGAGATGAGAGAAGGGCTGCTGCAACGGCGAGATCAGCGGCGGGTTCACGAACCTTTAGGCCGCCCGCGACATTAAGGTAGACATCGTTAGGCCCAATGGCCACACCGGCGCGTGCTTCGAGGACGGCAAGGATCATGGCAAGCCGGTTTGAATCCCAGCCCACAACCGTCCGGCGCGGGGTGCCAAGGGGTGATGGAGAGACGAGCGCCTGCACCTCAATGAGCAAAGGCCGTGTGCCTTCCATGCCAGCAAAGATTGCGGTTCCCGGTGTTGGGTTTTCGCTGTTGCCCATAAAGAGTTTGGAAGGATTGCTGACTTCCTTGAGGCCACCATCCGACATTTCAAAGACGCCGATTTCATCCGTCGGGCCGAAGCGGTTCTTGACGGCGCGCAGGATGCGGTATTGGTGGCCGCGGTCCCCTTCGAAATAGAGAACGGTATCCACCATGTGTTCAATGACCTTAGGTCCCGCGATCTGACCATCCTTAGTCACATGGCCCACGAGCAGCACGGCGGTGCCTTTCTGCTTGGCAAAACGCACGAGCGCTTCGGAACCCGCCTTGAGCTGGGATACCGTGCCGGGTGCGGCCTCAATTACTGGCGACCACAGGGTTTGGATGGAGTCGATGACCGCAATGGCGGGCGGCGCACTTTCAGATAGCGTTGCGAGAATGTCTGACACATTGGTTTCGGTGGCCAGAAGCACGTTGGAATCATCCAGTCCCAAGCGCTGAGCCCGGAGCCTTACCTGGGCGATGGATTCCTCACCAGAGACATAAATCACTCGTTCTCCGCGACGCGCCAAAGATGCAAGACCTTGCAAAAGAAGAGTGGATTTGCCGATGCCGGGGTCACCGCCAATCAGCACACCTGACCCCGGCACGAAACCGCCCCCTGCCACACGGTCCAACTCGGCGATGCCGGTTTGAATACGGGGAGGGGATGGGCTTTCACCGCGGAGCCCCACCAGACGGGATGCCTTGCCCTTGGGAAGACTGGCACCTTTGGCGCCCGAAACAGGAGCTGAGCTCTGTTCCTCGATAATGCTGTTCCAGGCTCCACAATTATCGCAGCGGCCAGACCATTTGGACGTTGCAGAGCCGCAGGACTGACAAACGAAGGTGGAAAGGGTTTTGGCCATGGATGGCATTTACGCTGGAACGATTAGGGAACGCAAGTGGCGAAATGGCAGTCTTCAACATCTGTTAGGATTCTCTCCTGTAACTCTTTCAGCAGAAAAATTTGTGAGGCGTGGATGGTTATCGAGCTTTCGACCGGCGATGCAATTGACCGTCATGTCATTGGTGAATTGAAGGCAATTGGAGGAACAGCCGGGCTGCTCAACCGGGTTCTGGGCCTGTTCGTGCAAAATGCGCCGAGAAGCCTTGCGGATATCGAACGTCTGGCGAAAGAACAGGACATTGCCGGACTTGCGGATGCCGTGCATGCGTTAAAGTCAATGTGCGCAAGTCTGGGCGCGCGGCGCGCTGGCGATGCTTGCGTAAACCTTGAAAGATTGGCGCGGGAAGGTGGAACCTTTGACGCTCCGGATCTTGTTGCTGCAATTGTGCGGGAAACCAATGCAGCACTGCTGGAAGCCGACAAGCTTCGCGCAGCGTAAACCATATAATTTTCACTTCTCAAACGTTACGCGTCCATCACACAGCGTGAGAACTGGCTTTAGCGTCGACATCTGATCGGCTGGTGTTGTTTCGATATTGCCGTTCAGCAAGAGTACATCGGCAAGCATGCCAGGCAGAAGTTTGCCTGTTTTGTGTTCGGCAAATTCCGTGTAGGCGCCAGATGCGGTGAAACCATCAATGGCATCCAGCAGGGATTGAGCTTGCGGCATGCTTTCTGGCGAAAGCGGACGCGAAGTCATGGCGGATTGGATGCCGAGGAAAGGGTCTAGCGGCGATACTGGCCAATCGGAAGAAAAGGCAATGGTGGCGCCTGTCTCGCGTAACGTTTGCCAGGCGTAGGCTTGCGGCAGTTTGGTGCCGATACGTGACCTGCAGGGTTCCTGAGGATTGCCTGGGACGCCCAAACCCACGATGGGTTGCAGCGAGGCGATAACGCCCAGTTGCTTGAGCCTGGGAATGTCTGCCTTGTCGATGAGTTCAATGTGCTCGATGCGGTGACGGCTGTCGCGTTTGCCGTTGGCTTTTTGTGCTGCCTCATAACCATTGAGGGTACGGCGCACGCCACCATCGCCAATGGCATGTACACTGATTTGCAGATGATGCTTATCAGCGCGGGTTGCGACCTCGTTGAATTGTTGTGCGGTGAAGAGCGGTGCGCCGCGTATTCCGGGATGGCCGGGGTAATCATCTATCATCAGGGCGGTGAGGGATTCCAGCACGCCATCCATGAAGATTTTCACGCGACCGGAATGCAGCATGTCACCCTGATAGGCTTCGCGCATGGCCACGGCTTCATCAACGCGGGAGGTTTCGAAGGTATTCTTCTGATGGAAGGGAATTTCCACGCGCGCGGTGAGTTCATTGCTATCGAGCAAGGCCTTGAGCAGCTCGAGCTGATACCAGTTGCCATCCATGTTTTGGATCGAGGTGATTCCCAGCGAGGCGCAATAAGCCAAGCCTTGTTTCAGGAAGTTCTGATCGATGCGGCGTTCTAATGATGTGGCGGGAGGCTGTGGATTTTCACCTGTCACCATGCCAAGCCATTCGCGCCCGCCCGTGGAGGTGAGTTGGAGGATGGGCGCAAAGGCTGTTGCTTCGCGCAATTCACCGGAAGCCAGTCCATCAGCAGCCACGACAATTTCGTTGCCGGGTGGCAGGCTTGCACCGTGAAGCAGACCGGTTGCTTTAAGTGCTGCTGTATTTGCCCAGACGGTATGGTGATCAAAACAAATGAGTGCCAAGGGTCGGTTCGGAAAGATGGCATCCAAAGCGTGCCTGGTAATAGGCAGATTTTCGCCCAACGACAGCGGTGAGGCGCCTTTCACGATGATCACGCGCTCTTTTGGATTGGCTGCTGCATATTGATGAATGGCTTCTGAGATTGCTGGCAAACTTTTGATATTACTTATCATAAGGCTGGACAACTCGACTGAACCGCCAAACAAATGGATGTGGCTCTCAATGATCCCGGGCATCACAGTGTTCATTTGTGCATCAATCATGCGGGTGTGTTTCTGTCGGTATGCCAAGATATCCGGCTTTGAACCCACAGCGAGGATCCGGTTACCAGAGATGGCCAGGGCTTCGGCATGCATGGCGGGCTTGTGCATGGTGAGGATGCGGGCGTTGGTAATGATGATATCGGCTGATAACATTTTGAGCCTCCCTTTTTTATCTCAAAATAACCCTCTTGCAATCGTTTGGGCAAGCCTCCACATTGAGCGGGTCGTCAACAATTGAGAGGAGGTGATCCAATGTCTAGTGAGTTCACACTGTTATCCGCGAGACATTACCGGGTCGCTGAATTGGCAGGGGTTGCTGCCTAAGCGTATTCGCGTCTCAAGATGCGGGTAGCTACGCATCTCACGGAAGAGGCCGCTGAAATTGCGGCCTCTTTTTTTGTTGTGTCGTGCGCGGTCCATTTTGTGTTGGATTATGTGTCGACTTGGAGCCCCGATGGGATAAAATCAACCAAAGCAAAAACTTAAGCAGGCTATCATGTCACCCATTGCAAAAGTTGAGTTTCGACAGCTCCTTGTGGGCGATGTCGCTTTGTTTCGGAAGCTCCTTGTCACCTTCGGTGACGCATTCGAGGAACCTGACGTTTACAGACATACACAGCCCAGCGATGCTTATCTCCAAGACATGCTTGGCAGCAATTATTTCATTGCTGTTGCCGCTTTACAGGGCGCAGTGGTCATTGGTGGGTTGGCGGGTTATGAGCTCAAGAAATTCGAACAGGAACGCAGCGAAATCTACGTTTATGATCTGGCGGCGGCGAAGGCGCATCGCCGCAAAGGTGTAGCGACCGGTCTCTTCGCACACCTTGGGGAAATTGCGAAATCACGCGGTGCATATGTGATTTTCGTTCAAGCCGATAAGACTGATCCGCCTGCAATCGCACTTTACACCAAATTGGGACTTAAAGAGGAAGTCTTGCACTTCGACATTGCCGTAAAGTGACTGTCACGCCTTGAACACGTCCATCTTGATGGGGCCCTGGCCCCGTCCGTGGATGAACTGGTCGACGTATTCATTGCCGCTGTAGTCAATGGTCTTGGCGGAACCCTGCCAGATGATCTCTCCATGGTAGATCATGGCGATGTCGTCGGCGATCTTGCGGGCGGAAGCCATATCATGGGTGATTGATATTGTCGTGGCGCCCAAGCGTTTCACGCAATCCACAATGAGGCGGTTGATGATATCCGCCATGATAGGGTCAAGCCCGGTGGTTGGTTCGTCAAAGAAAATGATTTCAGGATCAGCCGCGATGGCGCGGGCAAGGCCCACCCGCTTTTGCATGCCTCCAGAAAGTTCGGCCGGATAAAGTGCGCCCACATCTGCGTTGAGGCCTACCTGGGCCAGCTTCTCAATGGCGATTTCCTTGGCTTTTGGCCGCGCCATGTTGCGGCCCTGTATCAATCCGAAGGCCACATTTTCCCAAACAGGCAGCGAGTCAAACAGTGCTCCACCCTGAAACAGCATGCCGAAACGACGGAGATATTCATCACGCGCTGCACCCCTGAGGCCTGCAACCTCTTCACCACCTATCGTGATGGAGCCTGCATCGGGCCTAAGAATTCCGAGGATGCATTTCAGCATGACAGATTTGCCGGTACCGGAGCCGCCGATCACGACGAGCGACTTGCCGCGCGGCACGGAGATGTTGATGCCATTCAGAACATGTTTGGGCCCGAAAGCCTTGTGAACGTTCTCGAGGATGATGTGACCTTCTTCCATGCTCAATCCGCAAACAACAGGGAAGTGAGGGCGAAATTGGCAGCGAGGATGAGGATGGAAGCCGAAACCACAGCATTGGTCGTGGCGCGGCCCACACCTTGGGCACCGCCCTTGGAATTGAAACCGTGGTAGGAGCCCATTATGGCGATGATGAAGCCGAAAACGGCGGCTTTTATCAGTCCCGATGTCACATCATCCACATGCAGGAAGTCCGCTGTTGTCTTGAGGTAAGCCGAGGCATTGAAACCGAGGGAGCGGGTGCCCACGACATAGCCTCCCATGATGCCGATGGTATCGCCAATGGCCACCAGAATGGGCAGGGTGATGAAGGCAGCCAGGAGCCTGGGGCCGACCAGATATTTAAAGGCATTGGTGGAGAGCGTATCGAGCGCATCAATCTGTTCGGTGACCCGCATGGTGCCGAGTTCGGCTGCAATTGAGGCGCCAACCCGGCCTGCCACCATGAGGCCCGCTAGCACGGGCCCCAGTTCGCGGGTGATGCCGATGGCCACGATATTGGGGACCAGGGTGCTGGCCGTTGCAGGCGAGGAGCCAGTATAGATTTGCAGGGCGAGCGCGCCGCCTGTGAAGAATGCGGTGAGGGCTACGACTGGCAGCGAGTTGTATCCGATGTACCACATTTGCTCGACGATCTGGCGCAAGTAATATGTGGGTGAAAGGCCTTGCAGCAGGGCGTCCCTGAGAAACAGGACGACGCGGCCAACTTCCGCCACAAGGGCAAGCACGGCGCGTCCAATAGGCTGGAGTGGGTTCAATTGTCAGTTTTCCGAATCATGTATCAGAATAGAGTCTGGCATATCGGCTTCCCAAACGGGTGAGCAATTCGTAAGCTATGGTGCCTGCCCAGCGTGCTGCATCGTCAATCAGGATATTAGGGCCGAGGATTTCGGCGCGGTCGCCACGACTGACTGGGCGATCCAGATCGGTGATGTCTATCGCCATCATATCCATGGATACGCGGCCGATGATGGGGCAATGCCTGCCGCTGATATAAACCTGGGCGGGGCCTGCCTGCTGCGAGGAGCTCAGGGAGCGCGGCACGCCATCCTTGTAGCCCGCACCTAGAACTGCAATGCGTGTGTTGCGCGCGGCCTGCCAAGTGGCGCTGTAGCCCACGGTTTCGCCCTTTGGAACATCGCGGGTTTGCAGAATGGTGCCTTCGAGCAGGGCCACGGCCTGCATGGGGTTTGGCTGAGCCGGCGTTGGATTGCCGCCGTAAAGCGCTATTCCGGGGCGCACGAGGTCATGTGCGTAATCTTTGCCGAGGAATATGCCTGCGGAGTTTGCAAGGCTTGCCTTCACTCCGGGGAGTTCAGCGCGCACCGCCTGGAAGGCATTGCGTTGCTTGACGTTCAGGGCATGGGATGGTTCATCGGCGCAGGCCATGTGGCTCATCAGAAGCGAGATGTTGAGGGCATCCCATGTTGTGGTGTCGGCGCGGAGGGCAATGAACTCCTGTGGTGAAAAGCCCAGCCGGTTAATGCCTGTGTCCACGTGCAGTGCGCAGGGAAGTTTGCGGCCATAGACGCGGCCAAAGGCTGCCCATTCGCGGGCTTCCTCAAGGGAGATCAGGGCGGGCCACAAATTGTGCTGGGCGTAATATTCGGATTGACCGGGGAACAGCCCGTCGAGCACATAGATCGTGGCTTGCGGCAGGCTCGCACGAAGTTCTTCACCCTCCGTGGGACGCGCCACAAAGAAGCTGCGGCAGCCCGCCGCCCACAAGGCCCGGCCCACAGGTTCCACGCCCAGACCATAAGCGTTGCCTTTAACGGCAGCGCCACATTCGGCTGATCCCGAGCGGGCTTTCAGATAGCGCCAATTCTTTTGAATTGCGCCGAGATCAATCGCCAGCACAGCGCCTGCAAGCACTTCCGGGGTTGATGTGAGCGGCGCATCCATGGGGTAGCGATTTACGGCGTTTGCAGGCGGTAGGCAAGGCTTGCGCGGGAGACTATTCAAACCGCTCCGGGATATAGCCTTCGCGCACCAGGTTCTGGAATTTGGTGAGGCTGGCGTCGAACTGGAGTTCCACGATTCCGGTAGGGCCGTGGCGTTGTTTGCCGATGATGACTTCGGCTATGCCGTTGACGCGTTCCATTTCGTTCTGCCACTCCTGATGTTCCGTGGTGTTGGGGCGGGGTTCCTTGCGGGTGAGGTAGTATTCCTCGCGATAAATAAAGAGCACCACGTCGGCGTCCTGCTCGATCGAACCGGATTCGCGAAGGTCTGCCAGCTGCGGGCGTTTGTCATCGCGATTTTCGACCTGGCGCGAGAGCTGAGACAGCGCGATGATCGGAACGGACAGTTCTTTTGCAAGCGCCTTGAGGCCCACGGTGATTTCGGAGACTTCCTGCACGCGGCCTTCGGCGGCCTTGCGGGCGGAACCGGTGAGAAGCTGCAGGTAATCCACTACGATGAGGCCCAATCCACGCTGGCGTTTCAGACGCCTGGCGCGGGCGGCCAATTGCGCGATGGTGAGGCCGCCCGTGGCATCGATATAGAGCGGCAGCGACTGCAATTCCTGGCTGACTTCCACAATGCGGTGGAATTCGCTTTCGGTGATCTTGCCGCGGCGGATACGCTCGGATGAAATAGCGGATTGTTCTGCGATGATGCGGGTGGCCAGTTGTTCGCTAGACATTTCAAGCGAGAAGAAGGCAACGACACCACCATCTGTCACTTTCACCGAACCATCGGTGAGATGCTCGGCCTTGTAGGCCTTTGCGACATTATAGGCGAGGTTGGTGGCGAGCGAGGTTTTGCCCATGGCGGGGCGGCCGGCCAGGATGATGAGATCAGAGGCCTGCAGGCCGCCCATTTTCTCATCGAGATCCTTGAGGCCCGTGGCAATGCCGGAGAGGCCGCCGTCGCGCTGATAGGCGCCTGCTGCCATATCAATGGCATCCGTCAGGGCCCTTGCGAAGGGTTGGAAGCCCTGGCCGTATTTGCCGGTTTCGGCGAGGCCATAAAGGGTTTGTTCGGCGCGTTCGATCAGGTCTTTGGAGCTTTCGTCCACAGGGGTGTCGAAGGCCTCGTTCACAATATCGGTGCCAATGCCGATGAGCTTCCGGCGCTGGGCGAGCTCATAGATCATGCGGCCATATTCTTCGGCATTTATGATGGTGGTGGCGGAGGCAGCGAGGCGGGCGAGATAGGCTGGACCGCCGATTTCCTTCATCGTGGCGTCGGATTCGAAATAGGTTTTGAGCGTGATGGGCGAGGCCAGCTTGCCGATGCGGATGAGGGTGGAGGCAGCTTCAAAAATGCGGGCGTGGATGGCTTCGGCGAAATGATCCGGCAGCAGGAAGGATGCCACACGGTCACAGGCTTCATTATTGACCAGGATAGCGCCTAAAAGCGCCTGTTCCGCTTCCAGATTGCTGGGCGGGCTGCGGAAGGTATCGTCTGGGCCGTCATTATCGACGGGGCGGAGGTTGGGCTGTGCTGACATGGCTTATGGTTAGCTTAAAATGTTAAGTAAATACTGACTGATATTTCCTTATACACGCTATCCACAAAGAGTACAAACAGGAAACAAAAAGGGCCACTATTTCTAGCGGCCCTCGGGTTTTTGCTGGATTCGAACTTACGAGGCTTGCTCTTCCTCGTCCGGGCCTTCTGCGTGTTCTTCGAAGAGGGCTTCGGCGGCGGCGCGGATTTCGGCACGGTCAGACACGGGGCCTGCGAGGCTTTCGCCACGCTGCTGGGCTGCGGCTTCATCTTCCGAACGGGCCACGTTGATGGTGATCTTCACTTCCACTTCCGGGTGGGGTGCAACGACCACTGTGTACATGCCGATGGTCTTGATCGGCGTGTCGAGCTGGACGTGGGAGCGTTCCACGGCCACGCCTGATGTGGAGGCGGCTTCCGCGATATCGCGGGGCGACACGGAGCCATAGAGCTGGCCCGATTCACCGGCCTGGCGGATGATGACAAAGGACTTGCCATCAAGGCCTTTTGCCTCGTTTTCCGCGCCTTTGCGGAGTTCGGCGTTCTTGGCTTCCAGCACGGCGCGCTGGGTTTCGAATTTTGCCTTGTTGGCATCGGTGGCACGCAGCGCCTTGCCACGGCGGAGCAGGAAGTTACGGGCAAAGCCGTCCTTGACCTTTACGACTTGGCCCAAAGCGCCAACCTTGGCCACGCGTTCCAGAAGAATGATTTCCATGGTTCAATTCCCCTTATTGCAAAACGTAGGGCAGAAGGCCCAGGAAGCGGGCGCGCTTGATGGCTTGCGCCAGCTTGCGTTGCTTCTTGGCGGACACTGCTGATATGCGGCTTGGCACGATCTTGCCACGCTCGGAAATATAGCGCTGCAACAAACGTACGTCCTTGTAGTCAATCTTGGGCGCACCTTCACCGGTGAAGGGGCAGCTCTTGCGACGCCGGAAAAACGGCCTGCGGGCAGCTTGTTCAGTTGACATCAGATTGCCTCCGCTGCTTCATCACGACGGCCACGGCCGCCACCATTGCCACCACGGCCACCGCCGCCAAATCCACCGCCGAAGCCTCCGCCGCCGCCGAAGCCACGGTCATCACCAAAGCTGCCGCGATCTTCACGGTCATCGCGCTTGCGCAGCATGGCCGATGGGCCTTCTTCGTGCTCATCCACAGCAATGGTCATGAAGCGGAGCACATCTTCGCTGATCAGCATGAGGCGTTCCATTTCAGCCACCGCTGAATAGGGCGCGTCGATGTTCATGAGGGTGTAGTGGGCCTTGCGGTTCTTCTTCACGCGGAAGGAGATGGAGCGGATGCCCCAGCTTTCCACCTTGGCAACCTTGCCACCGCCAGCGGCGATGATGCCCTTGAATTGCTCGACGAGGGCTTCGACCTGCGCGGGCGAAGCATCCTGGCGGGCCATGAATACGTGCTCATATAGAGCCATGTTCTGATAACCTTTCCTTTTTCGTTTCTTGCTTGATCATCCAGCGCAGAGCCTCTGACGAACCAGGGAAAGGTTCGAAAGACCGGTCAAACGAAAGAGCAGAGACACGGGAAGACAGAGCCAATTCTCTTATCTGGCAGGCCAGACCTTCCGTTCAGCCCCCGGCTGGGTGGTCGAAGTTGGGCGGTGTATGGCGGAAAAACAGTGAGGGTGCAAGGGATGGTTTTTTGGAAAATCCGGTGGATTTTTTGGGCGGCAGGTTTACGGTGTCGTGTTTCACGTGAAACAATTCCTAATTTAGGAAATTAGTGTGAAATCAGGGGTTTGGGTGGGATGGGACATGGTGAAACCCGCGGAACATGTCGATTGCGGTTAAGCAAAAATCGAGGAAAAAACGTGGATTTGACGACGTTTTTTTGCGACGGAATGTGAAAAAGCGGGGCCGGGGTTATTCATACTAACATGTTAGTATGAATAATACCTGCAATTGCGCAATCGGACACACCTGCTACAAACTCTTATTGGAAAACCGGCAGGGAATTACCATTTATGTTTGACGATAGCCGATCATTTATCAGCCGGGCTTACCTTCAATCCACTTATGACATTGAATTCAAGATTTACCGCGAAGATGGGCGGGATATTGGGTTGTTGGAGCGTCTCAAGGCTTGGGATGCGCGCACCAGGCAAACTGAAACGCAGGATGAATCGGCTTTTATAACCACATTTTTTGAGGAGCTTTGGGGCTTCAAAGCATCTGGCCGGAGCGTTGGTGAGGGCTATACCATAATTCCAAAGCTTGGCGTGGCGGGTGCGGGAGCGCGGGGTGGCGCAGGTGAGGCTGACGTGGCCTTGGGCTGGTTCAAGAACAAGGGGGACGCTGTGCCGCAAGTACTGTGCGAGTTCAAGGACATTCGTTCGGGCCTTGACACCAAACAAAACCGTAAAGGCTCTAACCTGACACCCGTTGAACAGTGCCTGAACTATGTGCGGGGTGCGCGGCATAACCAATTTGGCAATGAGGCAGTACAGCCGTGGTGGGGGCTGGTGACTGACATGAACGAGTTTCGCCTTTACTGGTGGGACCGTGCGCCACGGGAATTTGTAAAGTTCTCCATTCGGCGCAAGAAGGAATCATCGCAACAGGAATTGTTTGAACAGCGGGATTTGCTGTCCGATGATTTGGAATCGCAATTCGACCGTTTCCTGTTCTGCAAACTTTTCCATCGCGACATGCTGATTGCCAACTCGGGACGGCCTGCGCTGTGGCGGGTGGTGGAACGGCAATGGCTGCGCGAAAAAAACATCGAAGAGGAATTTTACCAACACTACAAGGACGTGCGTGAACGGTTGTTCAAGGTGCTGCGGGTTTCCAACACAAATTTCCCGGGAACGCCCACCGACCTTTTGCGCATTTCACAGAAACTGCTGGACCGTTTCATTTTCGCTTTCTACTGCGAAGACATGGGCGAACGTATGCTGTTTCCACCGCAGTTCATCCGGGATCACCTCATAGACCGCAGCAAGGCGGCCTATTACGAAACCGAAGGCGCAGATATTTGGCCATTTTTCAAACGCCTGTTCAAATTCATGAACACGGGAGGAAAGTTTGGCCAGATGCAGGTGCCGCACATCAATGGCGGGCTGTTTGATGATGACTCGATGATTGACGGGCTTTCCATTCCCAACCATGTTTTTGCAGCGCATGGACAAGGCTTGAATGAGGCGTCGTTGGCCAAGGACAAGGAAACGCTTCTCTATCTTTCAGCGCGGTATAATTATGCCGCGAAAGGCGATGCCAAGGAAAGCCTGAGCCTCTACACGCTGGGTCGGATTTTTGAGCAGTCCATTACCGAGCTTGAATACAGGGTGGGCGAGCTTGAGGGCCGCGATACGGTTGCCAAGCTTTCAAAGCGGAAGCGCGATGGTGTTTATTATACGCCCGAACGGGTGGTGAATTATCTTGTCGAGGAAACGCTGGGGCCGTGGTTTGCAAGTGCGAAGTCGGCCTGTGGCGATAGCCCGAAAGCCTATCTGGAAAAATTGCGCGGCATTCGCATTATTGACCCCGCTTGCGGCTCTGGTGCGTTTTTGATTTCGGCGTTTCGCCGTCTCCTGGACGAGCGCAAAATAGTGGCGCGTGAAATTTTGAATGACAATAGCGTAATTGATGAAGCACCTTTGATTGCGGATATTCTACAACACAATATTTATGGCGTAGACATAAACCCCTCGTCGGTTGAAATTGCCAAGCTGGCGTTGTGGCTGCATTCGGCGCGGGCCAATGCGCCGCTATCCACGCTCGACCATACCATCCGCTGTGGCAACAGTTTGGTAGGGCCAGACTGTTGGGGCATTATCGCCCGCAATGCCCAGAACGAGGCGCGGGTTAATCCATTTGATTGGGGTGATGAACGCTATGATATTGTGCTGGGCAACCCACCTTACGTGAAGCTGCAAAACCTGATGAAGGTTGACCCGGATGTGGTGGCTTATTTACAGGCGCAGCGAGCTGTTGGAACTTATGAAAGCGCGCAAACCGGTAACTTCGATCTCTACCTTCCCTTCATTGAGTTGGGCCTGCGCCTGCTGCGTGAAGGTGGTCGCATGGCTTACATTGCACCCAGCCTGTGGGCGGTGAATGAATATGGGCAGGGACTTCGTGGTGTTTTGCACCGCACACGACAGCTTGAGCGTTGGATTGATTTCAAATCATACCAAGTGTTTGACGAAGCCATCACCTACACGGCGCTGCAGTTTTTTACCCGTGATGCAAACGAAAATGTGAAGGTGGTGATTTCACCAGAAGGTGAAATGGGTGATATTGATTGGGACGATGAAACACTGGCAATACCTTCGGTTTCGTTGCGTGACGACACGGAATGGCTGATGGTATCCGGCGAAGATCGCGATGTGATCATACGCTTGGCGGGAGACTGTTTGCGGTTGGATGATCCGAAGGTGACACAAGCAATTACTGTTGGCATTCAAACCAGTGCTGATTCAATATATCACTTGAGAAAACTGGGTCATAACACTTACGAGTGTTCGCCGCCCAAGCGGGAAAGCTATGTGGTTGAAATTGAAGATGCAATATTGAAACCACTCATCTCTGGGCCAGAAGCCAAAAGATATGAGGCACCGGAGACCAATACCTATCTCTTGTTTCCTTATGAGCAAGATCAAAAAAATAACATCGGATTATTGCGTCCAAAGGAATTGCAATCACGCTTTCCTAAAGCGTGGGCCTACTTGCTGTCCTATCAAACTGACTTGCGAAAGCGAGAAGGTGGTAAAATGGATGGGGAAAATTGGTATGCATACAACTACCCAAAGAATTTAGACAAGCAGGAATTTCAAAAGCTGGTTGTTGCTCAAACAGTTCCGGAAATGCGAGTTAGTGCGGACTATACCGCCCTAAAATACCTCAACAACGTACGGGTAAACGGGATATTGCCTGCTGCGAAATGTGATATGTCATTTATCATGGCTGCATTGAACAGCAGTGTTGCCGAATTTGTTTTTAGGCGCATTGCCAAACCCAAACAGGGTGGCTGGTTTGAAGCGAACAAGCAGTTTATTGCGCCTTTGCCCATTCCGCATGCTGATGCCAAGGCGCAAAAGGCTGTGGGTACTATGGCCAAGGACTTGCAGGCGCGCTGGACCAACCGCCGGGACTTGTTAGCGAAAGCTGAAAAGCGATTGTCAGTTTTGGGGCGGGCGCGACACCCGGCAAAATGGTTATGGAGCGATTTGCCAAGTTTGCAGGAGCTGCGCGGCGAAGCCCCCAAGAAGCTTTTGCCTGCAGAAAAAGCCGCTTGGGCCACGGCGCAATTTGACGAAGAGCACGGGCGGCGGGTGGAAGCCTTGCAGGGCGTTCTCTCCGTTGCAGGGCGGCTTGATGCTGACTTTCAGGACGGTGAGCTTAAGCTTTTCTCCGGTGGCGCTGTGGTTCTGGATAAAATCTTTCTTGATGCTGGCGAGGGCCAATTGGCATTGGCCTATTGGCGCTATGTGGTTTTAAGCAAGCAACAGCGCGATGCGAAAAGCCTGGCCTCGCTTTTATGCCGCGTGCCACTGGGGCATGAATTGCCAGCGGCGCGGCAATTTATTGAAAAAGTGGCAGCTTTGGCCGAGCAAACCCACAGCATTCGCGCCAAGGAAAAAGAGCTTAATGCCAAGCTCTATGAACTCTATGACTTATCCCCAGACGAGCGGCAGCTTATTGAAACTGATTGCGCCAAGAGGCCGGTGCTTTAATATCGGCAACTATGCACCAGCCCTCACTTTTTGATTCTCCTGCGGAACGGCCCCAGCCCAAGGTTGTTAATGTGGCGCGCATCCGCAAGCATTTGCTTGGGCTTTTGCGCACCATGCGGCTGGCCGTTGTCATGCCGTGGCATGATGCCGATGCTGAAAACCACGAAGAAACCTTTCCCCTCTATGCGGGCTTGCTGCCCGCAGTAGAAGCCGCAACCCTGATTGCGGAATTTGAACGGGAAATGGCGCGTTTGAAAGCGATTAATCGCTAACGCAAAGCTTGGTTCCGGGCGTTTGCCGCTATGATGCAAAAAAAGTGGTGTCGGTATTATTCATGTATGTCAGCATGAATGATTACTATAGCTGTATCCGTGGAAAACTTTTTTCGGGAATTGCCAGGTTCGTTTGTTCGATCTATGTTCTCTTATTGGAATAGATTCTTGTAGGGCGACATGGAACTGACTTCACTTGAAATTTGCAGCGGCGGCGGTGGTCAGGCTCTTGGTTTGGAAATGTCTGGATTCCAACATTTGGCGCTTGTTGAAATTGATGCGGCGGCCTGTGCCACACTTCGGTTAAACCGTCCGAATTGGGATGTCATTGAAGGTGATCTTTTTGAATTTGATGCCAAGTTCCACAAAGGTGTGGACCTTTTGGCAGGAGGCGTTCCATGCCCGCCGTTCTCGAAGGCTGGCAAGCAGCTTGGGGCCAATGACGAGCGTGATCTTTTTCCAACGGCGCTTCGCCTGATTGATGAATGCCAGCCCAAAGCGGTGATGCTTGAAAATGTGCGTGGCCTGCTTGATGGCATGTTCGATGACTATCGCGCCAAGCTCAACGACCAGTTGAAAAAGCTTGGCTATGTTGCGCTTTGGCGATTGTTGCAAGCCTCGAATTTTGGTGTTTCCCAGCTTAGGCCACGCGTGGTTCTTGTTGCCCTCAGGAAAGAAATTGCATCGGAATTTGTGTGGCCTGAGCCCAGCGAAGTTCCGTCTCCCACAGTTGGGGTGCTGCTTCACGACTTGATGGCAGCGAATGGTTGGCGGGGCGCGGACCAATGGCAAAAAACAGCAAACAGCATTGCCCCAACGCTTGTCGGCGGTTCCAAAAAGCATGGCGGGCCAGATCTGGGACCGACACGGGCGCGGGCGGCTTGGTCGCTCTTGGGTGTTGATGGCAAGGGCATTTGGGATGAAGCGCCCGCAAAGGATTTTGTAGGTATGCCTCGCTTGACGACTCGGATGGCAGCGCGGGTTCAAGGCTTTCCCGATATCTGGAAATTTGCGGGTAAGAAAACCCCAACCTATCGCCAAATCGGAAATGCGTTTCCGCCACCTGTTGCTGCAGCTGTGAGTAAACAAATTGCTGCTGCCTTGGAGGCAAACGCATCAAAGTTGGTAAGGACGCCATCCGCGCGGGTTGCGGCATGAAAGGCAAGTTGGGAGCAAAGGCAAAGCTTCGACAATATCTTTTGGACCATGTGGGAGAAGTCATTGACTCGGAAACCTTGCGCATCGTGGCCAACAGCAGCGAGTGGGGGCGGCGCATGCGTGAATTGCGCAATGAGGATGGTCACAATATCATCACGCATAATGATGAAAGTTCTTTAAAGCCCGGCCAATACAAGCTGGTTGATGTCAAAATCAAGCCAGCATTCGCGCGAGGCATTTCGAAAGAGACCCGGGCCTTTGTTTTAGACCGCAACGGGTTCACCTGTCAGATGTGTGGTGCCGTTGCAGGCGAGCCGCATCCATATGACCAAGGTGGGCGAAAGACGCGGCTTCATATTGGACACATCATTGATAAATCGATGGGTGGAACCGATGATGCCACAAACCTTCGCGCCATTTGTTCTGTTTGTAACGAGGGTGCAAAAAATTTGACACTGCCGAGACCGGATTGGTTGAAGCTCTCCGCCCAAATCCGGCGCGCGCCGGGTGAAGTTCAGGTTCAGGCGTTGGAATGGCTGATGGGAAAGTATCCGAAGCAAGTTGATAAAGTTTTGAAAGAACGGAAATAAGAAAAATCAAGTTACGATAATGTGGGGTCATCAGCTGTCGATACAATTGACTCCAAACCTCAATCGCTATCATCTACAAATTGAAATGAGCGCTATCTGCATCAAAAGTACCGAGCAAATTAAGAACATGCAAGGATAGTAAAAAAACATCCGATTGTAGCCACTCATCCCGCCAGGTACGCGCAATGTGACCGCAAAATCACTATCAAGTTCTAAGTCTTGTGATGTCTTATAAAAAGTCAAATCCTGCCTATAATCGCAAATAGTTCGATACACGTACCAAGAACCCATTAGTCCTGCGATCATTGCAAATCCTATCTCTGGTCGTAATCCACAAACACCTGAAAAACTCCATGCTGCCCAGGGGAGTATGGAAATGAAAATGACAAGCATTTTTGAACTCAACAACATCGACCAAATCCTAACAAGAAAACTTCGAGTTACGGTGATGTGGTGGATGGCTCCCTCGTTGGGTTATTTTATGACAAACCCATCTTGGCACTTCAGATGCCGCAAGCGAGCGCCGTCCACCATATCACCTTAACTCCGGCAATGACGGGCGGATAAGTTCAGCTTCCTCTCAAGCCGAGCGTTCCAGCTGTTTGACGTTGCCGCGCGGCTTTCCGGAGACTTCGCCGATCTTGCGGTCTTGGGTCATGATTTCGGTGCGGGCGAAGGCGTCGATCTCGTTTTTCTGCAATCCCGCGATATTGACCTTGCGGCGCGAACTCTTGGTGCCATCTTCATAGATCACGTCAAACTGCATGAAGATGTCTTCAATTTTTTTGGTTTTCTTGGCCATGTTCAAATATCCTCTTTTGGCGGGTCGGCGGTTACGGTGCTGGGCGCGTTGTCATGTTTGTATTCGGTGGAATTTTCTTCGCGCTTTTGCTGTTTTTCACGGGCCTTGCGCTGCTTGGCGGCTTCCCGGTTTTTGCGTTCCTGGCTGTAGTTCGGTGGAAATGGCATCTCATCATTCCTTCTGACCCATGCGCAAACGGGCCGCGGTGGATCGGTTGGGCCTGATCTAGGAGTGCTTCACGTCGAAGTCCAGTACTGTTGTCGCAGGTGACGGCGTTAACATGCAGTGAGCCAGCCTTTCAAGGGAACCAGCAAGCGCATTTTGCGTTAACGTTTGCAATTCCATGGAGAGGTACACATGTCAGCCCAAGAGCTTCATCATCAGATCAAGGAACTGGTTGGCCAGATCGCCAAGGAGCCTGAGAATACTCATCAGCTTTACCGGGTGCTGCAGGACAAGCGAAAGCAGCTTGGACATGATTTTGCTTTGGTTGATCAGAGGGGTCACCAAGCTTGAGGATACTGCCGCTTTCAAAAAC
>JANMAE010000096.1:0-28505 GCA_031359445.1 Hyphomicrobiales bacterium | reverse complement strand
TCACGCGCAAAGCGTTCGGTCGCACCCGCATCCACGCCTGAAATAATAACTGCGGCAAGCCGCCCATAAGGCGGCAGCCCGGCATTTTCACGGATGCGTTTTTCCTGCGCGAGATAGCCCTCGCGGTCGCCAAGCTTGAGGGCCTGCATCAGGGGATGCTCCGGCACATGGGTTTGCACCAGCGCCATGCCGGGCTTTTCACCGCGCCCCGCCCGTCCTGCCACCTGCGCCATCAGCGCCCAGGTGCGTTCACCGCCGCGCGGATCAGACGATTCCAGCGCCAGATCGGCATCCACCACCCCCACGAAGATGAGCTTGGGAAAATGATGGCCCTTGGCCACGAGCTGCGTGCCAATGATGAGATCATAATCGCCACGCTCCACGCCTGAAATTATATCGCGCAGCATGACCCCCCGCGACAGGTCGGAGGAGAGGATGGCGATCCGCGCCTCGGGAAACCGCCGTGACGCCTCTTCCGCCAGCCGCTCGATTCCGGGGCCGCAGGGCACCAGCCTGTCCTCCGCACCACAGGCCGGACACGCTTGGGGTATGGCTTCATGAAACCCGCAGTGATGGCACATGAGCTGCCGCCTGAAGCGGTGTTCCACCAGCGAGGCCGCGCAATTGGGACAATCCATGCGGTGGCCGCAAGAGCGGCACACGGTCACCGGCGCATAGCCCCGCCGGTTGAGAAACAGCAGCGCCTGGTCGCCCGTCCGCAGCGTCGTGGTGATGTGTTCAATGAGCGGCTGGGACAGCCACGCGCCACTTTCCAGAGGCGTCACCCGCATGTCCACGAGACCGATGTCAGGGAGTTCCGCCCGCCCGTGCCGGTCCATGAGCTTCACATGGCCATAGCGTCCGCGATCCGCATTGACCAGCGATTCAAGAGATGGTGTGGCCGATGACAGAATGACCGGAAACTTGCCGATTGCGCCATAAAGCACCGCCATGTCACGCGCATGATAGGGCACGCCCTCATCCTGCTTGTAGGCGCTTTCATGTTCCTCATCGACAATGATGAGTCCCAGTTTTTTCCACGGCAGGAACAGCGCCGAGCGTGCCCCTACCACGATTTTTGCTTCGCCCCCCGCAACGCCCCGCCACACGCGCTCGCGCTCGCGCGGCCGCAAATCCGAGTGCCATTGCGCCGGTGCACAGTCAAAGCGCCGTTCCACGCGCGTGAAGAAACCCTGGGTGAGCGCAATTTCCGGCAGCAGCAGAAGCACCTGGTGTCCTGAAGCCAGGGCTGCCGCCATCGCTTCGAAATACACCTCGGTTTTGCCCGAACCCGTAACCCCGTCCAGCAGCGTGACCTTGGCCGAACGCGTGGCAACCGTGGCCCGCAAAGCCTGCGCGGCAAGCTCTTGCGCCTTGGAAAGCGCAAAGCCCCGCGCATTGAGATCAGGAACGCCAAATGCCTTGTGCGCGGGAAGTGTCACCGCCTCCAGCGCACCGTCCTTGGCCAGTGCCTTGACGACCGACGTGCCAACCCCTGCCGCCGTCGCAAGCTCGGAAAGTCGCATGGCAAATCCTTCGGATGCGACCTCGAGCACGCGCTGGCGCTGCGCCGTCATGCGCAGCACTGCCTTGCCCGAAACCCGGAAGGCCACTTGGCCTCGGGCTTGCTCGAAGGCTCCAGGAGAGCGCAGCACCATGCGAAGCACATTGCCTTTGGGCTCCACGTAATAATCCGAAAGCCAGTCCACGAATTTGCGGTGCGTGGGCGAAAGTCCCGCCATGTCAAAGCGCAACATGATGTCGCGGAGCTTCGTGCCTTGCGGGGCTGTGGTGGCCAGTGCCCACACCACGCCGATTTGGCTGCGGGGTCCCAGCGGCACCACAACATAATCCCCTTCCGCCACATCCATGTGAGGTGGGATGCGGTAGGAATAAGCGCTGTTCAGGGCCAGCGGCAGCAGCACTTCGGCGATTGGGGGTGAATCGGCGGTCATGGCCTTTGGAATAGTCTTGGACGTCACTTGCTGCCAGCCCTATATCACGGGCGCCATGACAAAAGCCCTCCCCGCCTCCCGCGAAATCAATTACTGGGAACCAGCCTTCCTGGCCCAGCGCCTGCGCGGGCAAAAGCACCTCACCCTGTTTGAAAGCGCCATGCGCGCCGAAAAACTCGGCCGTTATTCCTTTCTCGCCTGCAACCCCTCTGCCACGCTGAAAGTGGAAAACCATAAGGTCTTTCTGGATGAGGTGGAGCAGGAGGCAGACGCGCTGTCGCTCCTCGACACCCTGCTGGCAAAAAACCGCACCACGGTCCTGCCCGATCTTCCACCGTTTCAAGGAGGCCTTGCGGGGTATATCTCCTATGAATTCGGCCGCAGCTTGGAGCCCACAACACGCCTTCCGGATTTTTCCCGGCTATGCCCCGACCTCATGTTCCATGTCTATGATGCAGGCGTGGCCTTCGATCATTTGCAGGAACGCGCCTGGATCATTTCAACCCACGATGAACAGCGTGCCGATGAGCTGGAGGAATTGCTGAAGCAGAAACCTGCTGCGCTGGGAAGCTCCCACATTGGAAACTGGTCATCAAACTTCACCCGCGCGGCCTATGAAGCAGCCGTGGCCCGCACGGTTGAATATATTCTGGCAGGCGACATTTTCCAGGCCAATATCTCGCAATGCTTCACAGCGCACATTCCTGAAAAATTCGATGCCCTGGCCTTTTACATCAGGCTCCGGGAACGCAATCCCGCAACCTTTGCAGCCTTCCTCGACTATGGCGACATCCAAATTGCCTCCAGTTCGCCAGAACGGCTGCTGAGCCTGAAGGACCGAACCGTGGAAGCCCGCCCCATCAAGGGTACGAGGCGGCGCGATGCGAACCCCGCCCGGGATGCAAGCCTCGTGGCCGAGCTTGTATCCAGCCGCAAGGACCGCGCCGAAAACGTGATGATCGTCGACCTCCTGCGCAATGACCTGAGCCGTGTCTGCGCACCAGGCTCGGTTCGCGTGCCCGTGCTCTGCGGCCTGGAAAGCTATGCATCCGTCCACCACCTCACCTCCGTTGTCATAGGCGAATTGAAACCCGAAAAATCCGTGGGTGACCTGGTAGCGGCAACCTTCCCCGGCGGCTCAATCACCGGTGCTCCCAAGATCCGCGCCATGGAAGTGATTGCCGAAATCGAAGGCCAGGCGCGTGGGTTATATTGCGGCTCCATCGGCTATTTCGGTTTCAATGGCCAAGTGGACCTCAACATTGCGATCCGCACCGCGCTGTTTTCGCAAGGGCAGGCGTGTTTCCAGGGCGGTGGCGGCATCACTGCCCGCTCTGAAACCCAAGCGGAATATGAGGAAACACTCACCAAAGTCGCCCGTATCATGGAAGCCTTTGCCCCATGATTCTCATCATCGATAATTACGACAGTTTCGTCTACAATATCGCGCGTTACTTCGAAGAACTGGGTGAGCGCGTGCGCGTGAAACGAAATGATTGCATTGTGAAAGACGATCTTGCGGCCAAAGCCATCGTGATCTCGCCCGGTCCCTGCACGCCTCATGAAGCCGGCGCCTCGCTCGACATCATTGCAAGATATTCGGGCGAACGTCCCATTCTCGGCATCTGCCTAGGCCATCAATGCATCGGCGAAGCCTTCGGAGGCCACGTCACCCGCGCCAGGCGGCCCATGCATGGCGAAGCCTCCGAAATTATCCATGACGGCAAAGGCGTTTTCAAAACCATCCCCAATCATTTCAACGCCGGCCGCTATCATTCCCTCATTGTGGAAACCGGTGACAGCAACCCGGCACTGGAAATCACTGCCCGCAGCGAAAATGGCGAGATCATGGGCGTGCAGCACCGTGAGCACCCAACCTTCGGCGTGCAGTTCCACCCCGAATCCATTCTCACCGAACATGGCTACACGCTGCTGCGCAATTTTATCGAGGTGGCATCGTGAGTATCGAGGTGCTCTCGTGAGTATTGTGTGGTTCAACGGTGATTTCGAACCAGGCGCCGTGCCGCTTGATGCGGGTGACCGTGGATTTCTACTTGGAGATGGTCTATTTGAAACCATAGCCGTGCGCAACGGCAATCCCATATGGCTCGCTGACCATATGGACCGCATGGAAAATTCCGCTGCTGAGCTTGGCATTCCCTTTGACCGGATCAAAACCGTTTCAGGCGTGGTGGATGTGCTGCAGAAAAGCAACGCCGGGAGCGAGGTCCTGCGCATCACCTTGAGCCGGGGAAAGACGGGGCGCGGACTGGCCAGTTCAGGTGGAACGCCCAGCCTCCTCATTACGCTTGCAAGCTTTGCTTCCACGCCCCTGGAACCTTGCCGTCTCAAGATCTCCAGCATCCGCCGCAATGAACATGCGCCGTCGTCCCGCCTTAAAACCCTCTCCTATATCGATGCCATCATGGCCGCGCGCGAAGTGGCCGATGAAGCCGACGAAGCCCTGATGTTGAATGTGGTGGGAAACGTGGCGTCAACCACCATCGCCAATATCTTTCTGCTGAAGGATGGCAAATTCATAACGCCTTCTCTCGACCAGGGCATTCTGTCGGGCATCACGCGCCAGAAGATCATGGCGCTCCGCTCCGTTGTGGAACGGCCAATTGCGCCAAATGAACTTTATGGGGCCGACGCCGTTTTCCTCTGCAACAGTCTTCGCTCGGTGCGGCCCGTAAGCCAGATCAATGGAATTATTGTAAAGTCGCAGTCGCTTGAGAAATTACATCACGATCTTATTGACCTCATGACGAAAGGAAATTCCCATGAAATTCTTCATTGATACGGCAGATATGGCCGAGATTCGCGAACTCGCCGATATGGGCCTGCTTGACGGCGTTACCACCAATCCATCGCTTGTGGCAAAGTCCGGCCGGGCCTTCAAGGAAGTGCTGGCTGAAATCTGCAAGATCGTGGAAGGCCCGGTGAGTGCCGAAGTGACAGCCTTGGATGCAGCCGGCATGATCAAGGAAGGTAATGACCTTCGCAAGGTCGCCAGGAACATAGCCGTCAAGGTCCCTCTCACACTTGATGGTCTCAAGGCTTGCCGTGCGTTGCGCAGTGACGGTGCCGTGGTGAATGTCACGCTTTGCTTCAGCGCCAACCAGGCCCTGCTCGCCGCCAAGGCGGGCGCCAGTTTCATCTCGCCATTTGTGGGCCGCCTCGATGACATTCATCTTGATGGCATGGAGCTTATTTCAGAGATCCGCCAGATCTACGACAATTATGATTATGAAACCGAAATCCTGGTGGCCTCCGTGCGTACCCCCAACCATGTGAAACACGCAGCCCTCATCGGTGCTGACATCGTGACAGCCCCCGCCGCCGTCCTGAAAGCGCTGGTCAAGCACCCGCTCACCGATAAAGGCATGGAACAGTTTCTCGCGGATTGGAAAAAGACCGGCCAAAGCATTCTGTGATCCTGTGCTGAGTGGTTAGAAAGCGTCAACCATTTCAGCGTTAACTCGCATCCCATGAGCGATCCCCTTTTGTTTGGCTTGGGCGAGGATGCCAGTGTCATTGCACGGTATTGGCAGCAATCGCTGAAATCCGAGCGCCGCATGGCGGCCAAAACCCTCGAGGCCTACGCCCGCGACATCGGGCAATTCGGGTGTTTCCTCAAGGACCATCTGGGCGGTCCCGCTGGCATTTCCGATCTCACCACCTTGACCACATCAGACTTTCGCAGCTTCATGGCGATGCGGCGAAAAACCGGCGTGGAAAGCCGCACGCTCGCCCGCCAGCTCTCTGCCATCCGCTCCTTCTTCCGCTTTGCCGAGCGCAACGGTCATTTCAGCAATGCGGCACTTTCCTCCCTGCGCTCGCCCAAGCTTCCCCATGCCGTTCCCAAACCCCTGAGCATTGCGGGAGCCACCACAGTGGCGCGCGGCGATATTCTGTCCACGGATGAAACGCCGAAATGGGTGGAGGCCCGTGACCGCGCTGTGCTCACGCTGTTATATGCCTGCGGGCTGCGCATTTCCGAAGCCATCGGCCTCACGCTGCAGCAGTCGCGGTCGTCTCCACTGGTGATTACCGGCAAAGGCGGCAAGACCCGCATTGCCCCGGTGCTGCCGCGCGTGACCGAAGTGCTGCAAAGCTATGTGGAACTCTGTCCCTTTCCCCTGCAGCTTCATGAACCCATGTTTCGCGGCGTTCGGGGTGGCCCGCTCAATGCCCGCAACATTCAGCTCCTCATTGAAACCATGCGGGGTGCCCTGAACCTGCCTGATACGGCCACACCCCATGCGCTGCGCCATTCCTTTGCCACCCATCTTTTGGGAAGTGGCGCCGATCTCCGCGTGATCCAGGAACTTCTGGGCCATGCCAGCCTCTCCTCCACCCAGATCTATACGGAAGTCGACCGCGAACACCTGCTCGAACAATATCGCAAGGCACACACGCAAGCCTGAGGCTTGTGCGCTTCCGGCATATTTCGTAATTCACGCCCATGCCCGTGATCGATACCATAGCGACCCCAACCGAAATGCCGGATAGAACCACTGTCGTCATCATTGGCGGCGGCATCATCGGTGTGGCCACAGCCCTGGAATTGGCCGAGCGCGACGTACCGGTTGTGCTGCTGGAAAAAGGGATTATTGCGGGCGAGCAATCCAGCCGGAACTGGGGTTGGTGCCGCCAAATGGGCCGCGACCCCCGCGAAATTCCATTGATACTCGAATCGCTCCAGATCTGGCGCGGCATGAATGCGAGGCTGGGTGCCGAAACCGGCTTTCGTCAGGCAGGCATCATCTATCTCGCCGAAACTGACACTGAAATGGCATCCAAGGAAAAATGGTTCCGCGACAATGTGAAATCCTACGGCCTCGAAACCCGCCTCGTGGGGAACGCAGAAACGGAAACCCTGCAGCCCGGTTCCAGCCGGAAATGGAAGGGCGCGCTCTATACCTCTGCGGATGGAAGGGCTGAACCTTTCCTCGCAGTCCCCGCCATGGCGCGCGCGGCCCTGGCCAAAGGCGCAATCCTGATCCAGAACTGCGCCGTGCGCGGTCTCGAGAAAACCGCAGGCCGTATCACCGGCGTGGTAACCGAAAGAGGGCGCATGGCTTGTGAGCAGGTCGTTCTTGCAGGTGGCGCCTGGTCGCGGCGTTTCCTGCACAATGAGGGAATTGAGTTCCCGCAACTCACCGTGGTGAATTCCGTGATGCGCAGCATGCCCCTTGAGGCGGGTGTGGAAAAGGCCTGCTCGGGTGGCAAGTTTGCGTTTCGCAAGCGCCTCGACGGCGGCTTCACCATATCCCACCGCCACCTCTCAGTGGCCGACATTGTGCCCGACAGCTTCCGCCTGATGCGCCAGTTCCTCCCCGCGCTGAAACTTGACTGGAGCGGTTTGCGCCTGCGCCTGGGCAAAAGATTTGTGGATGAAGCAAGGCTGAAGCGGCGCTGGACGCTCAATGAAACCTCACCCTTCGAGGTCGTGCGTATGCTTGATCCGGAACCTGTCCATTCCGTGCTGGATGAAGCAGAGGCAAGCCTCAAACGTTACTTTCCCGCATTTGCACCCCTGCAAATAGCCGAACGCTGGGCTGGCGCCATTGATGCAACCCCTGATGCGGTGCCGGTGATTTCACCCCTGGCGAAAATTCCAGGCCTCTTTCTCGCGTCAGGGTTTTCCGGTCATGGCTTTGGCTTGGGTCCCGGTGCTGGAAAACTCATGGCACAACTGGTTCTGGGAGAAACCCCTTGTGTCGATCCCAAGCCCTTCCGCTATGAACGGTATTTTGATGGCAGCAATCCCCGTCCCGCAACCGGATTGTGATCAGGCGGCCATCTGGTTGGATTGGCTGATGGCGCGCTCCACGGTGTCCAGCAGCGCTTCCGGCGCCACTGGCTTTCGCATGAACTCGAACAGTTTGAGATTGGTGGCCCGCACCTGGGTGGACGTTTCAACATCGGCAGACACCATGACATAGACCGACTTGCAGCCCAGCGCCTGCATGGTTTCCACAACATCAAGGCCGTTCTTCACGCTGCCCAGCCGGAAGTCGAACAGACCAACCGAAAACGTCTGACCCATGGCAAATTCCAGGGCCGACTCAGGATCGGCAAAGCCTTTGACCTTGTAGCCCATGTCGGCAAGCAGTTCAGCGGTAGAAGTGAGCAAGTCGAGGTCATCATCAAGAACCAAAATATCGACGTGTTTTTCCCTGCCGGTCATATCCACTTCCCAGTCATAATTGTTTCCGGTCAGGAAGATGCCGCAAAAGCTTTACCACTTTCTAAACGCAAGATTAACAACTTGACGTTTCAATTGACCGTAAAGCACCTCAACTATGAATGGCCCGACCAGCCACCGCCATGGCTGCTTCCTTGACCGCTTCTGAAAGCGTGGGATGGGCATGACATGTACGGGCCAGATCTTCGGCTGACCCGCCAAATTCCATGAGCACCGCGATTTCGTGAATAAGCTCACCCGCCTGTGGTCCCACGATATGCGCGCCCAGCACCCGGTCAGTCTTGGCATCAGCAAGGATTTTCACAAATCCGTCAGTGGTCTGGTTGGCCTTGGCGCGGCCATTGGCGAGGAACAGGAATTTGCCTGCCTTGTATTCCACATTGGCCGCCTTGAGTTCTTCCTCGGTTTTGCCCAGGCTTGCCACTTCCGGTGAGGTGTAAACCACGCCCGGAATGACATCATAATTCACATGCCCCGCCTGGCCCGCCAAAATCTCCGCCAGTGCCACGCCTTCGTCCTCGGCCTTATGCGCCAGCATGCGTCCGGCAATCACATCGCCGATGGCATAAATTCCGGCAACATTGGTTTCATAATGCGGGCCAACTTCGATGCGGCCCTTGCTGTCTCTTGCAATGCCCATGTCCTCGCAGCCCAGCCCTTCCGTAAACGGAACACGCCCCACGGCCACCAGCACAACATCGGCCTCCAGTTTCTCCGCAGCCCCCCCATTGGCTGGCTCAATCTGCAGCGTGACGCCTGACTTGGATTTGGTGGCGGACGTGACCTTGCTGGAAAGCTTGAACGTGAAGCCCTGTTTCTGCAGCAGCCGCTGGAAATTCTGGGCCACCTCCAGATCCATGCCCGGCAAAATGCGGTCAAGATATTCAATGACGGTAACTTGCGAACCCAGCCGCGCATGGACCGAGCCAAGCTCCAGTCCAATGACACCAGCACCGATCACCGCAAGATGGGCGGGAACCGCGGCAAGCTCCAAAGCCCCGGTCGAGGAAACAATCTGTGTCTCGTCAATATCCACGGCCTTGAGGCGTGCCACATCCGAGCCTGTGGCGATCACGATATTCTTGCTCTCGATGATCTGGCCCGCCACATCAACCCGGCCTGCGCCCACAATTTTTGCAGCACCCCGCACCACGGTCACCTTGTTTTTCTTGAACAGGAAATCGATGCCCTTGGTATTGCCGTCAACGGCTTCCTGCTTGAAAGCCATGAGCTTTGGATAGTCAATGTGTGAGACGGATACGATGCCCATCGCAGCAAAGCTGTGTTGCGATTCCGCGAAACGTTCGGATGCATGCAGCAAAGCCTTGGAGGGGATGCACCCAACATTGAGGCACGTGCCGCCATGCGTTGCGCGCTTTTCCACCACGCACACTTTCAACCCCAATTGCGCCGCGCGAATGGCGCAGACATAGCCGCCAGGACCGGTGCCGATGATTGTAAGATCGAATTGGTTCGCCATCAAACTAAAGATCCAGCAAGGCGCGCTGCGGATCTTCAAGACCCTCTTTCACGCGGACGAGGAAGGTGACGGCTTCCTTGCCATCCACGATGCGGTGGTCATAGGAAAGGGCGAGATACATCATGGGACGGATGACAACCTGGCCATTGATCGCCACCGGCCGCTCCTGGATCTTGTGCATGCCAAGAATGCCCGATTGCGGCGCGTTGAGAATGGGCGTGCTCATCAGTGAGCCATAAACCCCGCCATTGGAAATGGTGAAGGTGCCGCCCTGCATGTCAGCGATCTGCAACTGCCCGTCGCGGGCTTTGCGGCCCAGGTCGGAAATGGTTTTTTCAATGACGGCAAACGACATCTGGTCGGCACTGCGCACAACAGGCACCACCAGTCCCTTGTCGGTGCCAACCGCCACGCCGAGATGGTAGTAATTCTTGTAAACCAGATCTTCGCCGTCAATTTCGGCATTCACGGCGGGAACATCCTTCAGTGCCTGGATGCAGGCCTTCACAAAGAAGCTCATGAAGCCAAGCTTCACGCCATGCTTCTTCTCGAACACATCCTTGAAGCTGTTGCGAAGCGCCATCACTGCCGTCATGTCCACTTCATTGAAAGTCGTGAGCATGGCAGCCGTGTTCTGCGCATCCTTGAGACGCCGCGCAATGGTAAGCCGCAGCCGCGACATCTTGATACGCTCTTCCTGTCCGGAAGCTTGCGGTGCGGGCGCAGGTAGGGGCGCAGGCACAGGCCTTGCCAGATGCTCGATTACATCCCCCTTGGTAATGCGCCCATCCCTGCCTGTGGCAGCAATGTCGGAAGGTGTGACATTGCTTTCAGTAACGATTTTACGCACCGCAGGCGAAAGCGGCATTTCTGTTTTGACAGGCTCCACGATCTTGAGCGCTGGAGGTGCCGCCGCTTTTGCTGGCGTTGCAGCCGCAGGCTTTGCCGGAGCGGGCTTTGCGGGTGAGGCACCTACAGCACCCTCTTCAATCGCGCCCAGCAGCGCTCCCACATTGACCGTGGTGCCGGGCTGGACGGAAATCGATGCAAGCTTGCCCGAAGCAGGTGCTGGCACCTCGACTGTCACCTTGTCGGTTTCAAGTTCCACCATGGGCTCATCGGCCTTCACCGCATCACCAACCGCCTTGAACCACTTTGCAACGGTTGCCTCAGTGACCGATTCACCAAGGGCCGGCACACGTATGTCTTTGCTCATTCCTGTTTCCCTTAAATCTTTGTCACGCCAGCGCCTCTTCAAGGAATGTCTTCAATTCCTTGAGATGCCGGCTCATGAGCCCTGTGGCTGTTGAAGCCGAAGCGGGCCTGCCTGCATAGCGCGCCCTTGTGTTCTTGGCCTTCATGTACTCTAGCACGCGCTCGATATTGGCCTGTGCATAGCTCCAGGCCCCCATGTTCATGGGCTCTTCCTGGCACCAGACAAATTCCGCTGTCTTGAACCGCGAGAGCTCGTGAATCAGCGCCTTGTGCGGCCAGGGATAAAGCTGTTCCACCCGCAAGAGATAGACGTCGGTGATGGAGCGCTTCTCGCGCTCCTCGTAAAGGTCAAAATAAACCTTGCCGGAACACATCACCACCCGGCGGATCTTGTCGTCCTTCACCAGCTTGATGGGCTGGTCCTTCAGCATTTCCGCATCATCATAGAGGATGCGGTGGAACGAAGTGCCGTCGCCGATTTCTTCCAGTCGCGATGTGGCCCGCTTGTTGCGTAAAAGTGACTTGGGCGTCATCACGATGAGCGGCTTTCGGATGTCGCGCTTCAATTGCCGCCTGAGGATGTGGAAATAATTGGCAGGCGTGGTGCAGTTTGCCACCTGCATGTTGTCTTCCGCGCACATCTGCAGGAAGCGTTCAAGCCGCGCCGAGGAATGTTCCGGACCCTGGCCTTCATAGCCATGCGGCAACAGGCACACGAGGCCCGACATGCGCAGCCATTTGCGCTCGCCAGACGAGATGAACTGGTCAAACAGCACCTGCGCGCCATTGGCAAAATCACCGAATTGCGCTTCCCACAGGGTCAGTGTATTGGGCTCGGCCAGCGAATAGCCATATTCAAATCCCAGTACCGCCTCTTCCGACAGCATGGAATTGATGACCTCTATCCGCACTTGCTGGTCCTTCTCCAGATGGTTGAGCGGCGTATATTGCCGACCCGTCACCTGGTCCACGAGAACGGCATGCCGCTGCGAGAAAGTCCCCCGTTGCACGTCTTGGCCTGAGAGGCGGATCTTGAATCCCTCGTCCAGCAGTGCGGCAAATGCCAGATGCTCGCCCATGGACCAATCGAGCCCTGCACCCTCATCAATCATCTTGCGGCGTGCGTCCAACACGCGCTGCATGGTCTTGTGAACCGCAAAAGTCTTCGGCACCTTGGTGATCTTGAGGCCCAGCTCCTTGAGCTTGGACACAGGAACGCCAGTAAGACCTTTACGCGGATCATCCAGGTCGCGCGCTGATTTGAGGCCCGCCCAGCGTCCGTCCAGCCAATCCGCCTTGTTGGCGCGGTAGCCTTCCGAGGTGGCAAAATCGTCGTCAAGGCTCCGGCGGTAATCTGCCTTCATTGCCTCGAACTCTTCCGTGGTGATCACGCCTTCGGCGATCAACCGCTCGGAATAGAGTGTCACGATCGACTTGTGCGCTGCGATCTCCTTGTACATGATGGGCTGAGTGAAGAATGGCTCATCCGTTTCATTGTGGCCAAAGCGCCGGTAACAGAACATGTCGATGACGACAGGCTTCTTGAATTTCTGCCGGAATTCCGTGGCGATCTTGGCCGCAAACACCACCGCTTCCGGATCATCCCCGTTGCAATGGAAAATGGGCGCTTCAATCATCTTGGCCACATCCGATGGATAAGGCGAAGACCTGGCAAAATGCGGGCTGGTGGTGAAGCCGATCTGGTTGTTGACGATGAAATGGATGGAGCCGCCCGAACGGTGGCCCCGCAGTCCCGAAAGCCCGAAACATTCCGCCACAACGCCTTGGCCCGCAAACGCCGCATCGCCATGGATGAGAAGCGGCAGAACCGATATGCGCTCCTTGTCGCCGCGCTGGTCCTGCTTGGCGCGGGCCTTGCCCAGCACCACGGGATCGACGATTTCCAGATGCGACGGATTGGCGGTGAGCGAGAGATGCACCGTATTGCCGTCAAACACCCGGTCGGAGGAGGAACCCAGGTGATATTTCACGTCCCCCGATCCTTCCACCTCATCCGGCGTGGAAGAGCCTCCCTTGAATTCATGGAAGATTGCCGAGAAGGGCTTGCCCATGACATTGGCCAGCACATTGAGGCGCCCACGATGCGCCATGCCCAGAACGATTTCCTTGATGCCCAGATTGCCGCCACGCTTGATGATCTGCTCAAGGGCGGGAATCATGCTTTCCCCGCCATCGAGCCCAAAGCGCTTGGTGCCGGTATATTTTACATTGAGAAAATTCTCGAAGCCTTCACCCTCGATGAGCTTTTTGAGAATGGCCTTCTTGCCTTCCGGCGTGAAATTGATTTCCTTGTTTTCGCCCTCGATGCGCTGCTGCAGCCAGGCCTTCTGTCCGGGATCGGAGATATGCATGAACTCCACACCCAGCGTGCTGCAATAGGTGCGCTTCAGGATGTCGAAGATCTGGCGGATGCTGGCCTGCTCAAGCCCCAGAACCTTGTCGAGGAAAATGGGCCGGTCCATGTCAGCTTCGCTGAATCCATAGGAAGCAGGATCAAGCTCCGGCTGCGGCGGGTTGTGGGCAAGGCGCAAGGGATCGAGATCGGCGGCAAGATGCCCGCGCATGCGATAGGCGCGGATCATCATCAGGGCGCGCACCGAATCCATCGTGGCCTTGCGCACGTCATCACCCGAGGGCGCGGCACTGTCGCTCGGAGCCTTGGCCTCAAGCTTGGTTGCAACAGTTTTCTCAACCGCTGGCCAGTTGCCATCAAAGGCTGAAATCAAATCACCGGAAGGTGCGGGCGGCCAGTTCTTCTTCTGCCACGAGGGGCCATCAGCTTCTTTGTGGATGCTTGCGGGATCATCATCAAGGCCCGCAAAAAATTGCCGCCAGTGGCTGTCCACGGCGGCGGGGTTTTCCAGGTATCTGGCGTAGAGCCCTTCAATGAAGTGGGCATTGCCGCCATAAAGGAATGAGGATTGCTCGAATTGCGTTACCAGATCAGTCTTGTTCATCGTCGCCATTTCCAAAAGCCGGGAACTCTGTCCGACCTGTCTATACCACTAATATTTTATGTTTTATTTACGTTTCAGCTTTTTCATCAATGTCTTGCCTAACATAGCTGGGGAATCCGACACCGAAATTCCAGCCCTTTTCATGGCCTCGATCTTGGAATCAGCACCCCCCTTGCCGCCCGAGATGATGGCGCCCGCATGGCCCATGCGCCGTCCCGGCGGTGCCGTGCGGCCTGCAATGAATCCCGCCATCGGCTTCTTCACCTTGGATTTCCGGATGAATTCCGCCGCGTCCTCTTCAGCCGAGCCCCCGATCTCGCCAATCATGATGATCGACTGGGTCTTGGGATCAGCTAAAAACATCTCAAGAATATCAATGAACTCCGTGCCCTTGACGGGATCGCCGCCAATTCCCACCGCTGTGGTCTGCCCCAATCCCTCCTGTGTGGTCTGGAACACCGCTTCATAGGTGAGCGTGCCAGAACGCGAAACAATACCCACCGAACCTTTCCTGAAGATGTTGCCCGGCATGATGCCGATCTTGCATTCGCCCGGTGTGAGAACGCCCGGACAATTGGGCCCGATGAGGCGCGTGGGCGACCCCACCAGCGCCCGCTTCACGCGCACCATGTCCAAAACCGGAATGCCTTCGGTGATGCAAACAACGAGTGGCACGCCCGCATCAATCGCCTCCAGAATGGCATCAGCCGCAAATGGCGGCGGCACATAAATCACCGAAGCATCCGCCCCTGTCTTTTCCACCGCGTCATGAACCGTATCAAACACCGGAAGCCCCACATGGATCGTGCCACCCTTGCCAGGCGTCACCCCCCCCACCATCTGCGTCCCATAAGCAATCGCCTGCTCGGTGTGAAACGTACCATTGTTACCGGTAATGCCCTGACAGATGACGCGGGTTTTCTTGTTGATGAGAATGGACATCAGGTGTTCCTACTTTGAAGGCTTTGTTTGATCTCGCCCAGCAACGCGATCATCTCGGTCTGACACGAATGAGTCTCGCAGCTGATATCAACAACCAAGATATCATTATCCATCAAGCCGCTTCTTTCACAGCCTTGACAATCTTCTTCGCCGCATCATCCAGATCATCGGCGGAGATCACATTGAGCCCCGAGTCCTTGATGATCTTCTTGCCCAGATCCACATTGGTGCCTTCAAGCCTGACCACCAGCGGCACCGCAAGCCCCATGTCCTTTACCGCAGCGATCACGCCTTCCGCGATGATGTCGCATTTCATGATGCCGCCGAAGATGTTGACGAGGATGCCCTTCACTTTTGGATCAGCCGTGATGATCTTGAACGCCGCGGTCACCTTTTCCTTCGTGGCGCCACCGCCCACATCCAGGAAGTTTGCAGGCTCGGAGCCATAGAGCTTGATGATGTCCATGGTGGCCATGGCAAGGCCGGCACCATTCACCATGCAGCCGATGGTGCCATCGAGCGCCACATAGGACAGGTCATGTTTGGACGCTTCAATTTCCTTGGGGTCTTCTTCCGAGAGGTCGCGCAGCGCCAGAATGTCGGGATGCCGCGCCAGTGCATTTGAATCAAAATTCACCTTGGCATCGAGGCATACGAGCTGGTTATCCTTGCTCACAACCAGCGGATTGATTTCGAGGAGGCTCATGTCTTTTTCGGTAAAGGCCTTGTAGAGCTTGCCCATCATGCCAACGCATTGCTTGACGAGATCGCCTTCGAGCTTCAGGGCCGCTGCAATTCTGCGTCCCACGAAGGGCGAATAACCCGATGCGGGATCCACATGCACGGTCACGATCTTCTCCGGCGTATGGGCCGCCACATCCTCAATATTCACGCCCCCCTCGGTGGAGGCAATGAACGCCACCTCAGATGTTTCACGATCCACCAGAAGCGAAAGATAAAGCTCGCGGGCAATGGCTGTGCCCTCTTCAATATAAAGCCGCTGCACCACCTTGCCCTCAGGGCCTGTCTGGTGGGTCACCAGCGTCATGCCCAGCATGCGCCTGGCTTCGGCCTTCACCTCCGCCACCGATTTCACCACCTTGACACCACCCCCCTTGCCGCGCCCGCCCGCATGAATCTGGGCTTTCACCACCCACACAGGACCGGGCTGGCTTTCCGCCGCCTTCACCGCTTCATCGACGCTGAAGGCGGCAATGCCCTTCCCCGTGGCCACGCCAAAGGAACGCAGAACGTCCTTGGCCTGATATTCGTGAATGTTCATGGGCTCTGGTTCCTAAGCGAGGTCTGTTGCGATTTTCTTGGCGGCATCCATCAGGGCTTCAACAGCTGCAAGCGATTTCTCGAAACCCGCCTTTTCGTCGCCCTCGAGCTTGATTTCCACGATACGCTCCACACCGCCTGCACCAATCACCACCGGCACACCCACATAGGTATTGTTCACGCCATATTGTCCGGTGAGGTGGGCAGCACAGGGCATCACGCGTTTTGCGTCCTTCAAATAGCTTTCGGCCATGGCTATACCCGCCGAAGCTGGTGCGTAGTATGCCGAACCGGTTTTCAGCAGCCCCACGATTTCAGCGCCGCCATCCCTTGTACGCTGGACAATGGCCTCGATGCGCTCCTTGGTCGTCCACTTCATGTCAATTAAATCCGGCACAGGGATACCCGCCACCGTGGAATATTTGACCAGCGGCACCATTGTGTCGCCATGCCCGCCCAGCACAAAGGCTGTCACATCCTCAACCGACACGTTGAATTCTTCCGCCAGAAAAAACCGGAAACGCGCGCTGTCAAGAACGCCAGCCATGCCCACCACCTTGTTGGTGGGAAGCCCCGAATATTTCTGCAAGGCCCACACCATGACATCAAGCGGATTGGTGATGCAGATCACAAAAGCATTGGGCGCATGCTGGGCTATGCCAGCCCCCACCTGCGCCATCACCTTGAGATTGATGCCCAGGAGATCATCGCGGCTCATGCCGGGTTTGCGTGGCACGCCAGCTGTCACGATGCAGACATCAGCACCCGCAATGCCCTCATAGGCATTCACGCCCGAAAGCTTCGCATTGAAACCTTCAATGGGGCCCGATTGTGAAAGATCCAGCGTCTTGCCCTGTGGCAATCCTTCTGCAATGTCGAACACCACCACATCGCCAAGTTCCTTGAGCGCTGCCAGGTGGGCAAGCGTGCCCCCGATCATGCCGCCGCCAATCATTGCAATTTTCTTCCGTGACATATCCGCTATTTCCTCTCGACCCGTGGGGAACGGGTGCTCTTGCATTGCACAAATGAAAGGTTTCTAGGCCCGATAGCTTGATGCTTCAAGGACTACGACGCGCTTGGCGAGAAAAATCAGGTTTCCGCGATTTTTTGGCCCCACCATGCAGCCGATTGCATCTCCTGCAGCCGCGAGATCGTGCGTGAAAATTCAAAGCGATGGTCTCCCTTGGGATAAATCTGTTCAGGCGACTTGGCAGATGACGCCACAAGTCGCACGCCCTTGTCATATAAAGTATCAATCAGCAGCACAAGGCGCTTGGCTTCATTGCGTTGGCCGGTTTTGAGCGCTGGAATGTTTTGCACAAAAACGGTTTTATAGTGCTGGGCCAGCGCCAGATAATCCGCAGGTCCCAGCGGCGCCTCGCACAGGGCGGCAAAGCTGAAACGCGCGCAGCCATGCGCTGCTTCCGGCACATGGAGTTTTCGTCCCAGAACCGCGATGTCCTGTGGCAACCCCTTCACTGTTTCGGTGAGCTGTTCCCAGATGCGTTGCACTTGGGCATCCGCAGCAGGCCCCAGCGGTGTCACAAAACTTTCCCAGGCCTTCACCCGCCCCAGCCGGTAATCCCGCGGGCTGTCGAGCGAAACCACGGCAAGCGCGTCATTGAGCATGGCAATGGCCGGTGCGAACAGGTCGCGGTTCAATCCGTCCGCATAAAGCCCGTCAGGCGGCACATTGGATGTGGTGACAATAACGGTGCCCCGCTGCATCAGGGCCTGCAACAATCGACCTGCGATCATGGCGTCTGCAATGTCGGAAACCTGCATTTCGTCAAGGCACAGCACCTGCATGAGAGGCGCAAGCTGGCCTGCGATTGCGCCAATGACATCGCCCGATTTCAGGCCCTGCCGCCTCTTGTGCACATCTTGCATGAATGCATGGAAATGGATGCGCGCCTTGGACGTGACGGCGAGATTTTCAAAAAACAAATCCATGAGCATGGTCTTGCCCCGCCCTACCGCTCCGTAGATGTAGATCCCTTTGGGGGCCGGGCCGGAACCAAAGGTCCGCGCCAGAAATCCTTGGCTTTCACGCGCCTCAAGCGCCAGGGCGAGCCTGTCAAGCTGGCTTCCTACTGCGATTTGCAGGATATCATTCTGCAGCGCGCCGCTGGAAATTTTTTGGAGTAGCGCTGCAGAAACTCCACTCATCCCAGCAAACCGGCAAAACCCTGCAAAACATTGACATAACCCACAACGATCACAACATAGCCGAAAATAGCAACGGTTACTTGAAGCGATGAGAGTGGCGCAAGGCCCGCATCAATGACACGCGGCCTTATATTGGCCAACACCGATATGCCACCAAAAATCAGCAGAACCACTTGTTCGAGATAAAATCCGCTGAGTATGATGAGGCCGCCGATCAGCAGCAGTCCATAGCGGGCAAAGCGCCCCATGAGTTTGGCCAGGATCGACCGCAGCGCCATTCCGCCATCCAGCGGTTCAACCGGCAGCAGGTTGAACAGGTTAAGTGCGGTCATGACCAGGGCAAATTTCAGCGGCCACTCCATGCTGTCGAGTTCAACTCCGGACCCGAAGAAAATAATGGTTGTCAGAACCGCGCTGAGCCCCGGTCCCATCAACGCTGAAAATACCGCTTGCGCCTGTGTCTGGAAAGCCAGGCGCGGCACGGCAACGGCCCCAAGAAATGGCAGGAACACCAGCTTTCCCCAAGGTTGCCCAATAAGCCTGTAGGCCAGGAGGTGGCCAAACTCATGCACCATAAGGGCAGCCAGCAACAACGCCGCAATGATCCAGCCCGTCAGGATGCCGAAGGCAACAAATGCCATCAGCCCGGTGACCACCGAAACGGCAAGGGAAATAAGCGTATGTGTTGTTTCATCCGGCTTGCCGGTTTCCGCCAGTCCTTTCAGCCTGTATATACCACCCCATAAATCAGCCCGCGCCAGGAGTTGTGCCAGGATGGGCCGCGATCCCCAGTGATAGGCAAGCTTGAGCTGTGTGCCATCAGCCGCGTCCTCGGTTTCCACCACGATCTTCAGGAGTTCATTATTATGCGACTTGCCCGCAATACCTTCGCGCGCCAGCTCGAGGTAGTGCGGCGCACGCCGCTCGGCCACCCTGAACAGCGCCTGCGTTTGCTGAACCACCCCGGTGGAAAGTGTGGTCGCATAGGTCATGCGGAATATCTGGCGCGACGCATCCACCAACTCCGCAATCACCTTCGTCTGGTTCCACGTCTGCACCTTGCCATCATAGGGGTCGAGCAGGGCAAACACGTCGGTAACCGGCGCATGCACCAAAAGGCTTGCGCGTGGTGTAACGCTGCGGCGCAAACCCATAAGCGCCAGCAAGAGCAGTATAAAGGGGAGTTCCAGCCCCGCCTTGAGTATGAAATCTGGCATGTCGTCGTCTTGTTCCCCGTTATTCCAAAGCCTTAACAGTCCAATAATTGAAAAAGCCTTACAGAGGTCATAAAAGCCCCCTCATGATCGTAGTTTCCGCCCTTTATAAATTTGTGACCGTGGCCGACGCCGCAGCCTTGAAGCCCTGCCTTCTCCAGGCCATGAAAACCCATGGCGTCAAGGGCACGCTGCTGCTGGCGGCTGAAGGCATCAACGGCACCATTAGCGGCACCCGCCTCGCCGTGGATGCATTTCTGGCCGTCCTCAAGCAGGACCCCAGATTTTCCGACATTGACCACAAGGAATCCTTTTGCATTGAAGACCCATTTTACCGCAGCAAGGTGAAGATCAAGAAAGAAATCGTGACCATCGGCGTGGAAGGCGTGGATCCCAGCCAGCAGGTTGGCACTTATGTGGAGGCATCCCAATGGAATGCCTTGATCTCAGACCCTAACATCCTCCTCATTGATACCCGCAATGACTATGAAGTGGCGCTCGGAAGTTTTGCAGGTGCTACCAATCCCGGCACAAAAAGCTTTGGGGAATTCCCGGAATATGTTGGGCGTGAGCTCCGCGCCGACCGAAACCGGAAAGTGGCTATGTTCTGCACCGGCGGCATTCGCTGTGAAAAGGCGTCAAGTTATCTGCAAGGCCTTGGCTTTGCCGAGGTCTACCACCTCAAGGGTGGCATCCTCAAATATCTGGAGGAAGTGCCTGTAGCAGACAGCAAGTGGCAGGGTGAATGTTTCGTCTTCGATCACCGCGTGGCCGTGGGCCATGGCCTCGTTCCCACCATGCTGGAAATGTGTCACGGCTGCCGCATGCCGCTCGCACCCGCTGACATGGCGTCTCCCGAATACGAGGAAGGCGTGAGCTGCCCCAAATGTTTCTCCACCTCAAGTGAAAAGTCGAAGGCCTCAGCCCGCGAACGCCAGAAGCAGATCGACTTGGCAAAGGCGCGCGCCTTGAAAAAGCCGATCGGGAACTGATCAGGGCTTCTTCTTTTTCCACGCCGCTTTCTTCTCCTTGAAAGCTGGCTTTTCACCCTCAGGCACTGGTTTTGCAGCACCCGCAAAGCGGGGCTTGCTGCCAAAGGGTTTCTTGCCCTTGTAACCCTCAGCTTTCGGCTTGTAGCCCGCAGGCTTGGATGCATCAACTTCAACAAAGGGTTTGCGATCCTCGTACCGCGGTGCGGGTTCTTCGCGCTTGGCCTTGAAACCAGGCTTGCGCTCGGAGGTGCGTGGGCTAGGTGCCACGTCACCATGCCCCCTGATCTGCTCGATCTTCACATCTTCATCATCAGCCACCAGGCTTGCCAGCGTGAAGCGTTCCACCACGCCATTGGCGATTTCGAAGCGCGTTTCATTATCTGTGATGCGGATGGCGCCAATATCGGCCTTCACCACCTTGCCCCGCCTGCAGATCATGGGCAGCAGCCATTTGGGATCGGCATTGTTCTTGCGCCCGATATCCAGCCTGAACCAGGTGAAATTGCGCGGCTCTGAAGCAGCGCGGTCGTCGCGCCTTGCAGGTTTGGCCTCGCGGAAATCCCGGCCGGGACCTGGATCAAACACATCCTCGGCAGCTGGCAGTTTGGAACGGTAAATGCGTACGAGCGCTGCTGCAATTTCTTCGGCACTGCGCGTGGCCAGCACGGCGCGCGCCATTTCCAGGTCTTCCTCACTGCTCACTTCCGTGAGGATGGGGTCCTGCAGCATGCGCTGCTGGTCGAGGCGGCGGATGTCTTCGGCCTGTGGTGGCCCGCTCCATACGGGATCCACGCCTGCAGCCGCCAGCATCTGTTCGGCCTTGCGCCGCCGTGACAGCGGAATGAGCACAATGCTCACGCCCTTCTTGCCAGCCCTGCCCGTGCGTCCGCTGCGGTGCTGCAGCGTTTCCGCATCATTGGGTAAATCGGCATGCACCACAAGGCCAAGATTGGGCAGATCAATGCCGCGCGCGGCCACATCGGTTGCCACGCAAACCCGCGCGCGCCCGTCGCGCAGCGCCTGCAAGGCGTGGTTCCGCTCGCTCTGGCTCAGTTCGCCCGAAAGATTGACCGCAGCGAACCCGCGTTCGGAGAGTGTGGCATGCAGATGCCGCACATGATCACGCGTATTGCAGAACACGATGGCACTGGTGGCTTCCACAAAACGCAGCACGTTTACGACAGCATGCTCCACTTCATTGGGTGCAACCCGCATGGCGCGGTATTCAATATCGGCATGCGCGCGTGCGGGCCCCGTGGTTTCAATGCGCAGCGCGTTTTTCTGGTAACGCTTGGCCAGATTGGCAATGATTTTCGGCATGGTTGCCGAAAACATCAGCGTGCGGCGGCTGGCAGGCGTGGCTTCAAGAATGAATTCCAGATCCTCGCGAAAGCCCAGGTCAAGCATTTCGTCAGCCTCATCAAGCACCACAGCCTTGAGGTCGGCAATGTTCAACACGCCCCGTTCCAAATGGTCGCGCAGGCGGCCCGGCGTTCCCACAATGATATGCGCACCATCATTCAGCCTGCGGCGTTCGCGCTTGGGATCCATGCCGCCAACACAGGAGAGAATGCGCGCACCCGTATAATGATAAAGCCATTCCAGTTCGCGCTCGACCTGAAGCGCCAGTTCCCGCGTGGGCGCCACGATGAGCGCCACGGGAGAAGCTTCTTGTGAAAATTTCTCGTTCTCTCCCAGGAGGTTTGCGGCAATGGCCAGGCCATAGGCCACGGTTTTGCCAGATCCCGTCTGGGCTGATACCACCAGGTCGCGATTTTCAGCCTTTTCTTCAAGGACAGCCAGCTGGACGGGCGTCGGGTCTTCGTATTTGCGTTCGGTGAGGGCACGCGCGATGGGTGCGGGAGTGGAGGGAAATGCCAATGGATATTGCTTTGCTTTTGAAGGTGGAGGGAGACGCCAAGCAGGATTTATATCCGGATGGCGTTCCAGTTGACCCGCTTCATAAAGCAAAACCCCGGCAAACACCAGAGAACTGGGTGTGCCGGGGCCTGACGGTAAATCAGGCGTCAGTAAGCCTTTTTTGCCACAGCCGGTTTCGCCACAGCGGTGGATTTCACATGATGGATCACGTGGCGCTTGGCATGATGGACGCAAGCAACCTTCTTGCCCTTCACCATGCACATTGCAGCAGCATGCTTGATCATCACAGGTTTGCCGGAATGGGTGGCGGCAAATACGGGCGTTGCTGAAATCATGGCGGCGAGGCCAAGGAACAGGATTGTCTTTTTCATGATATAATCTCCAGGTTTGTAGGGATTGCGGGGGATGGATTAGGCTTTCTTGAGCATCTTCAGGACAGTCTCAAATTCCGTAATGGCCGGGGTGTTCTTCTTGGCCTTGCACAGATCCCTGCCCGCCTTGTCGTGTTCGGTTGCCTTCTTGAGATCGGTTGGGCTCAGCGTGTTGCCCTTCAGCGCGACATCGACCTGCTTTGAAAGATCATCGCAGGACGTGGCGGCAATAGCCGTAGCAGCGGGCTTGACGGGGGTGGTTGTCGTTGTGGTCGTTGCTGCCATGGCGGAGCTTGCAAAAAGCAGCGCGGCAAGGCCGGTGGAGATAAGGATGGTTTTCATGATAAACTCCTGTTTGTGTGAAATCCTGCGCGAGGTGTTTCCTCGACCGCCGTTATGGCGCAGCAAAATTAGGGGTGAATTAGCCTTGTATTACAAAATATTCATGATGGTGCATGGCTGGCTGGGGTAAACCGATCGAACAAATAGGCATATGCTACCGGAAGTTTGAATGCGTCTCCTGCTGATCGAAGATGATCCCATGATTGGCGCAAGTCTGCGCGCGGGCCTGTGTTCGCAAGGCATGGCCGTGGATTGGGCAACCACCGGCGGCGACGCCATGGAATGCCTGGGCTGCAATCACTACGCGGCAGTCCTGCTCGATCTTGGCCTGCCCGACATGTCAGGCTTTCAGGTGTTGAAATCCTTGCGCAGCAGCAAACTGCAAACCCCGGTCCTTATCGTCAGTGCGCGTGACGATCTGTCGTCGCGGGTCAGCGGTCTGGATCTCGGTGCCGATGACTACATGACAAAGCCTTTTGACTTCAGTGAAATGATGGCACGCATCCGCGCTGTCATCCGCCGCCAGTCAGGCCACATCGCATCGAGGATTGAAAGTGGCGAAGTCACCCTCGATCTGGCCAGTCATGAAGTGACATATCGCGGCATCACCCAAGTCCTTACCGCGCGCGAGTTTTCCCTGCTCCAGGCCTTGGCTGAACGCGCCGGCACAATCCTCTCGCGCAGCCAGCTCGAAGACAGGCTCTATGGCCATGGCGAAGAAGTCGAAAGCAATGCGGTGGATGTCCTCATCTTTTACATCCGCAAGAAATTTGGGACAGATATCATCCGTAATATACGGGGCGCGGGCTGGATGATCCCCAGCGTTGCGCCATGAAAACCCTGCGCGGCCAGCTCACCGCCTGGTTCCTTGGCCTGATCACGCTCATGGGCATTGCAAGTGCTGTGGGTACGGGCCTTGTGTCCTTCGGCGAAGTGAATGGCTTTCTGGATGACCAGCTCCGCCAGATCGCCCTCAGTGTGGGCGACACTCCAAGCGCTGCGGGCGAAAGTTCGCGCATCATAGCGGGCGCCGACCCCGACGACCGCATCATCATCCACATCCTCGACAATAATTTCAAGACCATTCGCAACTCGGATCCGCAGGTGGATCTTCCGGTGGAAACCGTAACCGGATTTTACAACCATGAGAGCCAGGGCTTGCAATGGCGCACCTTTACGCTGATCGCGGAAAACCGGGCCGTGCAGGTCTCGCAGCAAACTGAAATCCGCACAGCCGCGGCCATAAGCTCCATGGCAAATACCCTGTTTCCCCTTGCCCTGTTGATTCCCCTGGCCTGGGTGATGGTGGGCTTTGTGGTGAGGCGTGTACTCATGCCGCTGCATGCTTTGGCTTCTGGTCTTCATGCCCGCAAGGCAGGCAGCAATGTGGAACTCAGTCCCGCTGGCATTCCCGGCGAACTCGTCCCCGTGGTGGACGCCATGAATGATATTCTGGTGCGCCAGCACGAATTGCTGGAGTTCCGCCAACGCTTTGTCTCCGACGCGGCCCACCAGCTCCGCACGCCCCTCACCGCCTTTAGCCTGCAGTTGGAAAATGCAAAACGTATCCTGACACCAACAGGGTCGGCGGCAATGTTGCAGCCCTTGGAACAGGGACTTGCCCGCATGTCAGCACTCCTCACGCAATTGCTGAAATTGGCCCGCGCCGATCACACCAGGCCCCCGCAGGCCAGCGATACCGTATCCCTCCCCGAGGTCGTGCGGGCAAGTGTCGCGGACATCTATCAATCTGCCAGCAGCAAGGGCATTGATCTAGGCCTTGTTCGTGATGAAGAAGCAGAGGTCGAAGGCGACCGGCTCGATCTCGTCATGCTCCTGGGCAACCTTTTGGACAATGCCGTGCGCTACACCGCCGAAGGCGGCACAGTGGATGTGGAAGTCCGTGCAATGGGTCCATCCGCAGTCGTGACGGTGACCGATTCAGGTCCGGGAATCCCCGAAGACGCATTGCCGTTGGTCTTCAACCGGTTTTATCGCCACGATCCCTCAGCTTCCGAAGGCAGTGGCCTGGGTCTGTCCATTGCAGCGGCCCTGGCTGCCCGCAACCAAGCCAAAGTCACGCTGCGTAACCGAAAGGACGGCCACGGCCTGGTGGCGGAGGTCACCTTCAGGCGACATGCAGCTGATGCTTGACCATTTGGTCAAGAACAATAGACTGCCCTGTCAATGCCCCACACCGCAGCAAAACCCGCCGTCAGCACCCGTATCCAGGCCCGCAACCGGGAAACCATCCTGGCTGCCGCCCTCGACGTATTCTCGGCTTCCGGTTTTCGCGGCGCAACCGTCGACCAGATCGCGGCCAAGGCAGAAATGTCGAAGCCCAACCTGCTGTATTACTTCCGCAGGAAGCAGGATATTTATGTGGCCCTGCTCGAACACACGCTCACCGACTGGCTCGAACCCCTGCGCGCCCTTGATCCTGATGGCGATCCTCTGGAGGAACTCTCGCGCTATATCGCAGCCAAACTGGAAATGTCTGATTCCAACCCGCAGGCCTCCAGGCTTTTTGCCAATGAAATTCTCCACGGCGCCCCCATGATCGGAAAATTTCTGAATGGCCCGCTCAAGCAACTCGTGGACGACAAGGCCTCCGTCATCAGGGCATGGATTGCCGATGGAAAACTCGCCCCCGTTGATCCCTATCATCTCATATTCGCCATCTGGGCCATCACCCAGCATTACGCCGATTTTTCAGTTCAGGTGGATGCCGTGCTGGGCCGTCCTCTTGATCCAAGGTCTGCACAGGAAGCCTTATCGCAAATTCTTCTCCGCGGTTTGGTACCGCTTTGAGTTTCATGCGGAACTGTGGAGTACACCGCTACACAGGCGTAAAACCTTGACATTTCATTATTTTTATGTTGATGATAAATCCTACTGTGGCGTGAGTAAATTACCGCGAGGGCAATCTTTTCAAGTTGTTTGTTGGTTTCAAGAAACGCTTTTCCAGCGAAGCTGGATGAGGGAAGTCAGAGTGCGTCTCTTTGGTGTCGCGTCTTCAATTACAAACTTTATCCATTTGCATCTCGGTATGAAATTATTTTGTACACGTAACTGATGCGAATCAAATGTGATGAAACCTTAGGGGACTATATACGGCGGGGCGGGGTGAGTGGCGTAGGAGAAGATCATGTACGCAACAGATCCAAAAAAGTTGCCAAGTCTTTCTGAACTTCCACCCGCTGCTAATGGGAATGCGTCACGCCAGCTGCCATCTTCTGAACTGGAAATTGAGAAAGCCTCCGAAACCACTGGGCCGATTTCCAAAACCATACACGCTTCGTGTCCCCACATTGCTGTAATCGATCCCAGAAACATGCTCCGTGAATGTGTTGTGCGCTTCGTGACGGATCACCAGCGGCTCACCGCATTGGGTTACGGCGATATAGATGAAATGATCAACTGCAAGCAGCATATGCAGATCTTCGCGGTGCTTTTATATGCCACCGCGTCATCACGACGCTCGATATTCGAGGACATGACAAAATTGCGAAGCTGCAATTTTCTGTGCCCTATTATCGTCATGATTGACATCTCGGATTCGAGCTTCATTCGAGAGCTTCTGAACCACGGTGCACGCGGCATCATTCCAACCGTTTTTCCAGCTAATGTTGCTCTCGAGGCGATCCACCTGGTTCTTGCCGGCGGCATTTACGCTCCAGTGGAAAGCTTTTTTCGCGAGAAGCAAAAGAATCCGGAAAATTTCGGCGCGCTAACAATGAATTTGACGCCGCGCGAGGGTCAGATTGTTGAACTGTTGCGATCCGGCAAGGCAAACAAGCAGATTGCCTATGAGTTGGACCTTTCATTGGGAACTGTGAAAATTCACCTGCACAACATCATGAAGAAACTTGGGGTCCATAATCGCCTGCAGGTCTTGGCCATGGATAGATCGGCCGAATAAGGCCATGTCCCAATGTCGTTGTTTTCATCAAGCGATTTGAACTGAAATTTAATTCATGCCATCCCAGTCGTAATAGCGATGGCGCCTGGGACGCCATTTATTGGCATGGTAATCGAAATTTTCCAGGCAGCCGTTTCCGTTAAAATCATTGGCGTAGCCATTGCCCCTGAAATTGCCCGGATTGCCGTTGCCATTGAAATTTCCTGCGTTGCCATTGCCGTTGAAATTTCCCGAATTGCCATTGCCATTGCCATTTCCAGAATTTCCATTCCCGTTGCCATTTCCGCGCCCCCCGCCTGACTGGGGAATCTGAAGGGAATAAGTGCTCTCACATGAGGATGCTTCTGCGCCGAAGGAGGGCCTTGCACATGCAAGGCTCAGCAGCAAACTCACTGTGAGAGCTGTAACGCCAGGGGTCATGGCACGTGATGCCAAGCCCCGTGAATGGACATCAAAGGAATTTGGACCGGACATTGCATATGCAATATTACTTGCCCGTGAAATTACCATTGTTGTTGCCATTGTAATTGCCAACATTGTCATTGCCATTGCGCGAACCGCCATTGTGGTTGCCATTGCCTCTTCCAATATTGCGGTTTCCGTTATAGTTGCCGGAATTCATGTTTCCGTTGTGAAATCCAATATTGCCATTTCCGTTATGGGCTCCAGTATTGGAATTTCCATTGCCACCCCCAACATTGCCATTGCCGTTGTAGACGCTGGTATTGTCGTTGCCATTGAAAGCGCCAACATTGTTGTTGCCGCTGGTGGGGCTGGCATTTCCGGTTCCATTGAAGGAACCGACGTTTCCGGTTCCACCATTGAAAGCGCCGACATTTCCGGTGCCTGTGTTGTTGTAACCGATGTTGGCTTGTCCACCGAATATTCCGTCACGATAGGCGGCAATTCGGTCCGTGGCCAGCGAAGTTGAAGCAAAAAGCCCGAGAGCTAAAAGGGCGATTGAAATATGTTTCATGTCATTCTCCACACGATAAAGGCTTGCCGCATTCGAGAGGACTGCGGGAACCCGAGCCCGTTTGGGGAGGCTCGGGCGGCTAACGTCACACACGTTGCTCAGATGGGAGGGCGTACCATCTTCCTGCGGGGGTCTACGAATTAAGTTGCATGGCAATCATGATAGCAATAATGCCTGTGGTGGTTGCCATTGCCATTCTCGTTGCCATTATAGTTGCCCCAGTTGTGATTGCCGTTGTAATTGCCATTACGGTTGCCTTCATTGTCGTTGCCGTTTCCATTGCCGTTGCCGTTGCCGGAATTTTCATTTCCGTTCGAGTTGCCGTTGCTGTTGCCTTCATTGCCGTTGCCGTTGCCATTGCCGTTATGGGATCCGGTATTGTCATTGCCATTATCGTTGCCGTTATAGCTGCCTTGGTTTCCATTGCCATTGCCATTGCCATTGTCATTGCCGCCGCTCGTCATGGTGGCTCCGGCATATGTTGCCATCGAAATCAAAAGTGCGGTTGTGATGAGAAACTTTTTCATGTGACGTCTCCTGGACACGCAACACAGATTTTGAAGCCGCCGG
>JANMAE010000085.1:0-2523 GCA_031359445.1 Hyphomicrobiales bacterium | reverse complement strand
CAGGACCCGATGACGGCTTTCGACCCCGTCTTTACGATGGGCCACCAAATTATTGAAACCATCCAGGCCCACCGGAAAGTTTCTTATCAAGACGCGCGCGCCGAAGCCGCAAGCTTGCTCAAGCGTGTCGAAATCAAGAAGCCCGAGGTGGTTCTCGCGAGCTACCCTCATCAATTGTCGGGCGGCATGTTGCAGCGGGCGATGATTGCGATGGCGCTATCCTGTCGTCCGCAGGTTCTATTTGCGGACGAACCCACCACAGCACTGGATGTGACGATCCAGGCGCAAATCCTGCAACTCATCAAAGACCTACAACGAGAATTTGCAATGGGTCTTGTCATGATCACACATGACCTCGGTGTGATAGCCGAAACGGTTGACCGTGTTGTCGTGCTCTATGGGGGCAAGGTGATGGAACAAGGGCCGGTACAGGATGTTTTCGACAGCCCACACCACCCCTATACCATTGCATTGCTGGCCAGCATGCCCGGGGCCGACGCAGGCCGCCACCGACTTCGGGAAATCAAAGGCGCTTCGCCCAACCCCGCCAATCCGCCAAAGGGCTGCCCGTTTCATCCGCGCTGCGGTCTCGCTGAAACACGTTGCCAAGAAATGGCCCCGCCCCTCCAATCTTTTGCAGGTGGCCGACAATCAGCCTGTTGGGTGATGCAATGACCCCGGCACTCGAACTGCGCAATATTTGCAAAGATTACGCCATCCGCGTCGGTGGTCACTTTGTGCCGAAGTACGAGACTCTCTCAGTGGTCAAAAATATCGACATTGTTTTGCCGCAAAACAAGATTGTCGCCGTTGTGGGCGAGTCTGGTTCAGGCAAAACCACAACAGGCATGTTGGCATTGCGATTGATTAAGCCGACATCGGGCAAAATCCTGCTCCATGGCACGGATATCACCAAGCTTGATCATAAGGCGCTGAAACCATTTCGCCGGTCCATGCAGGTCATCTTTCAAGATAGCTATTCTGCACTCAACCCGATGATGACGCTGGCCCAGATCGTGGCTGAGCCATTGCATATTCATGGGCTTGGCACAGCATCAGAACAGCGCGCATCAGCACTCGAATGGCTGGAGCGCGTCGGCCTGCAACGCAGCTACGGCCAACGTTACCCGCACGAACTTTCAGGTGGCCAACGCCAGCGTGTTGCCATCGCCCGCGCTTTAATCCTGAAGCCCACCGTTCTGATTGCTGATGAGCCCACTTCAGCCCTTGATGTTTCGGTGAAAGCCCAGATCATCAATCTGCTGCTGGATTTACAGCGTGATATGGGCCTTGCGATAATGTTCATCAGTCATGATCTCAGTGTCGTGCGTTCGCTTGCCGACAGTGTCACAGTCATGTTCAATGGCCGCGTGGTTGAACAAGCAGAAACGGAAACGATTTTCGCCAATGCGCGCCACCCCTACACGCGCTCACTTCTCGATGCCATTCCAGTGCGCAATCCCAGCCAGCGCCGCGTTCGCAAATTTCTGTCGCGCGACGACATTGCGGCAACTATTCCGCAAATTTCACGGAGCGAGCTTTTAATTCCAGTAGACACATCAAACACACCACAACTGGTCAGCATCACAAAGCTGCACCGCGTTGAAGCCATCGTGTCGGCATAGAGGCAACACCATGGTCATGTTTATCATCAAACGTCTCATTTCCACACTGATCACATTCTTCATTGTATCAGTCATCATCTTCCTCATGATGCACGCTGTGCCGGGTGGGCCTTTTGATGGCAATGACATGCCGGTGTCAGCGGCTGTGCGCGCTAAGCTTATGGCCAGCCTTGGCCTCGATAAACCGCTACACATTCAGTATTTGAACTACATGTATGGCGTGCTGCATTTGGATTTTGGCATTCCATTCCAAAGCCCCGGCGAAACAGTGCTGCAACTCCTCGCTCGTGCATGGCCTGCAAGTCTTATCCTTGGAGGCCTAGGCATGTTGATTGGAGTGCCGCTCGGCATTCTCTTAGGCATGGCCGCAGCCCTAAAGCGCAATAGTTGGATTGATTATCTTGCATCGGCCGTTGCAACAATGGGTCTCACAGTTCCCGTTTTCGTCACGTCCATGTTGTTGATTTTGGTTTTTGCAGTCTGGCTTGGTTGGTTGCCGGCCAAAGGCTGGGGCACATCGCAAAGTTGGATTCTGCCCATCATCGCCTATGCAACAATTCCCCTGGCCACCTACGCGCGTTACACGCGGTCGGCCATGCTCGACACATTGAACAAACCCTTCGTCACAGTACTGCGCGCCAAGGGACTCTCTGAAACGCGTGTTATTTTCCAACACGTCTTGCGAAATTCTGCGATCCCGATGGTCACAGTTTTTTTGCCGATGTTCGTGGGCATCGCCACAGGTTCGATCTTCGTAGAAGCTATGTTCCGCGTGCCGGGGCTTGGGGCATACTTCGTGTCATCTATCAGAAACCGTGATTATCCTCTTGAAATGTCATTGATATTGATGATCACGATCATGTTCTGCCTATCCTATCTGATCTCCGATATTCTCTAT
>JANMAE010000071.1:0-122224 GCA_031359445.1 Hyphomicrobiales bacterium | reverse complement strand
GCTTCCTGGGTTTCTTCACCTATAAGTGCATAAGCGAGGTCTGGTTCAAGCCAATAACATGTGACCAGCTTACCGACTTGCCGCATCGAGAGCGTATCTTCGTTGCCTGATTCGCTGGAAGCTACATAGATAGCCAGTCGGCGTTTGGCACTATTCTCATAAATCAACAGTCCAGCGGGCATGCTGCCTTCCATGAGAAGCCTTCCTCCAAGGAAGTTATATCCCACGGCAACAAGATCCGGCACCTTGAATTCCGCGCCAATTTTCTTCGAAAGCCAATCGCCAACATTGCTTCGATTAGCGACCCTACCCTTCGCCGGATAATCTCTTTCAGTTGAGAATAAATTATATGCAGTGAGCGCCCTGTCCGATAGCAGCGCGTCGTTGCTGATATAAAGATATCGATTGGCAAACCATCCACCCGCCATTCCCAAAGCCAGCATCACGATAGCCGCAGCGATGGCGATATATGAAGGTCCGCACCGCTTTTCTTGGTAGCTTGCTGCCCTCAGCAAAGAGGGTGGAATGGATTCATCCAAAACACTATCATATGCCGTTTTCAACACACGCTTTTGGCGCATGACAGCCTCGAGCAATTCCTGCGCACGGGGATCCTGGGCCAAGATATTCTCAATTTGTTCGCATTCGCGGTCTTCCAATTCCCCATCGGCGTAGGCATGAATGGCCCAACTATCCAGCGTTTTCAAAATAATCATTTTACACGCCTCAACACGGTTTGTCCGCGTTGCTCCAATATATCCTGCAATAATTTACGCGCGCGCGACAGGCGTGACATCACGGTTCCTATGGGTATACCGATGATTTCAGCCACATCCCTATATGACATTTCTTCGAGGCCCACTAGAACCGTCACCTCACGTTGCTGGGGCGATAGAAGGTCCAATGCTTCCACAATCAGGGAAACTGACAACTGATCTTCCTGGTCCGGTAAAGTAGCTCCTTCATATTCCTCAAGTTCTTCCACTGTTTTTATCACCGTTGAACGGTAATCCCGGCGCAAACCACTGATAAAAATGTTCCTCAGGATCGTATAGAGCCATGGTCGCAAGGGTCGTTCCGAGTCGTAAAGGTGCTGCCTTCTGAGTGCACGTTCAATGCAATCCTGCACCAGATCATCTGCCAATGCCGCGTCGCCACATAAACTTCGGGCAAACCGCCGCAGTTGAGGTATGAGAGCAATCAGCTCGTTTGGGAAATTCAAGCTATGCATATATTAACACTACGCCAGACTGACAAAGGATATTCCATAGGTTGCAATCTAAATCGAATGATAAGTACCAGACTTGATGAAGCCGAAAACGTGGAGGTTTGCAAGCTAGGTGATCAGCTTCACAGGAATTTCCAAGTAGGTTTTTATTGTCTTAACGAAGGCGGCTGCCGCAAAACCATCGATTATACGGTGATCGAAGGACGAAGACAGGTTCATCATCTTTCGGATTGCAATAGCGCCTTCGATAACCACGGGCCGCTCGGCGATACGATTGAGACCGATTATTGCGACTTCCGGTGGGTTGATGATTGGGGTTGCGGCAATGCCGCCAAGAGCACCCAAACTGGTGACCGTGATGGTGGATCCGATGAGATCGTCACGGACTGCCTTGCCTGATCTTGCAGCTTGACTAAGTCGCAAGATTTCAGCTGCTAATTCCCAGAGGTTCATGGTTTCTGCGTGGTGGATCACAGGGACCAGAAGTCCGCGTTCGGTCTGGGTAGCAATGCCGGCATGAACACGGGAGAAGCGGCGGATAACTCCTTCGGTATCATTGAAATGGGCATTGAGGCCGGGATGCTCGGTTACGGCCTTGACCAAGGCGCGTATCAAAAATGCCAAAATCGTGAGATGGCCCTTTGCAGCGCGTGCCGCATTGAGTTCTGCCCGCAATGCCTCAAGGTCCGTCACATCAACTTCTTCCACATAGGTGAAGTGCGGGATTCGGCGCTTGGCATCCTGCATGCGTTCCGCGATGCGCCGACGCAGACCGAAAATGTTGATGTCTTCTACACCTTCTTCCGCCGCAGCTATTGCAGGAGCTGCAGGAAAAGAATCCGGACCTTGTTTCGACAGAAGCAACGCATCGAGATCAGCGTGTTGTATACGTCCATCGGGACCGCTACCCACGACTTGCGAAAGGTCGAAGTTAAGTTTTTTGGCGCGGTCACGGACGGCAGGCGAGGCCAATATCTTTCCGGTGATTTGCTGGACTGAAGCGGGAGCTGCGCTTATTGGCTTTTCCGGCGCCGACGAAGGTGCCCTTGATTTCACTACAGGTTCAGATTCATTGCTGGCGGTCTCAAAGACAACAAGTTCGGAGCCGACGGCTGCACGAGTTCCTACATCACCATGACGGGCAGCGATGCGGCCGGATACGGGTGCTGCCACTTCCACTGTTGCCTTGTCGGTCATGATGTCGACCAGAGGTTCGCCTTCCTGCACGGTGCCGCCCAGTTCGACATACCATTTGACGATCTCGGCTTCGGTAGTGCCTTCACCCACATCTGGCAATTTGAAAACAACGCGGGCCATTTGCTTCTATCCCGCCATGATTTTTCGGATAGCTTCTGACACACGCAGTGGTCCTGGAAAATATTCCCACTCGAATTCCCGAGGGTATGGCGTATCCCAACCAGTCACACGCAGGATCGGCGCCTCAAGATGATAAAAACAGCGCTCCTGCACCAAAGCGGAAAGTTCTGCGCCAAAACCGCTGGTGCGGGTCGCCTCATGGACAATCAAGCAGCGCCCGGTTTTTTCAACTGAAGCAGTGACGGTCTCGATATCCAATGGCACGATGGAGCGAAGGTCGATAACCTCGGCATCAACTCCCGTTTCGGCCGCGGCAGCCAGGGACACATGCACCATGGTGCCGTAAGCCAGGATCGTGAGCGCTTCGCCGGAACGCGCAATTGCCGCCTTTCCCAGCGGAATTGCGTAATAACCTGATGGTACGTCGCCAGCGGGGTGCTTAGTCCAATTTTCCATCGGCTTTTCATAGTGACCGTCAAATGGCCCCGCATAGAGCCGCTTCGGTTCAAAAAACAAAACGGGGTCATCATCTTCGATGGCACTGATAAGCAGGCCCTTGGCATCATAAGGATTGGAAGGAATGACGGTTTTAAGCCCGCAGACATGACTGAACAGGCCTTCGGGACTTTGGCTATGGGTCTGTCCGCCGAAGATGCCACCGCCGTAGGGAGAGCGCACAGTTATGGGTGCGTGGAATTCGCCGGCAGAGCGATAACGTAGACGCGCCGCTTCCGAAACCAATTGGTCAAAGGCTGGATAGATATAATCGGCGAACTGGCATTCCACCACGGGCCTCAATCCATAAGCGCCCATTCCGATTGCCACGGCAATCTGTCCGCTTTCGGCAATCGGGGTATCAAACACCCGCTGCTGCCCGTAACGCTGCTGCAACCCATCGGTGACACGGAATACGCCGCCGAAAAATCCCACGTCCTCTCCAAAAACCAATACATTTGGGTCGCGATTGAGCATCACGTCGATGGCGGAATTCAAAGCCTGTACCATGGTCATGGCTGTCATGGCTTGCGACCTTTCAGGGTTCCAAGCTCTGCCTGCTGTTCTATCAGATTCCACGGCATATCCTTGTAGACGTCTTCAAACATCGAAGCAGGGTCGTGGTGTTGCCCGCTGCCATGAACGCCGAGTTTCTGGGCCTTCCGGTTGTCAGCATCAACTTCCTCCTCAAGATCGGAGATCAACGCTGTGTGTCGTGCATCATCCCATTCGCCGATACGCGTAAGATGTGCTTTCAATCTTGTAATGGGATCACCCATTGGCCAATGCCGATATTCGTCTCCGGGTCGATAACGGGTAGGATCATCGCTGCTTGAGTGCGGCGCGGCGCGATAAGTAAAATGTTCAATGAGGGTGGGACCGTGATTGTTGCGCGCCCGGTCGGCGGCCCAGCGTGATACTGCATAAACCGCAAGAAAGTCGTTGCCATCAACCCGAATGCCAGGAAATCCAAACCCTATGGCGCGGCAAGCAAATGTCGTCTCTTCTCCTCCTGCAACCTCCTGACTCGATGAGATGGCCCATTGATTGTTGACAAGATTGAGTATGACGGGCGCATGATAGACGGCGGCAAACGTCAGGGCGTGATGAAAATCTCCTTCTGCCGATGCGCCCTCGCCAATCCAGGCCGAGGCTATCTTCGTATCACGCTTATAGGCTGATGCCATGGCCCATCCTACAGCTTGGGGATATTGGGTGCCGAGATTTCCTGAAATTGAAAAGAATCCGGCTTCGCGTACTGAGTATAATACGGGAAGCTGCCGGCCTTTCAGCCGGTCCAGGCTGTTTGCGTAGATCTGGCACATCATGTCGAAGATCGGCCAGTCGCGGGCAATCAAAAGGCCTTGCTGGCGATAGGATGCAAAACACATGTCGTCGCGGTTGAGGGCCATGGCCTGGGCAACCGATACAGCCTCCTCGCCCGTGCATTTCATGTAAAAAGGTGTTTTGCCCTGTCGTTGGGCCTTGAACATGCGGTCGTCAAATATGCGCGTCAACAGCATGATACGAAGGGCCTTGCGCAAGGTTTCGGCGTCCAGCCCCGGATTCCATGCGCCCTTGGCTGTGCCATCGTCGTCAAGAACGCGCACCAGGCCATATGCGAGATCGCGCGTGGCTGATGCCGCGACATCGATATCTGGACGCTCTGCCGTGCCCGCTTCTGGCAAATTGAGATAGCTAAAATCCGGCTGGTCTCCCGGCTTGAAATGCTGCTCGGGAATGTGCAGGCGCAGCGGAGAGACTTTTTTCATGGGCGGAGGTCTCATTCTCTACAGAACCTACAATACGCACGAATTGAGTCGGACCGCAATCGGAGTATGATTGGCGCGGGCTATGGGCTGCCACGGAGAAAAATATGTATGAAGGTGGACTGAATTTTTCAACTAGTGCCGATATCGACGCGCTGCGCGACACCGTGCGCCGTTTCGCCAAGGACAAAGTGGCACCGATTGCTGCCGAGATTGACCGCAGTAACCAGTTTCCCATGCATCTGTGGACCGAGATGGGTGCACTCGGTTTCCTAGGTGTAACGGCTGATGAAGAATTTGGCGGAGCCAAACTGGGCTATCTCGCCCATTGCGTTGTGATGGAAGAATTAAGCAGGGCGTCCGCGTCTGTGGGGCTGTCCTACGGGGCTCACTCCAATCTCTGCGTCAACCAGATCAACCAGCATGGTACCAAGGAACAGAAACATCGCTTCCTGCCAAAGCTTGTTTCAGGGGAGCATGTAGGAGCGCTCGCTATGTCGGAATCGGAGGCAGGTTCCGATGTGGTTTCCATGAAGCTTCGCGCTGAGAAACGCGGTGACTTCTACGTCCTCAATGGCCGCAAGATGTGGATCACGAATGGTCCTGATGCGCAAACGCTGGTGGTTTACGCCAAGACAGAACCGGAAGCAGTCGCCAAGAGCATTACAGCATTTCTGGTTGAAGGCGGTATGCATGGATTTTCACGTTCAAAAAAACTGGACAAGCTTGGTATGCGCGGTTCCAATACCTGCGAACTGGTGTTTCAGGATTGCGAGGTGCCGCTCGGGAACAGACTGGGCGCGGAAGGCGAAGGGGTTCGCATACTAATGTCCGGGCTCGACTTTGAGAGAGTGGTTCTGGCAGCGGGACCACTTGGCATCATGGCGGCATGCCTCGATGTTGTTATTCCCTATGTTCATGCGCGCAAGCAGTTTGGCCGGGCGATCGGTGAATTCCAGCTCATGCAGGGGAAACTCGCCGATATGTATGTGACGTGGAGTGCGGCTCGCGCTTACGTCTACGCTGCAGCGAGTGCCTGCGACCGGGGGGAGACAACCCGCAAGGACGCAGCGGGCTGCATTCTGTATGCGGCTGAACGGGCGACCCAAATGGCGCTCGATGCAATCCAGATGCTGGGGGGCAATGGTTATACCAATGATTATGCGGCAGGTCGCTTGCTGCGTGATGCCAAATTGTATGAGATCGGCGCCGGCACATCTGAAATTCGCCGCATTCTTATTGGCCGGGAACTGTTTGAAGAGACCGGATGAGGGGTCAGGAGGGCCGCCACGTACCATCAAGCAACTTGATGATTGCGGAAAAATCCTTTGGAGCACCGCCAAGATTGACGAAATTCTGGTATAGGTTTTCGGCAAGTGCTCCCATGGGAACACTAGCGCCGGTGGCTTGCGCCGCTGCCATGGCGAGTTTCAAATCCTTGAGCATGAGAGCCGACATGAAGCCTCCATCATAGCTCCGGTTGGATGGAGCAGAAGGAACCGGGCCCGGCACCGGGCAATAGCTGGTCATTGACCAGCACTGGCCCGATGCTTTCGAGCTGATGTCAAAAAAAACTTGCGGATCAAGGCCCAGTCCGATCGCAAGATTAAAAGCTTCTGCGGTGGCAATCATGGAGGACCCCAGCAGCATGTTGTTGCAAATTTTTGCAGCCTGACCCGCACCGCTTGCACCAGCGTGAATCACGGCCTTGCCCATCACAGCCAGAACAGGTTCGGCCTTGGCAAAATTGGCGGGCGATCCTCCCGCCATGAAGGTCAAGGAGCCAACGAACGCACCATCCACACCACCGGAGACTGGTGCATCAACCATATTGAGGCCAAGTGCAGTCGCGGCATCGCCGACTGCGCGCGCCGTTGCAACATCAATAGTTGAGCAATCGATGAGAATGCACGACTTCGACACGGCCTTGAAGACTTCCGCCTCATAGACGGATCGGACTTGCTCTCCGGTTTGCAACATCGTGATGACAGCGTCCGCCCCCGAAACCGCATCCTTCACGGTAGGCTTAGGCGTTGCGCCAATTTCAGCGGCCCGGGCCAGTGCTGCATCCACAACGTCAAAGCCCCGCACGTCATGCCCCGCCTTAACGAGGTTTGCAGCCATTCCCGTGCCCATGTTGCCCAGTCCGATGAACCCGATGACAGTCATGACATTATCACTTCCCGCTAAACACTGGTTCGCGCTTTTCAATAAACGCTGACATGCCTTCCTTGCGATCTTCCAAGGCAAAAAGGCTTTGGAACAGGCGTCGCTCAAACTGTATGCCCTGGGACAAAGACATTTCCATTGCAGCATTGACCATTTCCTTATTGGCGAGCGCCGCCAGGGGCGCCATTGCTGCAATTTTTTTTGCCGCTGCCAGTGCTTCGTCAAGAAGTGATGCCGCAGGCACCACACGGCTGACGAGCCCTGCCCTTTCAGCTTCAACGGCATCCATCATTCGACCCGTCATTATCATGTCCATGGCTTTCGACTTGCCGACAAGTTTTGTGAGCCGCTGAGAACCACCCATTCCCGGAGATACACCAAGTGTAATTTCAGGTTGGCCAAATTTAGCATTATCCGCTGCGATGATGAAATCGCACATCATGGCAAGTTCACAGCCGCCACCCAGCGCATAGCCCGCCACTGCTGCGATGAGCGGTTTTCTGATCCGCGATATTGCGTCAAATTCAGCAAAATAGTTTTCCGACAGCATCTCTGCGGTGGTCTTACCCACCATGTCTTTCACATCAGCACCGGCGGCGAAGACTTTTTCGGAACCAGTGATCACCGCGCAGCGCAAACCAGGCTGGGCGTCAAGATCAGATAATGCGCTGAGCAGCTCGACGCGAAGGGCATCATTTATGGCGTTCATTGCTGATGGCCGATTGAGCCTTATCAACAGAATGGGCCCAAGAGTTTCCACAATCAGCGTATTCATTATAAATCTCTCCCAAGTGGTGCCCATTCCTCACCCTGAGGCAGGGCTGCGAACATGGCTTCAACACTTTCATCTGTAACGTCATCAAAGCGCGGCGGCACCCAACGCGGATGATTGTCCTTGTCGATCACGAAGGCCCGCACGCCTTCGGCAAAATCTGGTTTTGATATTATGCGTGAAGCGATACGAAATTCCATCCCCATGTTATCAGCAAAACGGCTCAACCGGCGACTTTTCGCAAGCTGACGTAAGGCAATTTTGCAGGAGAATGGGGACTTCTTAGAGATCACCGTCAGTTGTTCTTTCGCCCATGGGGAGGAGTCGGTATTGAGGATTGCGACAATGTCTTCGATCCGGTCAGCCGCGAAGAGCCTGTCGATACTTCCGCGGAAATTGTCGATCTGGGAAGGTGGAGGTGAAATTGCCGCGATTTTCAATATTTTTTCAATTGCTTCGGGTTGTTCGGCAATCTGCACCTTTATATCCGGGAGCGCATCTTGCGGCACATAATGGGTGGCCAGCCCCAGTGAAAAGCAATCAGCACCATTAAGTCTTGCTGATGTGAGCGCCAGCCATTCTCCCATCCGACCTGGCAGACGCGACAGAAACCAACCGCCCCCCACATCGGGAAAGAGACCGATGCCGGTTTCCGGCATGGCAAAGACTGTGAGCTCGGTAGCAATCCGGTAACGACATGGCATGGCGAGGCCCGCACCACCTCCCATAACGATACCATCCATGAAACACGCCACTGGCTTCTTCAGCGTGAAAAGCAAAAGGTTCAAGCGATACTCGGTATGGAAAAAGGCCCGAGCTTGTTTTCCTCCACTTCGGAGATCCTCAAACAGCAGGCGAATATCGCCTCCTGCACAAAAACCTCGGCCCTCGTTATGGTCAATTGTGACGGCGGAGATGGCTGGATCGGTTTCCCACGCCTGAAGAGCTTCAATAATTTCTTCGCACATCGAAAGAGTGAGCGCATGAAGTGCTTCAGGGCGATTGAGTCTGACAAGGCCCAAACCATTTTCGCTGGAAACTATGAGGACAGCTGTTGTCACTGCCGCAGCATCTCCCGCGCTATAATCATCCGCATGATCTCGTTGGTGCCTTCAAGAATGGAATGCACCCGTAAATCACGGTAGATCCGCTCAATGGGAAAGTCCCTTAGGTAGCCATATCCACCATGAAGTTGCAAGGCGCGGTCAGCCACATGCATACAATTATCTGTCACAAATCGCTTGGCCATGGCCGAGAAACGCTTGGCGTCAGCTGCGCCTGCTGTGACTTTGTCAGAAGCAAGATAAAGCAGCGCCCGGGCGGCCTGCACTGTGGTTTCCATATCAGCCAGTGTAAATTGCGTGGCCTGAAAATCAGCAATGGCCTGTCCAAACTGGTGCCGGCTGCGTGCATAGATCAAGGCCTCATCAAGACAGCGCTGGGCACCGCCCAAGGAACAGGCGGAGATATTAATTCTTCCCCCATCCAATGCCTGCATGGCAAACCGAAACCCCTCACCTTCCGATCCGAGTAAGTTCTCAACCGGGACACGCACGTTATCCAAATTTACTTGGGCCGTTGGTTGGGAATGCCAGCCAAGTTTGCGTTCTTGAGCGCCAAAAGACACGCCTTCCATGCCCTTTTCAATGACGAGACAGGAAATGCCCTTTGCACCTTCCTTGCCGGTACGAACCATAACGAGATAGATTTCATTTTCGCCGCCACCAGAGATGAAAGCCTTGGAACCATTGACGACATAGAATGAACCGTCTTTTACTGCTCGCGTCTTCAGGGCTGCCGCATCAGAACCTGATCCGGGCTCCGTAAGGCAATAGCTTGCGAGCTTTTCACAGGTCACAAGTGACGGCAGATATTTGGATTTCAGGGTGAAACTTCCAAAGCTATCGATCATCCAACCTACCATGTTATGGATCGAGATAAAGGCCGAGGTCGAGGGGCAACCATAGGCCATAGCCTCCATGATCAGTGCTGCTTCTATCCTCCCCAGTCCAGCACCTCCCTGTTCAGTCGAAACGCATATCGCGCCAAAACCGAGTTCTGCCGCCGCCCTGACGGTGGCGCGCGGAAAGAAACAGTTCTCGTCCCACTGGGCCGCATGGGGAGTAATGGCTTCGGCTGTAAAACGGCGGGCGGTTTCCTGAATTGCACGCTGCTCATCGGTAAAGTCAAATTGCATGAACCAACCTCTTGGGACATTATCCGCTTTTCATCACCGAATGGAAAGCCCCGGACTGCCCCTCGACACGATCAAAGGGATGCAATAGTCTGAATGCCTCGATGGTGAATTGGACGTTTCCGGCAATGAGTGTCATCCAGTCCGTAATCTCACCGAAATCGCCAGCATTCCTCGACAACATGGCGCGCATGCGGAGCCTTGTGGACGAAACCGCCAGGGTTGCAGCCCCCATCAAACAAGGTGGAAGCGAGGCCTCGCGGGCGCGCCATGTGGCGCGCGGCAAACTCTTGGCCCGTGAGCGCATCTCTGCACTTCTTGACCGTGGGTCACCCTTTCTCGAAATCGGGATGTTTGCGGCGCACGACGTTTATGACGACGAGATTCCCGCTGCCGGACTCATTGCCGGTGTCGGGCGTGTCTCGGGACGGGAGTGCATGGTTGTCTGCAACGATGCCACTGTTAAGGGTGGTACATATTATCCTTTGACCGTGAAGAAGCATCTCCGCGCACAGGAGATCGCACTCGAAAATGCACTTCCCTGCATCTATCTGGTGGACTCAGGCGGCGCGTACTTACCGAACCAGCAAGACGTTTTTCCAGACCGGGACCATTTTGGCCGGATTTTCTTTAATCAGGCCCAAATGTCATCCAAGGGAATTGCCCAGATCGCGGTTGTCATGGGATCTTGTACGGCTGGCGGTGCCTATGTTCCCGCTATGTCAGATGAAGCTATCATCGTAAAGGGTCAGGGCACCATTTTTCTTGGCGGCCCCCCTTTGGTAAAAGCCGCAACCGGTGAGATTGTCACGCCTGAAGAACTAGGTGGAGCCGATCTCCATACGCGGCAATCAGGCGTGGCCGATCATTATGCCTTGAACGACCGTCATGCGCTGCAACTGGCACGCGCTGCAATTGCCAATTTCGGGAACAGGCACATTTCAGCCGCTCACGCGAAATCGTTTGAGCCGCCCCGTTACGATCCGGCAGAAATTGCAGGCATTGTGCCGACCGATTTCCGTATTTCCTATGAGGTGCGTGAAATCATTGCCCGCATTGTGGATGGTTCGGATTTTGATGAGTTCAAGAAACTCTATGGTCCTACGCTGGTTACGGGCTTTGCTCATATTCATGGAATGCTCGTGGGAATAGTCGCAAATGCAGGTGTGTTATTTTCCGATTCCGCACTCAAGGTTACGCATTTCATCCAGCTCTGCTGCCAGCGCGGCACCCCCCTGGTCTTTCTGCAGAATATCACGGGCTTCATGGTGGGCCGCAAATATGAAGCTGGCGGCATCGCCAAGGACGGCGCGAAACTTGTCAGTGCGGTTGCCACCGCTGCCGTTCCAAAAATTACCATGATCATCGGCGCTTCCTTTGGAGCTGGGAACTACGGTATGTGCGGGCGAGCCTATAACCCACGTTTCTTGTGGACCTGGCCCAATGCGCGTATCGCCGTTATGGGCGCCGAACAGGCAGCCGATGTTCTCGTCACGGTCAAGCGAGAAAGCGTTGAACAGCGCGGCGGCACATTCACCGATAGCGATGAAGCCCAAGTTAAAGCGCCGATGCTTTCACAATTTTCGGCGCAAAGTCATCCCTTATATGCTTCGGCGCGACTGTGGGATGATGGCATCATCGACCCCGCCAGCAGCCGGGATGTTTTGGCACTCAGCCTTGCAGCCACCCTTAATGCTTCTGTGGCGGCGACACGCTTCGGCGTGTTCCGGATGTGAGTCAGGATGTTTGGTAAAATCCTGATCGCTAACCGTGGGGAGATCGCAGTGCGCATTGCAGGTACCGCGCGGCGCATGGGAATTGCGACGGTTGCCATATGTTCAGATGCAGACCGGAATGCCTTGCATGTGCAAACGGCTGACGAAGTTTTCAGAGTTGGTCCCGCGCCCGCCCAAGAAAGCTATCTCAACATCGACGCAATCCTGTCCATCGCTAAACGTAGTGAAGCTGAGGCCGTTCATCCAGGTTATGGGTTTCTTTCCGAAAATCCTGATTTTGCCGAGGCCGTTACACGTGCGGGTCTTGTTTTTATCGGTCCCCCGGCAAGCGCCATTCGTGCCATGGGTCTCAAGGATGAGGCAAGAAGGGTAATGCAGAAGGCGGATATTCCCGTGCTTCCAGGCTACAATGGAGAGAATCAGAGCACAGAGCACCTATTCCGCGAAGCTGCCAGCATAGGTTTTCCAATCCTCATTAAGCCTGTCGCGGGTGGAGGCGGCAAGGGTATGCGGCGGGTGGATGGGCTGAACACATTTGTTGAAAATCTGGAAGGCGCGAGGCGTGAGGCGGCTTTCGCTTTCGGCAATGACCGCGTGCTGCTGGAAAAATTCATGGACATTGCGCGTCACATTGAAATTCAGATTTTTGCAGACGGCCACGGCAATATAGTCCATCTCTTCGAACGTGATTGCTCCCTCCAGCGCCGTCATCAAAAAGTTATTGAGGAGGCTCCAGCTCCCGGCATGAGCGCCGAAATGCGCTTACTCATGGGGAAGACTGCCGTCAATGCAGCAAAGGCTGTGGGTTACGAAGGCGCTGGAACCGTGGAGTTCATTGCTGATGCGTCACGTGGGCTCTCACCTGAAAGCTTTTATTTCATGGAAATGAACACAAGGCTTCAGGTCGAACATCGCGTAACGGAAATGATCTGCGGTCTTGATCTGGTTGAATGGCAGTTGCGAATAGCAGGGGGAGAAAGCCTGCCTTTACAACAGGCTGAAATTGCCATCTCTGGCCATGCCATTGAAGCGCGGCTCTATGCCGAGGATCCAGCCAAAAACTTCCAACCCCAGTCTGGCAAGTTGAAGCATTTGCAATTTGCCCGGCAGGACGACCTTTGCATTGATACGGGATATCAAAAGGGAGATATTGTCACTTCCTATTATGATCCCATGATTGCCAAGGTGATTTCCCATGGTTCGACGCGGGCCGCGGCGCTCCGCAAGCTGGCTTCAGCACTTGCAGAAACGCGGGTTGGTGGACTGAGAACCAATCTCGCTTTTCTCAGCCGCCTGGTTTGCGATCAAAGTTTCATTGCAGGCGATTTCGATACACGTTTCATAGATCGGAATGCTGAAAAATTGGTCAAGGGTGGTGAGCCTCCCATGGAGGCCATTGCAGCTACCGCACTTCATGCTGGCGGCTACCTGTCAGCACCATTGAGCTTATCCCCTTTCGATAGTCTCACGAATTTTCGACTTTGGAATGCCGAAGCGCAGAACTCGGAATTTATGATTGATGGCGCTTCTCTGCAGATGAAACTTGTCAACACGGGAGGCTTGGGCTTCACTTTAGAATACAGGGGGGGTTCAACAAATTTCGTCTTGCAAGACTTGGATGAAGATACTGTCCACATCCTTCGGGGTGACCGCATCGTACGACTTGCTTTTTTTGATGATGGGAATGTGTTGACAATTGCCTTGGGGGATACGATCCATGAATTCACTGCCACATCCGCTGCTCACACGCTGGGCATGGAAGAAAACAACAGTAACCTGGTCATTGCCCCAATGCCGGGGTTGGTGCGTGTTATTAATGTGCAGCCGGGTGACGGCGTATCCAAGGGTGACATCATTGCCGTGACCGAAGCCATGAAAATGGAATTCTCTCTGCCCGCCTTGCGCACTGGCAAGATTGGCAAGGTGAATGTTTCGGCGGGAGAACAGATAGAGGAAGGGCGGATTATCGCCACCATTGAGGATAGTGATGGTTGACAGCACATATAGAGATCCCATCGTCATTACCGCTGCAAAACGCACACCGATTGGGAGCTTCCAAGGGAAGTTGTCAGGACTGCCGGCAACAACGCTTGGTGCAATCGCCTGCGCTGCGGCTTTGCGCGAGAGCAAGCTCGATACTGTCGACGAAGTATTCATGGGTAATGTTTTGCCTGCGGGCTTAGGCCAGAACCCGGCGCGGCAAGCTGCACTTGGGGCGGGCCTTGCCCAAAATGTTCCAGCGACAACAGTTTCAAAGGTCTGCGGTTCTGGCATGAAAGCGCTTATCCTTGGCCATGACAGCATTGCCGCAGGGACCAACGCGCGCGTTGTTGTAGGAGGTATGGAATCGATGAGCAATGCGCCCTACCTCCTGCCCAAGGTGCGAGGCGGCCTCAGGCTTGGGCATGGTGAAGTGAAGGATCATATGTTCACTGATGGGCTGGAGGATGCCTATTCCGGTCGTCTTATGGGAACATATGCTGAAGATACAGCGGAGTTCTACCAATTTTCCCGCGCAGACCAGGATGCTTTTGCCATCCGTTCGGTTGAGCGCGCGCTTGAAGCACATGCTTCGCACGCGTTCATGAATGAAATCGAAATTATCAACGAAGCATCCGGTCGCACGCAGACCACTCTTGATCACGACGAGCAACCCGGCAGGGCCAACATGAGCCGCATCCCGCAACTGCGCCCGGCTTTTCGGGAAGGCGGCACGGTGACAGCGGCAAACTCTTCATCAATTTCCGATGGCGCAGCAGCTCTCGCCCTCATGCGGGCGTCGGAGGCCCAAAGACTAGGGATTACGCCACTTGCCATTGTGGCAGGCCATGCGGGCCACGCACGTGAGCCAGCCCAGTTTACGACTGCGCCAATTGGTGCCATCAATACCCTTCTAGAGAAGCTTGATTGGCGTTCGTCCGAGGTTGAACTTTATGAAATCAATGAGGCCTTCGCTGTGGTGGCAATGGCTGCGATACGCGATCTTTCCCTCGATGCCAGCATCGTCAATGTTAATGGCGGGGCCTGCGCCTTGGGTCACCCGATTGGTGCTTCTGGAGCGCGTATCATCGTCACGCTGCTTCATGCGATGCTGGCGCGTGGAGCTAAGAAGGGTATTGGCTCGCTCTGCATTGGCGGCGGCGAAGCTACGGCAGTGGGCTTGGAACTCTTTAGATAAAGAGGTTAACGGGATAAAACCCTCGTAAATCCGTTCGACAAGGTTTAAATAGATACGATATGTTCTGCATGTGGTCCGGCGGCCCCGGGGCATTGGACTGAGGCTGGAGCTACTGGCCTTCCGGATCGGCTTCGCTCGCGGTTCCACCGCGCCCAGGTTTTGCAGAAAGTTTTGCCTGCGTTTGATCTCTCGGCGCATCTCTGCCTCAAACAATCCCTATAGCGCCAAGTTTTCCCTGCAACACTGCGTGAGTGCTGCATTTATTGACGGGCATATCGCCCAGTCAAGCTTTAAGGAAGAAGGCCGCAAGAAGACAGAGATGATGAGGTCGATAGTTGCGGTCATTGCAAACCTTGTCAACGACAGGTTGGCGCGTGAACTAAAGCTCTTTGCGATTTGAAATCCTGCCGAGAATTTGCCTGGCACGGAGCCTTACTGGTTCATCAACCATTGTTCCTGCGACGTTTGCCGCACCCAAGCTATCATGCGCCAAGATGGCTTGTGCCCAGGTTACTTCCGCGTCTGTTGGAGCGAAGGCTTTCTGCACGATGGATATCTGTGTCGGATGAATGCATAATTTTCCGCCAAACCCGAGGCTGGCGGCGCGGCGCGCGTCAGTTTCCACAAGTTCTTGGTCCTCAAATGAAAGTGTCACTCCGTCCAAAGGCGGCAATATGCCAGCCAGACGTGATGCGAGAACGACCTCCGAACGGGCAAAAAGCATCGCATCAGGTTCATGAGAACAACCAATGTCCACACAATAGTCGATGGAACCAAAGGCGAGGCGTTGAATTCCAGCCAATGCAATGTTTCGCGCGTTAGCAAGACCCCTTGCCGATTCGATGAGAGCAATCACTCCAACATCGCCTGCAATCTGGCGCAGGCGCTGAACATCTTCGACGCTTTCCGCCTTCGGCAACATCAAACAATTGATCCCAAGGCGCAGTGCAGCTCTTGCGTCGTCTTCGAACCATTGTGTCCCTGCTGCATTGATCCGAAGGATTACTGGGAAATCCGGAAGCATCTCCCTTCTTAAAGCATCACGCGTAATGGATTTCTCGGCAGGCGCCACAGCGTCTTCCAAATCGATGATGACGGCCTCTGCTCCAGATCGCGCAGCTTTTACAAAGCGATCCGGCCGGGTAGCAGGCACAAATAGCGGAGCAACGTGCAAAACTCCGGCTTCACTCACTGTGCTCACTCCCATTCCGTTATTACTCCTCCGAGCCTGCCATCATAAGAACCTGTCGCACAAGCGGAAATTTGGGACCCTTCCGCCAGATCATTAAAAATTGCGCCGCACATAAAAAATCCGACGGCACATCGCTTATGTCCGCCGGAAAGAATGTCGCGCGTGCCGACTATCAGATGAGTTCGGGACGCTTGCTGCCGCCAATGGGGAAGCGCTCACGGAAATCGGCTGCGATTTCTTCAAAGGTCATCCATTCCACGCGGTCATGTTTGTTGAGGTATTCGATGAGGCGTTCAAGCATCTACGCGGCTCTTGATATCGAAGAGAGCCTTCCAGCCTATCGGCACGCCATCCAGCGCACTCAAGGGCTTTTCCGCTTTCAACCTACGCCGCGGAGCCTTGGCCTCCATGCGCGCACGACCTGCCAGTACGTCGATGAAAATAGATTTTTTATCACAGTTGGAAATGCTCTCAAGAACCTCTTCAGTCAATTCGACGGAATCGCACCTGCCTTTGCGCAATTCTGCTGAAAGCTGGGTCACTGTTTTCATGATCTACTCAATAATTACAGTTGCGCCGGATTTTTTCTACGCAATGATGGCTGCATCGCCAGCCGCGAAGCGCCTGCCATATTTGTCGGAATGATCTTCCAGGCTGATGATGCGGCCGTGGGCGCAGGGATCGAGAAGCCAGCTCCAGCTTTTTGCCTGCTTTTCCGAATATCCGAAAATCCGTGCATCATATCCGAAAGAACTCAAATTATGAACTGTCGGCAACATGCTTATGTAACGGTTGGTTTCAGAACTCATTGTGTCGCCGGTTGCGCATAGAGTTTTTTCACCGGCGCGTCGCCGTGGCCGCGCCGTGCATAGCGGCTACGGCTGTTCCCAATACCCGCAGCTGCCTCGGTTTCTTTGTGGCCGGAGCGGCGGGGACAAAACCATCATTCATGGCCACGCGCCTCAATTGTCATGACTCCGGCTGAATTGAGGATTCCTGCAGCCCCGCCCGTTCCATCACGCCTGGCCCAAACCCGAAATGTCTGGCCTGCTATCAAGGGGGCAACGCAACGATAGTCAAAACCTTTGGGCACCTTGCCATTTACAGCCGAAAGCTGATTGAGCGTAAGTGCCGCCTGCATGGGGCCGTGAACCAGCAGGCCTTCATATCCCTCAGTTTCTGTCGCATAAGGCAGATCATAGTGAATGCGGTGGCCATTGAAGGTAATTGCGGAAAATCGAAAGAGCAGCAATGGTGTTGCCTTGACCTGCCATTCCAAATCCGCCTGTGGCGCCGGATCAGCCGCAGTTTGCGACAGGGGCTTGCGGGAAGGTTCGCGGAACAGAATATCATGGCGCTCGCGCAATGCCAGTGCGCCATTTGCGCTGATCTCATGGGTCACAGATACAAAGCACAGGCTTCCACCTTTGCCTTCGCGCATTTTCACATCCGAGACAGTTGATATACGCTGGATGCGGTCATTCACCCGCAGTGGACACAGTGTTTCGACCTGTCCACCGGCCCACATGCGTCTTGGCAGGGGAATTGGTGGAAGAAACAGGCCTTTGGCTTCAGCACCATCCGGTCCAAGATTTTCAGTTTCATGGGCTGGCAGTGCCAAGCACCAATGCAGGCCTGGCGGGCATTCATCCGAAAGTGACGGCTTGAATAAATAAGGGGCAAGGGTAGCGCGATATTCATCCACGATGCGCTGGGTCACAATATCCTGGCGCGTAACGGACTTGCCGATCCACGTTTTAAAATTGCTGCTCAATTCGCAAACTCCCGCATGATCTGTTCGGTGTGCTGGCCAAGAGACGGCACGGCGCCTGCCGGAAATCGCTCATGGCCCGCAGGCAGCGGCATGTCAATCACTGTCCCATCCGGGAGCATCCCGGGAAAATTGCGGAGCGCGGGGTGACTGGCAGCATCAGAAACTTCCGACACCCGCGACCAGGCAATCTGATGTTTTTCGAGACTTTCGATTGCATTTTTGCAGGTCACCTCGCTGAAATCCTCTTTAATGACGGTCATTTGCAATGGCTGCATCACCCAATACGCCGGAACTAAACCTCGTCCATTCCTGATTATTCTGGATCGCAATGACGATTTCCCCGTCGCGGCAGGTAAATGGCGCATAGGGATAGATGATAGCATGAGACAAACCATGTCGGCGGGCCACTTCATCTGCATATTTGAAGTTTAGCAGCGGCACGCTCATCCAGTCAGCCGTGGAGTCAAATATCGACACCTCGATCACCTTGCCTTTGCCCGAAATACCGCGTGCAATAAGGGCCTCTAGAAGCATCGCATGGGCATTCTTGCCGGTTGCAATATCGGCAACAGATACGCCGACTTTGACTGGCGTTTCGGGCGTGCCCGTGACAGCGTAGAGGCCGCTTTCGGCTTGCACGAGCATGTCATAGGCCCGCATGTCACGATATTGCGTGTTCTGGCCATAACCCACAATGTCGACAACAATGAGCCGGGAGTGACGCGCGACGAGTTCCCCTGAGCCCAAACCCATACGTGCTGCGGCACCTGGCGCCAGCATCTTCGACATGTTCGCCTCGGCGCCACAATCCTCGCCTGCTTCGAATTTGCGCAAGGCATCCTTCACCATCAGATTCGCGGCGCGCATATTGGCGTAAGCCTTGGCAATGGGAAACTGTACGCCCTGGTTCTGGCCAATCTGACGGCCGAATACACTGCGGGTCTTGGCGTAGACACTGGCCTTTTCGATGAGCCAGCGGGTATCGCCCACACATTCTGCTGCAATCAGGATACGCTCGGCATTCATGCCAGAGAGCACGTAACGGAAGCCTTTGCCCCGCCTATGAGATTTTCGGCAGGCACCTTGAAATTGTCGAAAAACACCTCGGTGGTTGCGTGGTTCATCATGGTGCGAATGGGACGGATTTTCCCCTTGGCTTCCGCCATGCCGCAATACTGTGCCCATGACATACATCTGGGCATGGCAACTTGCGCCATTGCCACCGGAGGCCTGGATTTCCTCATGGATGGCGGCGGCGGCTGATAAGAGCAGCCCCGCTCCGCCATATTCTTTCGGAATCAATGCGGCCAGAAACCCCAAGTCTGTCAGTGTCCGGACAAAGTCTGTAGGATAGGCCATATCGCGGTCGAGTTTCCGACAGTATTCACCTGGGAAATCTTCGCAAAGTTTGCGAACGGAAGCGCGTATGTCATCATATGCCATGGTGCAGTCTAATCTCGGGACTGCAGAAAATACAACTCCATCACGTCTTGGGTGACATGACGTAGGAACCCGTAGCATCTTTGCCGGAGGTTGCGAAAATGGCCTTACGATGGACCTTGAGCGCTTGTGCCGCCGTTTTTCCTTTGCCATATTTCGGAAGTTTCGGTTTTTCAATGCGGCCATAGGGATAGCAGGCATCCACGATGTTCGAAGGGTCGGAGCCTGGGCCAAAGGGGGGCACGCGTTTCGCCGTTCATCTTGGAAGGCAATTCGGCCCCCGTCACGGCCACCGGTACATCCTTGGTAAAGTGAAATTCCGACACCCATTTCCTCACCGTTGGTCTGCATGAACCCGAATATTTATCAGGGAGAAGCGTTTCTGCCACAAGTCCAGGAAATGTTGGGGCTACCTCACGGCCCATAACGCGCCCCGTTTGAAGATGGTTGCCATTTCGGCTACAGCAAATTCGTCAGCGGTGTGGCCAAGGGCAGAATAGAAAACTCGGCCCTTGCCATAGTAACGCTTCCAAACGACGGGCATCACAACGCCGCCTATACCGGGGAAATGTTCATCAGTGAAGGTCGTGGTGGCCAATACCTCGTTACTGGGGTCAACATGCATGTAATATTGCTCAGAGCGATAGGGGAAGCTCGATAGCCCCTGCACGATTGGATCTTGCGGCGCTGTGATATCGACCTTGAAATCAATGATATTGCCGGGATGGGCCACCCACTGGCCACCGGTCATAAACTGATACTCCGTTTCATTGCGGAAACTGTCACACATGCTGCCATGGAAACCGGCCAGGCCGGTGCCTTGGCGCACGGCCTTGGTGAGATTTTGCAGCTCGTCCTTCTGGATCGTGGTCATGGTTATCACTGGAACAATGAGATCGAGCTTATCCATTGCGGAATCTGTGAGGCAGGATGTTCCCGCTTCCATGCGGACGGAAAAGCCATTGTTTTCCAGCATGGCCTTGATGATTGTCGCACTTCGCTCTGGCGTATGTCCTTCCCATCCGCCCCAGAATATCAACGCTGACTTTGCCATCTTAGAACTCCCTCCCGTGGAGTATATGTTCTAAAGCAGGGATAAAGCCAGTCGCAAACGATCCGGGATAAGTCGATGCACAGTGAACTTTGTATTTTCGATATCACGAAGCGCGGGGTTACTTCTGTGCTCAAGACTGATACCCTTATCGAGGCTCCGAACTGGAGCCATGATGGCAAAAGCCTCATCGTGAATGGCGGTGGGCGGTTGTACCGAGTGGAACTTTCCAATTCCCCTCATCTCACCGAAATCGATACCGGCTTTGCGACTACCTGTAACAATGACCATGGGATTTCCCCTAATGGAAAACGGCTCGTCATCAGTGATGGGACGGAGAACGGGCAGTCCTGCATTTATATCCTGCCATTTGAAGGCGGGGTTCCGCAGAAAGTCACACAGAATACACCGTCCTACTGGCATGGCTGGTCGCCTGATGGCACAACGCTTGCTTATTGCGCGGCGCGTGACGGCATCTTCGACATTTATGTTTGCGGCCTGGATGGCAAAAGCGAAACACGGCTCACTGATGGAAAGGGCCATAGCGACGGCCCGGACTATACTCCCGATGGACAATGGATCTGGTTCAATTCCAGCCGTTCCGGCACCATGCAGCTCTGGCGCATGCGGCCTGATGGCGGTGGGCTTCAACTGATGACGCATGACGGGCGTTCCAACTGGTTTCCACATCCCTCGCCTGATGGACTTTGGGTACTCTACCTCGCTTATGCGAATGGCGTTGTGGGCCATCCGCGGGACAGGAATGTGGAATTGCGCTTGATGGCGGCAGAGGGTGGAAGGCCAGAAATCTTGCTTCCAATGTTTGGAGGCCAGGGCTCGATCAATGTTCCCTGCTGGGAACCGGGGTCACGAAGATTTGCTTTCATGCGTTATATTTGACAAAGCCGTGCAATACGGGTGATCATAGGTCACTGAATGGAGGGGATAAATTGCAGACTGGATTCAATCTACTGCTGTGGACTCCGCATGTTACCACTGAGCATCTTCCTATTTTAAAGTCCCTGAAAGCGGCGGGCTATGACAGCGTGGAAATTCCCATTTTTGAAGGTGATGCCAATCATTATGCGCGCCTTGGCGAAACATTGGACAAATTGGGGCTTAGCCGCAGTGTTGTGAGTGTTATCGGCCCTTCGGGAAAGAATCCTATAGCGGCCGACAAATCTTCCCGCGATGCAGCGCTGACTTATACCAAATGGCTCATTGATTGCACTGCGGCTCTGGGTGCCAAAATTCTGGCTGGACCCATGCATTCCGAATTGGGTTATTTTTCTGGCACAAGTCCTACTGCAGCAGAGCGCAAAAGAGGAATTTCGTATCATCGCAGAGTTGGCGATTATGCCGCCAGACAGGAATTACAATTCGCGATTGAAGCCCTGAACCGGTTCGAATGCTATTTTCTCAATACGATGGCACAACTTGCCGAATATCTCGACGAGGTCGATCATTCTGCCATCAAGGCGATGTATGACACTTTCCATGCAAATATTGAGGAAAAAGATCCGGTCATTGCGATCAAGACCATCAAACGGCACATGATCCATGTGCATATTTCAGAAAACGACCGGGGCACACCTGGCATGGGCCATGTGCCATGGGATGCCACGTATCGGGCTCTTCGGGCGGCGAAGTATGACGGATTACTGACAATTGAAGCCTTTGGCAGGGCCATGCCGGCCCTTGCTGCTGCAACGCGGGTCTGGCGGGATTTCTTTCCGAACCGGGAAGAAGTGTATCGCGAAGGCTTGAAGCAGATAAAGCGTGGCTGGGCCAAGGCGAAACCATAAATTTCAATTGAGGAAAACGTCATGGCGAAGGCTTATGCGAGCGCGATCATTCAGGCACCGGTGGAAGCCGTGTGGTCTGTTGTGCGGGACTTCAATGCGTTGCCCAGATGGGCTGCGGGCATTGCAAAATCCGAAATTGAACTTGGGCTTGATGCCGATGTTGTTGGCTGCGTAAGATCGTTTCATACGCAGGACGGCACCCATATTCGCGAACGCCTCCTGATGCTGGATGACGCGCGACACTGCTTTTCGTATAATTTTGAAAAACCTGCTTTTCCGGTCGAGAATTACCTGGCCTCGATGCGGCTTATGCCGGTCACGCATTCTGACGCCACATTTGTGGAATGGGAGGCGCATTTTGATGAGGCCCCTGGCGATGCGGGCAAATATGTTCGCATTATTTCGCAGGATGTGTTTGCGGCAGGCCTGGCTTCGCTCGGTGACGTGATAAAGCGCGACAAAGTTCAAAAACCGGACGGCAGCGTACGGTGGAAGGCGTGGTCACCCAACAAGGTTTGGACATCGCGCGTCATAAAGGCACCCGTCGACAAGGTATGGTCGGTGATGCGGGATTTCGCCGGAATGGGCGGCTGGCATGGTGAAATTTCAAAGATGCACATGCGGAAGGGAGCTTGCTCCGACAAGGTTTCCGGTATTCGCGATTTCTATTTTGGCAATGGCCATTTGAACGAGGAGTTGTTGCATCTCTGCGACATTACCCGCTCCTTTTCTTACCGCATCACCAAGAGTGAATTACCATGGATGAATTATGTGTCCGGTCCCCGCCTCTGGCCGATCACTGCTGATAACACGACCTTGGGCGTGTGGACGGGGGACTGGGTGGCGAGCGCGCAAGATGATCTCACATTGATTCCCAACACCGAGCAGAATGTTTACCAACGCGCATTTGGCACGCTTGAAGAAAACCTTCCTGCAAGGAACGGGTGATCAATCCGTGTGGAACACGTTTTCCATGACGGCCCACCAATCGCCCGGCTTTCGTGTTTCAAAGGGCACCTGCATGGGGTCTGTAATGTCCCACCATTCCTGCATGCGGGGCGCGCGTTTCAGCCTTTCGGTATCAGCCTTGAAATCCGTTCCGTGATATTCCCAATAGGCAAACAGAATATTCTCAGGCTCTCTCAGAAAAATCGTATAATTGCGGATATTGGCCTGTGAAATAGCTTGCAGGATTTCGGGCCATACGCTTGCGTGAATGCGTTTGTATTCCGCAATGACTTCCGACTTGAGCTTGATGATCTGGGCCATGCGTTCCATGAGCTTACCCCTCTCAATAGGTTGCGCGGCCACCGGAGGCATCAAACACCGCGCCGGTTGAGAAAGAACATTCTTCGCTCGCCAGCCAACAGATGAGGCTTGCTATTTCATCCACAGTGCCAAAACGCCCTTTTGGAATTTTTGAAAGCATGAAATCTATGTGAGTTTGCGGCATCTGGTCGAAGATGGGTGTGCGCACCGCAGCTGGCGTTACAGCGTTGACGGTGATATTATATTTCGCCATTTCCTTTGCCAGAGACTTCGTGAGGGCGATGACACCCGCCTTGGAGGCTGAATATCCAGACGCGTTCGGATTGCCTTCCTTGCCGGCGATAGAAGAGAGATTTACGATGCGTCCGTAGTTCTGGGCCACCATGTGAGGCACGACGACGCGATTGCAGTAAAAAGTGCCGTTGAGGTTGATATCTATCACCTGCTTCCAGCCAGCAATGGGAAACTCGGCCAATGGCACTGTAGGACCCGTAATGCCTGCACTGTTTACGAGAATATCAATTCCGCCCAATCTCTTTAGGGTTTCGCCGCAGGCGGCTTCGACTGAAACATAATCTGAAATATCGACTTTGATGGCGCCATTGAGATCCCAGACCGCAACACTACCCCCTTCCCCGGCAATGCGTTTGGCCACTGCCTCGCCGATACCCGATACGCCACCCGTTACAACGGCTCGCTTTCCCGAAAATCTCATGACTTCATCTCACCTGCGAATTCTGTTCATGAAGGCAATCATGGCTGCAAGCCCTGCGGTAATTATAATGAGGGTCCATACGAAGGCCTGGCGATAAAAAGGAGGCGTTGCCAGTGCGGCTTTTCCTGTGACGGTATTGGGATCAGGCGGTTTGAGGAAAAACAGGCCATATAGGTGCGCTGCAGAAATGGCAACGAGCAACACAATGCAGAAAATCATGGCAACGACCAGCCCCACTTTCACGACGGTTCTGACGGGCACGCCGGGCTGGGCCAGTGGCAACAGATTATTCATGAGGCCCGCAAGAACGACAAGGCCGCTTCCAATGGCAAAAACTGCGATGCTGAAGGGTTGGAAAATGAGCACCAGGGCCAGAAGCCCGAGCCCAATGATGAATATTTCAAGCCGCAGGGCGCCTTTGGTCGTCATTCCGTTTTCTTGCTCATTCATGACCGCACCGCCCTTCCATCTCCGCCAAAAAAGTGGGTTTGCCGGGGATCGGGTTTCAAATGCATGACTTGGCCAATTTTCACGCGCTGGCTGCGCTGAACCACCACCCGTATATCGCCGCCTACTTTTGTTCGGGCGTGAATAAGAGTTTCCGCCCCCATGGGTTCAATGAGTTCCGCCTGCGCTTCAATGGTATCCGTGGCGGCACGGTCCTCGGCGGTGAAAGCGCGGGGCCTTATGCCGATGGTGACTTTTGAAGGCTTGAGGTTTGAGACTGCCAGGTCTGCTGCTATTTCAACCGGGTTTCCGGCAATTACAACAGACGCGGACCCGCTGCCAAAAGAGGTAAGGTCTGCTTCCATGAGATTCATCTGCGGCGTTCCAATGAAGCTTGCCACGAAGACATTTGCCGGCTTGGCAAATACCTCATGCGGGGTTCCGACCTGCTCAATGATGCCATCACGCATGATGGCAATCCGGTCTGCCATGGTAAGGGCTTCCAGCTGGTCATGGGTTACAATCACAGTGGCCTTTGAAAGGTTTGACAGGACGTCCTTGATTTGACCGCGCATCGAATGGCGCAATTCCACATCAAGACGCGAGAGAGGCTCGTCAAACAGGAAGCAATTGGGATCGCGCACGATGGCACGCGCCACTGCAATGCGTTGTTTTTCGCCTTCGGAAACCTGGCCCGGCATGCGATCCAGCACATCGGTGAGGTGCAGGATTTTGGCTACACGGTTGACCCGCCTGTCGGTTTCTTCTTTCGAAAGTTTTTCAAAGTGCAAGGGCATGGCAATATTTCCGCCCACGCTGAGTGCCGGATAGAGCGCGTAGAACTGGAACACCATGGCAATGTCGCGCTTCTCAGGGGGGAGTTCATTCATCCGCCTACCAGCGATGACCACATCACCATCGGTCGCGCGTTCCAATCCTGCTATCATGCGAAGTGTTGTCGTCTTTCCGCAACCAGATGGCCCCAGGAGACAGACGACTTCGCCCGCTTTCACGGAAAGATTGGCATTCCTGACGGCAGTAAACTCGCCGTATTTTTTGGTGAGGTTCTTGACTTCAATGGTTGACATATCAGCGCTTTACAGTTCCGAAGGTCACGCCCCGCAGCAAATGATTTTGCAGGAAGAAGGTGACGAGGAAAACGGGAATGAGGAAAAGGGTTTCGATGGCCGCGAGCAGGCCCCACAGCACGCCAATGCCACCGCCCGCGACCGCCTGGTTCATGGCAACGGGAACGGTGCGTGTATCGACGCCGGTCAACAACAGGGCAAACAAAAATTCATTCCATGTGAGGATGAGACCAAAGACGAAAGTGGCGGCAAGACCAGCAATAACCTGCGGCAGGCACACCTTGAAGAAGACGCGTAGTTCCGATGAGCCATCAATGCGGGCTGCGTCCTCCACATCCAGCGACAATTCATCGAAAAAGCTTTTCATCATCCAGATCGTGAACGGCAGGTTGAAGGCGGTATAGAGCAGGATGATGCCGAGATAGGAACCTGACAGTCCGGAGATACGGAACATGAGGATGATAGGAATGATCACGACAATGGCCGGCAACATGCGGGTGGTCAGGATGATGAAGAGATAGGTGTCGTTGCCCTTCAGGGGATAGCGGGAGAAGCCGTAGGCAGCCAGTGTTCCAATAACCAGCGCCAGGAGAACCGAAGTTCCTGCGATGAATATTGAATTGAAGAAATACCGGTCAAAGCCGGTGCTCTCGGCTGCACCACCTGTTGTGAAGGAGCGTGAAAATACCGAGGTGAAATTTTCCAGGGTTGGCGTGAAAACATATTGCTCCGGGATCAAGCCAAAAAAGGCGGTTGGGAAAAGCTTGGCGGGAACCGAGAGGGCTTCGTTCTGCAACTTGAAAGATGTCAGGACGATGATCAGGACCGGCAGGAAATAGATGAGGCTGATCACGGCTGTCACTAGGGTGTGTCCCCAGCCCGCTTCGCCTACGCCAGACGCTTTGCGAAAACCCAGCTTTTCCCAAAATGTGGATGAGTTGGCCATGGCTAGCTTTCCTGCGTACGGCGGTTGGCGATGTAGAGATAAAGGTTGGTGAGGACGATTACCACGAACAGCAGGAGATAGGAGAGGGCAGCACCCTCGCTGGTTTTGTTCTGCTCATTGGCAATGCGGATCACGTGATAGGATATTGTCATGGTGCCATTGCCGCCCTTGGTGAGGAGAATCACGAGGTCAGCCATCTTGAAGGCTTCGATGGTGCGGAAGAGCAGCGCCAGCATGAGCAGGCCGCGAATGTAGGGGAATGTGATGGTCCAGAATTTTCTCCATGGCCCCACACGATCTATTGAGGCTGCTTCGTAAAGATATTTCGGAACGGAAACGAGACCAGCCAACACCAACAGCATGACGAAAGGCGACCACATCCACGCATCCGCAAAGACAATGCCCGCGACAGCGCCCGTCTTGTTCGAGAACAGGACAAATTGTTCACCCGTCCAGGCCTTGATGATCTGGCTCACGAGCCCGAAGGTCGGGTCATAGTAATAGGAGAAGAATACGCCGACCGCCACCACGGACAGCATCATGGGGGTGAGAACAAGAATAAGAAGATAGCGGCGCAACGGGAATTGCTTGGTGAACAACACCGCCAGAAGAAACCCTACGATCATTTGCACGGAAACGGTAAGGACGGTGAACATTGCGGTGTTGATGAGGTTGCCCCATAGTTCCGGGGCTTTTAGACTGTCAGTCAGCAAGCGCGCATAATTCCCAAACCCCACAAAACGCATGCTCTGCTGGTTGCTTTGGTAGGCAAAAAATGAAAGGCCTAGCGACCACAGCAGCGGAAAAATATTCATCACAAAGAGCACCGCAATAGCGGGTGATACCAGCAGGCCACCATAGTAATGATTGCGGAAGGCATAGATGGCTGAACTAGCCGCAACCATGGCAGCCATGGCGCCCGCCACCCAAAAAGACGCAGTCGGCGGCAACAAGGCAATGCCAATTGCGGAAACTGCCAGGCCCAAAGTGACAGCAAGTTTCCAGTTATCAGGCGAAATATCCCAAAATCCCTGAATGGGCTTTTCCGCAGCAGCCATTGTCATGTGTATCTGTCTCTGTATCAGGTTGAGTCAAACAACGCGCGCAGGTTTTCCTGCGCGCGCCATGGTCATGCATGCTTATTGTATCAGTCCAGCGTTTTTCAGCAGGTCCTGCTGGAATTTTGCAACATTGTCCAAGGTTGTCTTGGCGTCCTGCTTGCCGGTGATGGCCAGGTCGAACTGGTCCTGTTGCTGGGTCAGCAGTTCAAAGAATTGTGGCACGTGCCACACGTCCTTCTGCCAATCCAGACTTGCGGCCCATGCCCTGTTCCAGGGGCGATAGGTCACATACTTCGGATCGGTGTAAACCGACTTCATCGCGGACTGGCCACCACCTGCAGCAAACTGATGCTGAATCGGAGCGGACAGCCACCACTTCACAAAGCCCATGGCTTCCTTGTTGATGAGATCGGTATTCCATGTCATCAACACGAAGGGCTGACCACCGATGTTTGACCACCGCACAAGCTTGCCGTCAGGTCCAGGCGTTCCAGGAGCCTGGCCAAAGACGAGCTTGTCAGAAACCTTGGACGTCTTGGGGTCTAGCGAGGCTTCACCCAGACCAATCCAATCCACGTTCATGGCAACTTTTCCTTCACGGAAAAGCTCATCTGACTTGAAGATGTCCATGGTGCCGGTTTTGGCTACAGGTGGCATGTACTGAATCAACCTGAGATAATGATCAAGTGCCTTGACGGACTCTGGCGAGTTCACAACACCTTCTGCCTGCGCAGCAGGAGCCTTTGTTTCATCCCAGATACCGCCGCCTTCCTGCCAGATGAAGCCGTTGATCTGCATGGAGGAGAAGTCGTAGCCTTTGCCGGCTTGGTAAGCGATGCCATAGAAATCATCATCGGCAGGTTTACCGGCCAGCATTTCGCCCTTCTTGCGCTGGAAGAATTTGCCAACATTCTCAAAATCGTCCCAGTTCATAGCGTCGATTTCTTCGCCGGTACAGGGAAGCTTCTTGTTGAACTTCGCCATGAAGTTCTTTTGCTCTTCTTCGTTGCACAAGATGTCGGAACGCCCGAAGGTCACCAGAACGTCAGGGAACTGCGGAAATCCGTAATAGTTTGGAGTGGAATTGGGATAGGTTGCATAGGCGTTCAGAGGTGCAGGATGCATATCGGCCATGGTGGCCTTGAGGACCGGGTCCGCATCAATCAGGTCATTCACCTTGCGGAAATAACCGCCTTCCACAAATGCACCCAACCATTGCGAGTCCGATACCGACATATTGTACTTCTGCTCGCCGGAGGTGAGGGAAGCGTTTACGCGGGTGTAGAAATCAGGCCATGGGATAAAGTCCACGTCGAGCGTTACCTTGTTGCCTGACTCGGGCTTGTATTGCTCGTCGAACATTTTCTTCATGATGCGCGTAGGGGGCCAGTCTGGAACCGCCATGTGCAGCACCACATCTTCGGCAGATGCTTTGACAGCACCTCCCAGTGCCATCAAAGCCGCGAAGCTCATAGCTGTCGCAAGCTTTTTTAATGTTGTCTTGTTCGTCATCTACGTTTCTCCCTTGGTTACCGGTTGCTTCTGGTCGCATGCGTCAGGTCATGACCTGCCCGCTCGCGGCGTGGAAGATGTGAATATCGTCAGGATTTATGATGATAGGTGCGGGATCGCCTAGTTTCAGCCCCATGGCCTTGGCCTCAGGCAAGACGAGGCGCAGCAGCTCGTGTCTGGCTTCAACCGAGACAATTGTAATGTCGCCCAGTGGCTCCAAAAGGCGCACGTGTGTTGCAATCGCCTTCTCACCTTTGGTGGCCAATCTTATATCGCTGGGCCTGATGCCGACGAAGGCAGCCTCTCCAGCTATTGCTGTCTTGAGCAAGCGATTTGGCGCAAGTTTGCCCAGTCCCGTTTCAAAGCTCCTGCCGTCAATACTTACTTTAGCGGTCAACATGTTCATGTGCGGCGAACCTATTTTCCCTGCAACATAAGTACTTAGCGGACATTCATAAAGCTCTTCCGGAGTTCCCCGCTGGACGATTGCGCCATCCCGCATGACGCCGATTTCCTCTCCCATGGAAAGCGCCTCCAATTCGTCGGGCGTTGCATAGATTATTGTCATGCCGAACTGGCGGTGCAGCCGTTTCAATTCGGCCCGCATATCATGGCGGAGTTTTGCATCCAGATTAGTAAGAGGTTCATCCAGCAAGAGAATTTTGGGCTGGCGAATGAGCGAACGGCCGAGGGCAACACGCTGCTGTTCACCGCCGGAAAGTGTATTGGGCTTGCGCTCCAAGCGATGGGAAAGTTTCAGCATCGCCGCTGTTTCATTCACGCGCCGCGTGATTTCACTTGCTGCCGTTTTTTCCTCGCGCAAGGGATAGGCAAGATTTTCGAAAACGGTGAGATGAGGATAAAGCGCGAAGGACTGGAATACCATTGATACGCCCCGGCCCAAGACGGGTTCACGGGTGAAATCCTTTCCATGGATTTCGAGCCTGCCGCTGTCGGGGTGAACGAGGCCAGCTATGGTACGGAGTGTTGTGGTCTTGCCAACCGAGCTTGGCCCGAACAAAACAAAGAAACGACCCACCGCTACTTCAAACGAGAGATTATCGAGTGCCCGCACCTTGCCATAGGATTTGGAAATCCCTGACAAACTCAATGCAGGCTGGTTACTCTTGGTCATTTCCATTCCCTGTTCGCCCTATACAGGCTGTATTTGCAAGTGAGACTATCGTGTCTTTTCCAATTTGCAAGCTATCCCTTGGCGTTTTCCCATTGGCCGGAGCTTGCAGATTTCAATACGGCATCAGTGACCAAATCGGTGGCCATTGCCTCACGGAACGTAGGGGCAGCCAAATTGCCGCCAGATGCCTGCAGGAAGTCTGCCGCTTGGTGTACAAATGGATGTTCAAACCCAATGGTGGCACCCGGAACCCACCAATTCCCCATGTAAGGGTGATCGCCATCGGTTACCAGAATGTTGTGCCAGCCACGCAAGCGGCTTTCGTCTTTGTGATCAAAAAACTGCAGGCGATTCAAATCATGCAGGTCCCATTGCATCGAGGCATGCTCGCCATTGATCTCAAATGTGTACAGGGCCTTGTGGCCACGGGCATAGCGGGTAGCCTCAAAGCTTGCCAACGATCCATTGTCGAAGCGAGCCAGAAAAAGACTGGCATCGTCAATTCCCACCTTTTCCATTTTGCCCGTTACATTGTGATGTCTTTCCTTGACGAAGGTTTCGGTCATGCCAGTGACGCTTGCAATGCCGCCATTCAGCCACATGGCTGTGTCTATGCAATGAGCAAGCAGGTCGCCAGTGACACCGGACCCCGCCACGCCTACGTCGAGACGCCACAGGCCTTGGCCACCCTGTGGCAAGTCCGCAGAAATTGTCCAATCCTGCAGGAACTTCGTGCGGTAGTGAAAAATCTTGCCGAGCCTGCCTTCTTCGATCATTTGTTTTGCAAGCGTCACGGCGGGGATGCGGCGATAATTGTACCAAACCATGTTGGCCACGCCGGCCTTTTCCACTGCCTCAACCATCTGGCGGGACTCCGCGACGTTGCGGCCTAGCGGCTTTTCGCACATCACCATTTTACCTGCCTTCGCGGCGGCAATCGCTATATCAAGATGGAGGTTGTTTGGACCAGCGATGTCAATAAGGTCAATGTCCGGCCGCGCCACCAACTTCCGCCAGTCAGTTTCGATGGACTCGTAGCCCCACTGTTCAGCGAACTTCTTGAGGTTTTCTTCGTCGCGCGCGCAAGCTGCCTTAAGGACAGGCGCGCAAGGCAAATCAAAGAAATGACCAACTTTTGAAAACGCGTTGGAATGCATGCGGCCCATGAAGCCATAACCTACCATGCCGACATTCAGGTTCTTTTTCGCCATGTCAGTTGACCCAACCATGCGCGTCGCGAACCTTGATCATGGTTGCCAGAATGTCGTTCCAGGTTTGCTGTTGCATCATGGTTTCATTTGAAAACATACAGCCATCCCAGCAAATATGCTGAAATGCCTTAATTAGATTTCCCTTCTCGTCGCGCAGCCAGTAACCTGCGTCATGGGCAATGTCCAACTTGCCGTTGGGGTCTGTAGCCATACAATGCTTGCCGGTCTTGTCGTGGCTGCCGCTGCCTTTGACGGTTGCATCATTCTGGGCTACATGAAAATCGGTGGTCCATGGCCGCAAGGCGTTGGTTAGTTTTTTGAGAGCTTCGTTTAGAGGCGCGCGATCCTTCCAGTCATAGTTTTCTGGCAGCATGCGGGCTTCAGGGGCATTGTACCCCATGGTGTAAAGCAGCGTATGGGCCATGTCTGCCTGGAAGCCCAGGGTTTTAGGTCTGTTGGTTTGCTCCAGTGTATCGATCATGGCTTTCCAGGAGTGCATGCCACCCCAGCAGATTTCGCCTTCTGCCGCCAATCGCTCACCATGCCCTTCTGCGACGTCACAGGCTTCCCGGAAAGTCTGGGCTATCAGCTTGGTGTTGCCCGCAGGATCTTTTGCCCAAGCTTCAACACTGCAGGCAGAGTCTATCCGAATGAGGCCCGAAGGCCTTACGCCAAGCTCACGCAGCTTTTTGCCAATACGGCAAGCCTTGTCGACCATGGTGACGAATTGCTTGCGTTCATCGGCTGAACCCATGGCTGAGCCACCCCCCACCGGTGGCCACACCGGCGCCACGCAAGAACCGATCTTCAGGCCGCGACTGGAGGCCTTGTCGGCGAGTTTCTTGATTTCATCGTCGCTTGCATCGATTGATGTGTGGGGCAACGCAAGAAAAATATCAATTCCATCAAACCTGACGCCATTCACCTCGGCCTTGGCGGTCAAATCAATCATCGTGTTGAGATCAATGGGTGGTTCGGAGTCAGGGCCTTTGCCCACGAGTCCCGGCCACATCGCATTGTGAATCTTGGGATATTGTGTGCCAGCCAACGCTTGATCTCCCTCGGGAAGTTTTATCGTTGTGCCATACTAAACAACAATTCTCCTTGCTGTCCACAACTGTTATATTAGTATGCTGACATGGCCTTATCCCTTTCAAGAGCAAGTCTTGACCGCTCACGCCCCATGCGTGACCAGATTTATCCGCTGATCCGGCGCATGATTCTTTCCGGCGATATAAAGCCAGGAGAAGTGATTGACGAGAAGCTGATTGCCGCTGAACTCGATGTTTCAAGAACACCCGTTCGGGAGGCAGTGAAGAAACTCAGTGATGAAAATCTTGTGGAAGTGATTGCACAATCGGCCACGCGCGCCTCACGGCTGGACCCTCAAGAAATCGAGGAAGCATTTCTCATTCGCCGCGCGCTGGAAGCTGAAAGTGCTGCCCAGGCCGCAAAGCGCATGACGCCAGTTCACGTTGACCGCCTTGAGGATATTCTGCTGCTGCACACCCGGGCATTGGAGCGCAAGAGATTTGTGGAAGCTATTGAGCGCGATGATGATTTCCATAAATATATTGCCCACATCAGCAAGTTGCCACGGCTGTGGCGGGCCATTGAAATATCAAAGGGCCAGTTGGACAGATGCAGGCACATGATGGTGCCGCGTTCCGGCGAAGGTGAAATGACCCTTGAAAAACACCGCGCCATCATCGCAGCGCTCAAAAGCGGCGAACCCAACCGCGCCGCACAAGCCATGCGGGATCATTTGGAAACGGCTTATAGCAGCACCAAGCTGGTGCTGGAGGGACTTGCGGATTAACTCGAGCTAGGCCGAGAGTTTTTCCAGCAGTTCTGCCACGGCCCAAGCACCAGGATCAGGAACACCCGCCAGATTGCTCGAAGACACATATGTTGAGCGCCCTGCCCTTGCCCGTTCCATGCGCGCTGTGGCATTCGCACCCATCCTTGCTGCTGCGGCTACATGTTCCAGAGATTTGCCTGCGAGCATGGCCGCAAGCGCTGGTTCCAGCGCATCAACCATTGTGCGGTCCCCAATTGTTGCGCCACCAACTTCCTTCATACGGGAAAGTCCTGCCATGAGAGCTGCGGCCAAGTCATCGCCTTTGGCACTGGATAATCCTGCGGCTGCAAACATGATGGCCAGAAGCACGCCGCTTGAACCACCCATGGATTTTCCCAGCACATCACTCATGGCAGCAAACGTCCCGGCTTGGTTAGCGAGAGGCAGGTTCCCCAGATTTGCCTTGAGGCTCCGTGCACCCGTGGCAAGCGTTGAGCCTGTATCGCCGTCACCCACTTTGGCATCCAGCCCGTTCAGGTCCTTTTCCATTTCGATCAGAACATCGCAGGCACGGGCCAGAAAGCTCTCGGTCATTTCATTGCGGCTTGCCTTCTGTATGTTGCTCTGGATTTCGGGGGAAAGTTTCAACTTTTGAACTTTCACCGGCACACGTGCCACTGGCCAAGCGGCTGGCGCCACGGGTGCCTTAAGCGCTGTTGCATACTCCGTATTGAGCGGCAGGAGCGAAGCACTGAAACCATGCATGTCAAGCGACGTCATCAGGAGTGACGGTCCAATCACCAGTTTGATTTTCCGGGCTTTGTCGGCGTTAAGGAACTCATAAGCCAGCACGCCCATTTCAAGCTGTGTGGTGGAACCCAGATTATTGAGCATCAGCGCATAACTTCCCGCCTTTTTGACTTGGGCAAACAGGCGTTCATAAAGCAATGCAGCTGTCTCTCGGGCGCCTTCAAAGGCAACAAGTTCAATGCCGGGTTCGCCGTGAATGCCAAGACCCAGTTCCGCTTTGCCCGCCGGCACACGGTCTTCGCGGCCTATTCCCGGCAAGGTGCAGGAGCTTAGAGAAATACCGAGGGAAACCGTTTGAGACACGATTTTGCGTGCTGCTGCTGCGACCACATCAAGCGAGGCGCCCTTCTCAGCCAGATAGCCAGCAATCTTGTGGGCAAATAGACCGCCTGCCACACCGCGCGGCTGGGCGATGCCGGGGATTGCAATGTCATCATTTACGATCACCATTTCGACCCGCTTGCCGAGAGAGCGCGCGCGCTCTGCCGCCAAGCCGAAGTTGATGCGGTCTCCCGTGTAGTTTGGAACGATCAAGAGGCAGCCTGCCTTACCGGTCACCGCCAGAATTGCCGCCAGAACGGCATCGAAACTGGGAGATGCAAAAACTTCTCCGCAAACGGCCGCCGTCAACATGCCCTTGCCCACAAAACCCGCGTGGGCCGGTTCGTGGCCTGACCCGCCTCCAGAAATCACCGCGACCTTAGAAGGCTTATGATCGGTGCGGCAAACAACCTTGATATGAGGATAGCCATCCAGCCGGGCAATTCTGGGGTCGCCGCCCGCCCGCATCAGACCATCAATGGATTCTGTGACCAGGTTCTCTTTTGCATTCATGAACTGGTTCATGGCTCAACCCCCGACCAGTTGTTTAGCAAGCGCATGAATCATGCGCGGGAGATCATATGGAAAACGCGCCGTGATCAGGTTTCCATCGACAACGCAGGGTTCATCAATCACCGTAGCACCGGCATTTTCTAAATCTATCTGAATGTTCCAGACGGCGGTTGCCTTTTTGCCCTGCAACATGCGTGCACTTACCATGACCCAGGGTCCATGGCAAATAGCGCAGGTGGGTTTTCCCGCTGCGTGCATATCCCGGGTGAAGTTCTGGGCGTTTTTGTCGGCACGTAGAAAATCCGGGTTCCAGCTTCCCCCCGGCAGTATCATGGCGTCATAATTAGCGATTTTCGCATCTTCGAGATAGCAGTCAATTTTGAGCCATCCCGCATTTTCCATAAGGCGCACGGTCAACACATGGGTTTGTGCCAAAGGCGGAAAACGCAGGCCCAGGGTGGGCGGAAATTCACCAATGTGGGGGGCCACGACATGGACCGTTGCGCCATGTTCACTCAGCCATTTCATGGCGCCCAGAATTTCCACTTCTTCCACGCCATTGGTGCAGCAAATAGCTATTTTCTTGCCCGCCAGCATTTTGGGATCAGAAGGCGGATCAAACAGAAAATGATTAAGCTCCCGGTTTAGCTCACCATCTGCCGTTGCCAGAAGTTCGGTTGAAATGGATGGCACGGGCGAAGCCGACATGAATTGCTGCATGCGCTGCAACGCAGCATTCTGGGCAGATGCAGGATTGAGTTGCTTGTTCATTGACCCCTCCATTCAACTGACGCTCACGCCAGTTGCCATAGCCTATTGCACGACCAAGTTATCAATAGACTTGGGCAAAATGTCAAACGGGTTAGCTTAGGGCAGGTGAAAACGCATTTGCGGTGTTTGAAGAGAGGCGCCTGGTCAGCATGTTGGCATATGCCACGATGAGGAAACCCAGAATAAATGCTGCAATCCTGAAGTTAAAAAACATCTTCTGAAATATACGGGTCTGGGCTTGCAGCTCGGAGAATTCATCGCGGGTTCCTTCACCTGCCCTTCTCACAACAGTTGCAAACTGGTTATGAGCGGTTCCCATCGCTTTAATTGTGGAATTGAAAGATGAAACAACGCCGCCGACTATTGTTGTAGTTGTTCCAGGAGGGTGAAAAAACCGCGCGATTCCGGCGTTAAAGACATTTTCGAAGCGAAGAGCCAGATCGTTTGCCAGTTCCGAGATTATGGGATTTTTCAGCGCACGCGAATCCAACGCGATTTTCGCGAGATCATATTCGATTTTCTTTGCCTGAAGAGTAACTTCAGCAATTTCCACATTCCATGCATCCATCTTTTTACCGACTGGCGGACTGACGAAGGACTGTCGCAGACGGTCTATATCGATTTGCACCCTGCCGATATCCGCTGAGATTGCTGAATACCTGTCAAGTTCCAAGGTAAATTCATATTGCTGTGCAATGGCTTTGGCCTGACGACCTTCGAAGAGGTGCCAATTCACGACGACCAAAAACAGAACTGCAAACAGTGCCAGTTGCAGCGCATTCAGCCTGGCACCAATATTCATTAACGGGGATGCTGATTTCATTTTCTGGTATCATTTTTCGTGGAATTATATTGCGCGGGAATGTGACCGGGCGCTTTCAATTAGGTCACGTATAGAATGACGCCCAGCATTGCCGCTACGATGGTTGCAACCACTATTGGCCAGGTGCTGGTCAATGCCTGTTTCGCAGGATGCATTTCAACTTCTGCGGGCTTGAACCATGCCCGCGTATCATCAGAGCCAGTCGATGGCTCGTCTGCGGAAGAAATTTTCAATTCGTCAATTGTCCTTTCAAAGTCTGATTGTGTTGGTGAAAATCGGCCCTGAAAGGGTAGCGGCGTCATGGCTGGATCCTCACTTTTCACCTTACCAAAGCTTACTGCATCCCCATAGGACGCATCTATGCTCCCATAGGCAGGTTTTATTTTTCCAAGAACATTTTCTATTCTACTCGTTGCAATTGGCGATGCGCGTAGTTGGGCTGCCGAAATTTGTGCCACTTCCTTCAACAGCGAAGCTGACATTTCTTGCGACAGGCTGGAATACCTTATGAATTGAGAAAGGCTGGCAGGGTCGCGCAAGAGCGAAAGGAGCAGATTGTGTCCAGTGGGGAAAGTAGCTGTTCCAGAAACCTTACCCAATATTTCCCCAATCAATGCCATTTTCTGCGCTTGTACCTGGGGCGTACTGCGATGGGTCATAGGGGTGAGAGATTTCACTAACATCACTCTTTTTTCTTGACCCAGTTTGTTCTCACCTCGTCACGCAGCACGTAGTTGATTTCATTCAAGAGAACATCCTTCACGACCTCACTGCCAAATTTGGTATTGGCTGCCGCCGCAATTTTCTGCGTCAGGACAGACAGGTCCTGGGTTTTCAGGCGAGAAAAGTCCACATCTGAGTTTTCGTATAGGGTGCGGTAAGCCACGTCTATGAGATATGGCGTGGGTTCGAAGGAAAGCTTCAATGTCTCCGCAGTGTTCACCGCGAAGGAAATTTGGGTAACGAGATATCCCTGTACTTTTCCTTCTTTGATAACTGGCACGCTCACCATATCGGTCTTGATGAACTCTACTGCAGAGGATTCCTTTTGAGCCGCTTCAGACGAAACACTTTGGGTTTGCATTGTAATGAAGAAGAACGTGGAGCCAAGTGCTACGATACATACCCACAGGCCTATGAGAAGTGTTTTTATCACTGCATGCCACGCACATTATATCTGGAGCCACCATATGTTCCATCCGATTCATTTTGGCGCAATGCTTCCAGAATGGTATTGGAAACTTCCTTGGCAACAGTGAGATGGACCGAAAGCAGGCGGTCGTTGGCCTGCGTGAGCGCCTTGAATTTCCGGACATCACTTTCGAAATAGCGCTTGATGAGGTCTGGTCCGCAATTTTTTGAAGCTCGCATCAGCTCCAGAAGCAGCTGGCTTTTCTTGTGAATAATCCCATCAAGCGAAAGCTCGCGCCGATTTTCAAGGGTCTGGTTTTCTTCCTCAAGTGTTGCTGCAAGGCGCGACAGGACATCACGCAGTTGATTTACGTTGGCGGAAGTCAGGCCGTCCAAGCCCGTTGGGCTACCAGAATAAAGGGTGCTCATGATCCCAGCACACCGATATTTGCCCGGCTGAAATACGGCCACTCACTGGCGTTCTGAATGGAGTGCCCGGCTCCGAGCGTTTGCTGCGGGATCTGATTTAGGGACGTTCCTGACTTTGCCTGATCCAATTTTGCCAAAGTCGAAGCAATGCCTATTCCTCCGGACTTTGCCAACTCCTGGCTCATGAAGTCGGCCTGCATCGAACGCCATACATTTCCGGCTGTGCCTGCGCCATAGACAGTTTCTGATAATTTCGGCAGCATTTCCTCCACAAAATTCCGCAATACTGACGCTTCGAATTGCTGATAGGCTTTGGCTTTTGGAGTTGTCGCACCAGCGAGTTTGCCAACACTGCTGCGAACTTTGGAGGGATCGGCAGCGTTTACGACGTCTCCCACAATGTCATTGGTGAGAAAGCGGCCAATTCCCGATTTGCTTCGCGCATGATCCACCGCTTCCGTAAACTGCAGTTCCGATGCGGAAGTGGCCCGTTGATGCCGCAGGTTGGATTGGGCCAGTTTGGCACGTTCTGGATTGGCTGCTTTGACCACGTCCATGACGAGATCAGACGAAATTGCGATGGCCATCGGCATGATATCCTGAGCTTGTTCTGCAGCATCGTCTCAGTATTGGCTTGCCGCAAACTTACGAGGCATTACATTTTGCGGCGCAGGAAAATATCAATCGAAGACTCCAGCGATGCACACTCATCTTGACGCCCAACTTCCAGTCGCTCCTTGCTTTCGAGCGTTTGACATAGCCGAAAGTTCATGGAATTGCGCTTATGTACGTCACGGGTTTCATCCATCTGCTCATTCAATTTTGTTATGTCCTCATGCATGGTTAAGAGCCTGCTTGTGCAGAGATCAGGAAACTGGCCGAATGTTCCCACATCTTCATCGGCACGGCTCATGAGAAGTTCCACTTCACGGGTAGAGGCGGCAATGCTGGCGGCCAAAGCCGCGATTTGAATTTGCGAGGATTTCTTGCGTTGCTCCCAGCTTCCTCGCAACCGCTTTAGCTTATTCAATCTTTCGGGCATTTACTTACCTCAACCATGACGTGAAATCCTGCAGAAACAAACCAAACCAATCGTCTATTGTGAAATAGAGGAGGAACAACCCGCCGGCTGCCACCATTCCCGTGGTCACGAAATATACAGAAATCTGTGGTGTGAACTTGTTGGCAAAGCCAATCGCAAGATTGACGATGATTGCATACACAATGAAGGGTCCGCAGAGCCTGAGAGCCAGCGCCGTTGTCTGACCGAGCCGTTCCATGATCTGGTCGAGGTACCATCCCATGTCGATGGCTGCGCCAATTTTCAATGCACCATATGAGTCGATCAAGGCCCGCAGGAATTCCAAATGCAGGTTTGTGGCAAATACCAACATGGTGGCGCTGAGCCCGATGAAGTTTACGAGCGGTGGCGCAGGCTCGCTATCGTCAATCGGCGTGCCAGGGGTGGGAGCCAAACCTATGACGTTGGTCAGGATCGTTGCGGAAAATCTCAAGCCTACCATCACAAACCTTGCGAGCAGGCCGATGAAAACACCGTTGAAGATTTCAGTGCCAATCAGCATGGGTCTTCCGGCTTCACCTGCCTGTTGGGTGGCCTCAAGGGCTGTTTGATAGAGCAATGTCAGCAAGGTCAATGAAATGGCAACAGCAAGAAGTGCGCGGAACTGTATGGATATGCGGGCACTGCCATATCCTGGCAAGAGCATCAGACAGCTACCCACCCGGCATAACACAAGCACGACAACAAACACCGATTCAGATACCAAAGGTATCATGAAACGACGCCGAGCGCGTCCATCTGAATGCCGCGCGCAATTTCAATATGAGAAAGAACGGGAAGGTTTGGAAACAGCCGGTCGATGATCATGCGCACATAGGGCCGGGCTTCGGGTGCCGTGACCAGCACAAAGCGGACGCCCTTGTCCATGTGTGGCTTGAATGCCTTGGACGTATCCTGCGCGAACTGCTCGATCAGGCGCGGGTCTATGTCAAATTCAATGATTTCGCCCTTGGTGTCGCGCTTCAGACTTTGATGAAACGCCAGATCCCACCGGCTTCCCAGGCGGACCACCTTAAGCGCGCCCTCCTGAGCCAGGTCACCGCAAATCTGCTGCGAGATGCGCACTCTCACATGTTCCACAATGGCTTCAGGTTTGCGCACATGCGGGGCAATTTCTGCCACGGCTTCAAGTATGAGATGAATATTGCGAATGGAAACACGTTCGGAAAGCAACAGTTTCAATATTGCCTGGAAGCCCGAAAAGGAAATGAGTGCCGGACAGGTTTCATCCAGCAGTTTTTTGTATTCGGGCTCCAACCGGTCCATCAGCGAGCGCATGTCCTTGTAGGAAAGAAGATGGGAAAGATTGTTGCGGATGAGTTCGCTCAAATGGGTCAACATGATCGACATGGCATCAATGGGCGTATAGCCATTCCGCTTTAGTTCACTTGAGAAAACTTCCTGGACCCACACGGCTTCCATGCCAAAAGCAGGTTCGCGCGCTTCATCGTAGGGCAGATCGGGCTTTTCCTGTTCGCCCACAATGACCATGACTTCGCCGATGCGGAGTTCAAAGGACGCAATTGAGGTGCCATGCACCTTGATGCTGTAGGATTTTGGCGGGATGGAGAAATCATCACTCAGTTTTATTTCCGGCACCACGAAGCCATATTGCTGAGCAAATTTCCTCCGCATTTTTGAAACGCGGTGGGCCAGCTCGCCATGCGCCACCAGCATGGTGGTTGCCAGCTGCTTGCCAAGGCAAAGTTCTATTTCGCTGGTGCGCAAGAATTCCTTGACGGAGTTGCGGTCATCTTCGTGCTTTTTGCCTTCCAGCGCCTGTCTTTCATTTTCCAGAATCTGCAGGTTGACGTTGCGGCGTTTTGGAATGGTATAGGCGGCGGCGGCCATTAATCCAGCGAGTGCGGCAAACGGAACAAACGGCAGGCCCGGCATCAGGGACATCAGCCCCATGAGCGAGGCTGCCACGGTCAGCGCGCGGGGATAGCCCCCGAGCTGACTGACGATTGCTTCTTGTGCTGAACCCTTGTTCCCTCCCTTGGAGACCAGCAAACCTGCTGCCAGCGAGACAATCAGGGCCGGAATTTGCGACACCAGGCCATCACCGATGGAAAGTTTTGTGTATACGTCGGCTGCTCCGCTCAACGTCATGTCGTGGCGCGTGACGCCGATCACGATTCCACCAAATACGTTAACTGCCGTGATGATCAGGCCCGCTATCGCGTCACCACGTACAAATTTGGAAGCGCCGTCCATGGCACCAAAAAACGCGCTTTCCTGTTCCAATTCCGAGCGGCGCTGCCGGGCTTCCTTCTCGTCGATCAGTCCGGCGGAAAGGTCGGCGTCAATTGCCATCTGCTTGCCTGGTATGGCGTCCAGCGTAAAACGCGCCCCTACTTCGGCAATACGTGTTGAACCTTTCGTGATAACCAGGAAATTGACTGTCAAAAGAATGACGAAGACGATGACGCCAATGACAAAATCACCATTCATCACGAAGCGGGAAAATCCGCCTACAACGTGGCCCGCCGCATTGTAACCCTGGCTGCCGTTTGAAAGGATGAGGCGCGTCGTTGCCACGTTGAGGGATAACCGGAGCAACGTCGCAAGCAAAAGGACCGTTGGAAACGCAGAAAAATCAAGTGGTTTGGCGATCCAAAGTGCCACCATCAGGATAAGCACCGAGAGTGCTATGGAAAAAGCCAGCCCGATGTCAATGAGGAAAGCGGGAATGGGCAGGAAAAATGCTGTGAGGACGATTACAATACAAATTGCAAAACCGAAGTCGCGTCCGGTTTTGATCTGATGCAGACCTGCCTCGCGAATTGCCGCACTCGTCATTGAAACACCTTCCCACTGCCTGCATCCATTTTGCAGAGGGAACTTGTCCGAAGTTGTCTAGCTCACTCTCAGAAGCCCTTTTCGATGCGCTGGAAGATCAATTCGGTGAACGTGTAGATCTGGGAGGCTATAAATGGCGCTGAAAACAGCATTGCCGCGAAGACAGCCAAGATCTTCGGCACAAATGTCAGCGTGACTTCCTGAATCTGGGTCACCGCCTGCAGAAGTGCAATGACAATGCCGAGCGCCATGGCAAGTCCCACTGCGGGTCCCGCTGCCACGATGATCGTCCAGATGGCCGCCTGCACCAGCTCAAGCGCATCAACCTCATTCATGCATCATCCTACGGTCATGCCCGCACCCAGGACGACGCGCTGGCCGCTTTGCAGAATAGCCGATGATCCAGCTTGACCAATTTCAATGGACTTTATGGTTCCCAGAAGCGATCCATCAGATGACGTAAGGCTGTGGCCTATGAGGGAATGGGCTTGTGACAACTGCATGGACGTCATCAGTGAATCAAGTTTGGTGTTGGTGTTCACACCCTGCTCTACCGCGGAAAAGGATGCGAGTTGGGCGAGATATTGGGAGGTGTCTTTGGGAGAGGTCGGATCCTGGTTCTTCATTTCGGCGACGAGCAGACGCAGGAAGGAGTCATAGTTCAGGCTGGCTTTCTTGCCATCCGATACGGCTGTTGAGGTTGTTGGCGCTGCAGCCGACACTGATGAAACTGCCATTATGCGAACTCCCGGCATTTGTTCTCGGACCTGTCTACGGCTTCATCGGCACGCATCATTTTTTCTTCGACGTCAAACAAATTTCGCAGAATTTTAAGAGCATCGAAGTAGCGCTGTTTTTTGACGCAGCTATCGGAATTGGCGAGACCGTCAATTAGGGCCTGACTCTTGATCGTGGTATGCAGGCAATTAGACAAATGCCAATAAAGTTCGCGTGTTGTCTGGGAGCTCTCGGGGTCGATGAGCATCGTTTGCACAACGAAATAAAGCTGCTTTACAGGTGTTCCAGCCTTTTCAGCCTGCATGACGTGGTTTTCCAGCAGAAACGTCACGTTGTTCAAAAATTCCAGTGAACATCTCTGGTCTGCCTTGATGACAGCGCCATTCACGTAGATCTTCTCGCCCTTCTTGAGATGTATTTGCATCATGCGTCCCGTCCCAATCCTTTACAGATGATTTCCGATACATCGATAAGCCCCTTGAAGCTTTCGACCCGTTCATTCCTTAGATTTTCTATTTCCCGCAGAATCCAAATGCCAATTGAAATCAGGCTGGCGCGGAGTTCTTTTGGCAAGCGGTTTTCCGCATGTGCCAAGTCATCAAGGAGCAGGCTCCAAAGCCTATCCAGATAATGCAGCGCCTCTACCGCCTCGCGTGAGCCCACACCGCTTTTCTTGGCCTTGTTCAAGAGCTCTATCGACCTCTCAATGGCCTGCCGCTCTCTCTCTCGTGCGTCAGAAGAGGAGTCATCAAGAATTTCAGAATACATTGCGCGATGCATGAGTTTTCCTGTTCAAACTTGCCATTTGCTTTTTAGAGATAGTTCATCAAATTCAATTTGTTTATGCGTGCGGTAATGGAATAAGACGCTTCCAACTGCGTAGTCAGCAGATTTATCCGTGTAGAGACCTCATAGGGGTCCACACCTTCCAGTGCTGTAATTTCTTTGGTCAGAATTGCATTCTGATCCTGCAATTGAAGAACAAAATCAGATATTACCTTCTGTGAACTGCCAAGCTTTGACTGGACAAGCCCCATGTCAACCGAGGCGGTGCTCGACATTGTGACAGCCTTGTCGACCACCTTCTCAAAAGCCGCTTGGTTTAATGCTCCGGTGCCTGAATCAAAGACCATGGTGAGAGCCATGGTGAAGTCCCGGAACGCCGCTTCATTGGCGTTCGTGGAAACTTCCACGTTATAACCCCGGTCAAGACGGGCGGTTCGATTTTGATCTGCGGCTGTCGAAAAGGTTGAAGACCAAGCGGCAGGCGTGAACAGTGTTGAAAAATTGCCATTCAAAAAGATATCCATCTGGCTGGCTGTGATTGTGCCCACCGCTGGTGAATTTTGCGACATTCCAAACTCTGCGAGGAAAGACGCATCGACGGCTGACTTTGCGCTCGACAGAGGAACCGCGGAATAATTTGCAAGTGGCGCTGTATCAGTGTTTATTCCTGCGAAGATGTATTTTCCATCATGCGTCACGTTCAGGATTGCTCCCAAGCTCTCCATGGCAGTTTTTGCTGCAGCCTTCACCACTTCTTGGCCATTTACGGAATTGCGCGCGCCAATGAGGGTTGCGGAAAATTGATGCGCAAGGTTAGTCAGCGCGGTGAGCGAATTTTGTGTGATTTCCAGCTCGGTGGAAGCCAAGCCCGCCATTTCGATAACAGAGGTACTCTGGTCCTTTACATCACGAAGACTGATAGCGTCAGCCGTCCTGGCGCCTAGGTGGAGACTCACGTCGGCATGGCGTCCCGTTGAAAGCTCGGTCTGGGCATTGACCAATTGGCGCTGGGATTCATGAATAGAGTTGCGCGGCGCGAAATAGAGGGACAGTGTGGAAATCGACATTTTCTTACCCTGCCGCGTTAAGAAGGGATTCAAGCATCTTGTCGACAGTCGATATAATCCTTGCTGATGCCTGATAGGACCTTTCGAGCTGCAGCATCACTGTCATCTCGTCATCTATGTTGACGCCGTTCAGCCGTTGCAGCGCGTCAACCGAACGCGATTTCATGGTTGTTTGCAGATCAGATGCAGACGTGGCCTGCTGGCGTGCTGCTTCCAGCCATCCGGTAGAAGCGGTTCCAAAGGATTTAAGGCTGCTCAGACCCCTCAACTGCGTAGTCGTATCAAAAGGCCTGTCAGTATCGAGGCCATCTATGAGAGTTGTAAGTCTGTTCGAAAAACCTGTCGCGCCAGTTGGGTTGTAGTTATAGACCACGCCATTAATGCCACCATCGCGAAGGCGTGTCATGTCGCCGCCCTGGGCAGGATCCACGCTTGCGCTGAGACGTATGCCTCCTGCCAATCCCGCTATGGCCGTTCCAGTGGCAGGAACTGCTGGTGAGCCGGAATAGCCAAAAATGCCCGTAGCATCGGCAAGCGTTGGCACAGCGCTTTGGTCTGATTCAGCGAAGGCCTCAATCAGGCCCCGTGCCATTTCGTCGATCTGCGACTGGTAGACAACTGTGATGTCGTCGCGAAGTTTTGCCAGGCCAAAGAGGTTCCCCGATCGGGTTGCCATGGAACTCGTCGGACTTGTGACATCCACGCCATCTATATAGACGGCGTTGCCAGAAACACCTGGCACCATGCTCGGCGTGGCCGGCATTGACACTGTGCGTGGCACTTTTTCAAATAACGTAACGCCACTGTCGGTGTAGAGCGCAATATCATTGTTTGCGCCCGTCACTGATCGAATGCCTAGTTCTTCCGACAGAAGCTTGATGATTCTGTCGCGCGAGTCGAGGTTTTCACTCAGTTCGGCAGATGAACCATCGCCGCGGACGACGGCATCATTGGCAACCTTGAACTGCTGCAAAAGGGTGTTTATGCGATCCACTGACTCAGACATATTGGAGTCTGCCTGCTGGCGGACACTCTGGATTGTATTTGTAGCAGCGTTCAGGGAACGTACGAGATCGCCTGCAACCCGTACGGCATTTTGCGCAAGGGTCTGATCGGACGGGTTTTGCTCATAGGTTTGGAGCGATGTCTGGAACTTGCCAAGCATTCCAGCCGGAGAGGAGGACGCGCTGGGGTCGCCTACCGTTTCGCTCAAGCGCTGCAAGCCACTCAGGATGGAGTCACTGGCGGCGGAGTTGGCGGTGGCCGTCAGCAATTTATCGAGCAGCAGTTTATCTGCAGCGCGATTGTAGCCTGAGATGGCAGTTGAACCGCCCGACAATGAAATGATGGCGGCGGACTTCCGGGTGTAATCGGTATTGTTGACATTCGCAATGTTGCGCGAGGCAACAGCGGTTTGCCCCGAGACCGTTGCAAGGCTTGATCTGGCGATATTCAGTGCCGTTGAAAGTGCCGCCATTTTTATCTCACATCAATTGCGCTGAAGATTACCGTTTCAAATTGATGAGGACATCCATAAGTTCTGCCCCCGTCTGGAATACTTTCGAATTCGCTGAATAGCCCCGCTGAGAATCAATCATGGTCGTAAGCTCCGTTGCGAGATCTACGGTGGATTGTTCAAGCGTGCTGGAAAGCACGGAGCCGAAGCTGGCCGTATCCGCAAATCCTACTTCAATGTCGCCAGAAGATTTCGTGGCGGAAAAAACATTGCCGGTCAGAGGTGTCATGTTGTCCGGGCTGGTCACCGTCGCGAGGGGTATCTTATAAACGGCAATACGCGTGCCATTTTCAAATGTTGCATAGAAAGTGCCGTCCTTGGCAATTTCTACCAGATCCACGCCACTGGGTGGATTGCCACCAATCTTGGCACCCAGCACCGTGTAATCGGTCGCGAGTTGACTGGTTTTCGAAATGTCGATTACGAGCGTGGCGCCGTTGGAGACAGGAACCGAAAATGATTGTGCGCTGGTAGGTGTCAGTGTGCCCGTGGTTCCATCAAAAGCAAGAGGTGTTGTGGACAATGCTGCAGAGGAATAGGGAAAGCTACCATTTGTGGCATCGGCTTTGTTGTAGACGGAGGCTTCCCAGGTATTTGCAGCAGTTTTGGCAAAATATACATCGAGGATGACTTCATTGCCGAGATTGTCATAGCCAACGAGAGAGGACTTCCCGGAATATTGTACGGTTGGGGAATTTGTAGAGGGCAGGACTGCGGCAGCAGTAACGGGAGCGTTGGAAGGAAGGTTCGCAGTGAATTGGCCAACCATGCTGGGTGCTGCTGTCAATGCGATGCCGGAAAAGTTGACGGGAAGAAGGCCAGTGAAACCATTTACGACCACCGAAGGCTGGCCGTTCGTCAGAGGATATCCCAAGAGTTTGAAACCACCCGCATTCACGAGTTCACCTGCTTCATTCTTTACGAATGAGCCAGCGCGGGTGAGAAATGGTGCACCTGAGGGATCAGCTACCACAAAGAATCCTTCGCCCCGCACTGCAAGATCCGTTGTCGATGTGGTGTTTTGAAAACTTCCCTGTTCACTTACGGCATGGCGAACTTGCGTGAGAACAGAACCAGATGTGTAATCCGGCGCAGACGGAAAAGTTTCAATCAGGAGCGAGGAAAATTCCGTCGAGGCGCGCTTGTAACCATTGGTATTCACATTGGCTATGTTGTCGGCCACCGTCGCCAGCCGGCTCGCCTGAGCTGCCATGCCAGAGGTACTGGTTCGCATTATTCCATACAAGCTCATACAACTTCTCCAAGAACTGAACAGACTTCAGCCTATCGTCGAGAGCTTGTGCTAACCTGTAGATTGCTGCTGGGAATCACTTGCAGAAGCTCCTGGCTTCGGGCGTCCATGCGCCGAAATCGCTGGCCACCAAATTCCTGATGACAAGGCAGACATAGCGCTTCTGTGCGGGATTATTGTTGGGACCCGCATGATAGCGGGCGACGGCCATGGTCCAGCTGCCTTCCTGAACCCGCAATTCGCTCAGAAATTTGGCAGCATATTCAACGTTCTTGCGCGGGTTCAGCATCTCATCGGGAGAAGCAAAATTGGCGCCGTGATAGTGATGGTTGATCTGCATGCATCCCAAGTCGATGAGTATTGCGCCACCCCTACGGGCGGTGTTGAAAGTTTGCATGGCTTCCTGCTCGCTTGCCGTAAAAACAGTCTTACCCTCAATATTCAGAGCATAGGGGTGCAGAGAGCCCTTCTTGCCGGTCTCCGTCATACCCACGGCATAGAGCACTCCCAGGGGGACCTTATGCAACGCGGAAGCCGCGATCATTTCACGTTCACAAATGTTCAGGCCTGCGGCCGCACTCTCAGGAACACTCACCAGATTATATGAATATGCCACGCTCGCGAACAGCAGAAACTGTATCCACCTTTGAAAACCTGGCGTTGGACTCTCCTTCCGTTGGAGCGGCGTAGGACGGCGCGCTCCGCGGGTTATGGAATTGATTTCTGCTTTCACTGTTTGGCCCCTCATACTGGCGTCCCCCCTGCCCCAAAAACGCATCTGGCGTGTGATCGGCAGCCACGACCGTGCGGGGAAGCGGTGCAGCGTCCACCGCATTCACGGTGATGACAACCGAAGCTTCTGGCACATCATAGCCCGCGCGCCCCATCAGATTTTGCAGCAATTCGTGATCTTTCCGCAGCAGCGCTTCGGTTTGATGACTTGTGACTTCAATTTTCAATTTCAATTCATCGCCGCGAAGATGCATTGTCACATTGATTTTTCCCAAATCTTCGGGATGGAAACGCAATTGAATGCTCTTGACCACCGTGTCACGCGGGGCCTGCACTGCGTTAATCCAAGGCACAGGAGCTGCCTTTGGTGCGCGGTCGAGATTTTCAATGACTGCATTGGAAAATTGCGTGATCAGCGAGGTGGACGCTGCAGGCCCGAAAGAGGTTTCGATCTTCAGGATTTTCATTTCCAGAACATGAGGCTCTGGTCTTTCTCCAATGCTGGCTTCCACAGGAGCTACTGGTTCTTGGAGGTCATTTTGAAGTGCTGCATCGGGAGTTGGTGGCACATCCGAAGCTAATTCTCGTAGCTTCGGGTGCTTGAGGAGTTGCGGTTGAGATGAGATTTTATCAGTTTGCTTACCGAGGACAGAAAGGGGCTTATCCTGGCGTGTGTGTTTGCCATCTGTATCAGATGTATTCATTTTGGGTATGTACGTCGACAATGACGGCGCGGTGTTGTCATCCGGCACAATGGGTAGTTTTTCCGGTTCGCGAAGCGGAATGGTGGCAATGAGATTTTGTAAAATCTTTACGGCATCCTCACCCTTTACCTCCGGGTTTCTTGTTGCATGGTTTTCGCTGCGCTTTGGGTGTTTTGTCCGCGGGGCCGATACATAGGAGGTTTTATCTTCGCTGATTTCCACCTCGAGCGACATGACAGTCAATTTCTCGTCCATATGCTTGGCAGGCTGCATTTTCCCGAGCAAAGCCGGAAACATGCTGGCGGCTTTTGCCAGATTTTGACCTTGCCCTGAACGGCGCCCGATTGATGATTTTCTGCCAGGACCCATGGTTTCAACGTCAATAGAGGGTTTCATTCCCATAGTATTTTCCATCCTGTCAAAACTTTTCGGAAGCTGGATCCGCCAGTGCTTTTTCCGCCCGGGTGAGAAGGCTCAAGTAGACTGGCTCGGCACCATCAGTGATTTCTTCGGGCGTCAATGATTGGATGACCTGGTTTTTGTTCATCAAGGGATTGGCCGTAATTTGCTCAACCAGCTTCCAAACTTTTTGAAATAGAATCTGGTCATCGCCAGCGAAGGCTGTTCCATCAATTGCTGCAAGTTTCCCTAGGCCAAGTTCAAAATCCGACTGGGATATCAGCGTGGCAGTGAGATAGAGATTTGCCTTGGCCTTATCGAGACTATCCGCGCGAGACATGTCATTTGCTTTTTGCGCGCAGGCGAGAGCCGTTGAAAATCTTCCGTGGTTTACTGCTGCCCTGCTAATGGACAGGAGCATTTTTCGATGCAGATCGGGGCGAAGATCTTCGAGAACCGCATTGAGGTTTTGGAAGGAACGCCCAGGCTTGCCATAATCCACCTGAACCACACTGGTGATGAGGCTTTCTTCAAACTCCAGCCAATAGACTGAGTTGGCGTATCGCCGAATATAGAGTGAAGCGCAGCGTTCCAGCTCTGCAATTTCAGACAGCATACCGGCAAAACTTATGCAGCGACGCAGGGCCGCTTCTTCTACCAATGTTCCTGGCATGAGCGCGCGCGCAGTGTCCAGCATCGCGAGAGACGCGTGAAGATTCTCTTCCGAAGACAAAATGGACTTCACCAGAGCGACCCTTCCCCCCAGATTCGCAGGCAGATCTGCTGGAAGGACATCACTCAAGTGTCTTACAGCATTTGCCTTGTCACTCCTCGCATAGGCCAAGGCGCCATCCAGCAAATTCTTATCCCCTGCAGCCATTTTCAATGTAATAAGACGCCGTTCAGCGGCGTCCGGATTGCCGCCACTGAACAGATAAATTGCCATGGCGCGCAAGTTGCGGGTGTCCTGCAAGTCGGATTTTTCGGCGTGTTTCAGATCGGATTCAATTTGAAGAAGCAGCTTGGATTGTAGATCAGCGGCGGACTGATCTCCCCTTGCAGTCAAATCCTGCACGTTTTCAAGCGTGCGGACTGAATCCCGAAATTGCACATTTATCTTACTACCTGCTCCAGCACCTTGAGCCAGCATCAAAACAGACATGCCTACCGCTGCCCATGCGAACCCATGCCTCATGGTGCGTCCACCTTCAGAAGCAATTCGATACGTCGGTTTTCGGCTGCCTCGGGCTTTTGCGGGTTCTTCAATTCACGGTCTGCATAACCTTCGATCCGCTCCACGCTGTTTTCGTCAACACCTGCTCTTATCAGCATGTAATAGGCCATCTGGGCGCGCGCCGTTGAAAGCCGCCAGTTGTCATAGTCGCGATTCTTGAACCGCCTTGCGTCCGTGTGACCCCTGATGACGATCTTGCCCTTGTAGGTTCGCAGTGTATCCGCAATTTTTTCCATCAAAATCACGAGTTGCGGACTGGGCTCTGCGGAACCCACCGAAAACATATCAACGTTCAAGCTATCCGTGAGGCTGACAAGCACACCCTCCTTGGTTTGCTTGACTTCCAGAACTGGTGCTTCCTTGGGATTGAATTGCTTCAGGGATTGAGACAAGCGTTCCTTGACAGCCAAGGCAACATTGGCGTCGGACTTCACCACGGAATTTTCTGGCAAATCGATCTTTGGCAACAGCTCTGGGGGTTTAATTGCAGGCGCAGAAGGTTTAGCTTGCTCAGGCGTTGCAGTTTTGTCATTGCTTGGAGGAGGTGTTTTTTGAGGTGTAGGAAGCGCCTTCCACGAGAGAGGGTCAAAGGGATCCCTATACGCTGAGCCTCCCTTGTGTCCAGGATCTGCTATTTCAACAATAGCCAATCCTTTTGCTGAATGGCCCGAAGGCGCGCCGCCTATCGCCTCACTGGCCAATTGGGCGAGAACGCCATAGGGGTTCTTGAATAGCTCCTCCTCTGTAAAGTGGCCCTGGACTGCTTCCTTGTTCTTGGCAGCCTCTTCCGTTTTCTGGGCCGCTTCGGCTTTGGGAGTTCCTTCTATTGATCCTTCTTTGCCTTCGCTGGCGGGGGCTTTCACCTTTTCCGCATCGGTTTCGGATTTCTTGGTGGGCTCGTTCAAGCCCTTTTTTGTGGTTGATGTATCGGTGAGCTTGATCGGATTGAAGTAACTGGCGACCTGCGCCTTGGTTTTATCATTTGCAGCATTGATCAGCCACATCACCAGGAAGAATGCCATCATGGCCGTCACAAAATCGGCATATGCAATCTTCCATGCACCGCCATGATGACCATGGTCGCCACGCGACTTGCGACGCACAATGATGATGGATTCAACGGGGTGGGCACTGCCATCCGCACTCATGGTTCGGTTCCCAGTATAACATCTGTCCAGGACTTAATCCGCGTCGTCACATTGAATGTGGCAGAACGTCCTCTTACCTCGCTATGCGCTCCCACTTCATCGCATACTTCGATGCCAGATGCAGCAAGACTGCCTTTGACCTTTGCAACTAGATCGGCAGGTCCCGAGAGGTGGAGCGGCCCCTTGAAGTCTTCTGGCATTGCTGACTGGAGAATTTTTTGAAAATCACCCATTGCTGCCTGTGGGATGAGTTTCTCGACAAAAGGTAACAGAACATCGTGCAGTGAATTACTGAGCCGCGCCTCAATATCTGCAAGCTTGGCCGTGATCATTTTGGACAGATCACGGCTTTCTACATCTACCCATATTCTTCTGGCGCTTTCCAATGTGTGTTGATGGCGGGCTTCCTGCGCCTGGTGCTGTAGTTCTGCCTCACCACGACAGGTCTCTGTTGCCTCGGCATGTCCGCGGGCATGTGCCTTTGCCAACAAATCCGCAATGCCGTCCTGCATTATTGCGGACGTGTGGCCGCCATTCTTGTGAAGGTATGGCGCTGCAGTTGCGCTGAACTCAGGCAATAACGCGTGAAGTCTCATCATGCTGTGCTCGCCTTGGGTTGAGCCAACCACTCCTTCAGAATTTTTGCGGCTTTTTCACTGTCACCACTGACCAGTTTTTCCAACTTTTGCTGGGCAGGATTTCTGGATCCATTTGACCCTGAGAAATCCGCAATCATGCCACCTGACATGTCACCTCCTTGAGGCAGTCCTATTGCCGCGCTGCCCATTGGTAGTTGTGGGTCATTTCCATATGCACTCACCATCGGCAACTGGTCCCGCGGTTCTGCCTGCCTGCTTTCGAGGATCATGCGAAGTGCCGGGCGCAGACCCAGGAGCAGGACCAAGAGCACGATACCCAGCAAGGCAAATGCGTTGATGAATGCGCCAAGGTTGTGACTGAGAATTTCCATTGCAGATGACGACGGCACTGGATCAAGCAAGCTGTCGACTGCAAGAAAATCTTCAGCGGTGAGTTTTATCTTGTCACCACGTGCATCAATCATGCCACTGGCGGAAGACACGAGCGCTTGTAGTTCTGTCAGTTGCGCAGCGATCTGTTCAGGGGTGGCGCCTGCTCCCAGCGCCTTGGCCAGTTGGGTCTTGTTGATGATGACAGCTATCGAAAGATTCTCGATGTGATAGCCTTCGCTTGTCGTTGCCACGGACTTAGAATTTATTTCGTAGTTTGTGAGTTCCTCGCGCTTGTCATTCTTTTCGGTGGATTGGTCAGCGCCGGCCGCAGGGGCAACCGCTGTTGGAATATTCTGGTCCACACCCGTGGCGGATTGACTGTTCTTGTTCTGAGCCTCTCCCAGTTCCTTGACCGTGCGTACGGACCTTTCTACTTTGGATTCGGGATCAAAGGTGGTTTCACTTGTCTGCTTGCGGTCGGTGTTGAGTTTGGCGGTAACACTGATGCGGAAATTGTCGGGCCCAAGGAACGGTGCCAGGGTCATGCCAATGCGCTGCTCAATGTCCTTGGCCAGCGATTTCTCAAGAGTGACCATGTTTTCCGGCCCTGCTGACTGACCGTCTTCGTGCGAAGCCAGGATTGAGCCATCGGTACTAAGGACTGTTACCATATCCTTGGTCATGCCTGGAATTGCCGCACCCACGAGTTGCTGGATGGCTGCTGCATAGACTTTACCATCATTCAGTTCAGTTCGGATGATGACCGATGCTGATGGCGGTTCCTTCATGCTGCGGAAGGTTCCTTCCTGGGGCAACACGATGTGGACGCGTGCTGCCTTGATGCCTTTCATGAGCTGTATGGTGCGCGCGAGTTCGCCTTCGAGAGCCCTTACCTTGGTGATTTGCTGCATGAAAGACGTGAGCCCCATCGAGCCCAGATTGTCGAAAAGTTCGTACCCTGACTTGTCGCCCTTTGGCAGCCCCTTTTCAGCCAATATCATGCGTGCCTTGGCGGTATGGCCATAATCCACGAGGACTGCTGTTCCTTCAGGATTGACGTCAAAGGGAATGCCGGACTCCTCGAGCACCGCCCCGATCTGGTTGACATCCTGCAAATCAAGGCCGGAATAGATAACTTCTCGTGTCGGCAGGCTGAGATAATAGCTGCTGGCGGCAACCAGCGTGAAAACCACGATGCCGGCGATTGCCAGCGCCAAGACGCGCTTCAAGCCGAGACCCGCCAGTCCCATTTGCAACCGCACAAAGAAATCCTGTAACAAACGCGTTTTCTCCTGCAAAAAAACCAGTGCAGGCATAATCTGCGTGCAAACTTGTGTGAGCATTGCAAGCATGGAAAGGCCGCAGTCATTCAGGGCTGCGGCCTCGGTTAGAAATATTGAAATGTAGAAAAGTTTACCGGAAGAGCGAGAGGATGCTCTGGCCCTGCTGGTTGGCAATGCTCAGGGATTGAATACCAAGCTGCTGCTGGACCTGCAATGCCTGGAGTTTGGTGGATTCCTGCGTCATGTCGGCATCCACAAGCGTGCTGATACCGCGTTCAACTGCATCCATGAGTGCGGTTACAAAGTCTTTCTGCAGACCAACGCGCTGTTTTGTGGCGCCCAAGGTGCTGGCCGATCCTGTCATTTCAGTGATCGAGGCATCGGCTCCGGAGATGTAACCTTCCAGCGTAGTAATGTCGGCAGCACTGTCTGTCAGCGTGGATATGTCGAGGGTTGCAACACTAAACGTACCCGTTGCGCTCACAGCGCCAGTGGTGGCGTTGCGCAATGCATCAACAATGCCTACTTGCGTAGCGCCTGCGCCAGCATCGTAGAGTTTGGTTCCGGCAGTGTCGATACTGATGGTGCCAATGGAAACGGCGCCTGCGGAATCGCGGGTAAAGGACGCAACGATTGTCTTTGAAGCGTTATAGTTTACCGCTGAGGAGTCGGTGGAGAGCCAGTTCTGGCCAGAGAAAACAGCGGAATCGCCGATGCTTTTCAATTGGTTCTGCAATTCGGTCACTTCTGACTGGATTTTGGTGCGGTCCACGCCTGGCTGACGGGCGGCCACCAGTTTGTTCTTGATTTCCTTGGCCACGTCTATGGCGCTGTTCGTGGCCGTGTAGGCCACATCAATTGTTGCAGCGCCCAAACCCAAGGCATCTTTCACGGTTGAAAGGGCTGAATTGTCTGAACGCATGGTGGTGGCGATGGACCAATAGGCGGCGTTATCCTCAGCGGAACTCACCTTGTAGCCGGTAGAAATTCGCTTGCTGGTAATTTCCATTGCCGCATTGGTCTTGTTCAGACTCTGCAAGGCGGTCATGGCTGATACGTTCGTGTTGATACTCGTCATTGTAACTTGTCCTCATTTGCTGGAACTGGCGGAAAAGGGGATATCCCGGACTTGCACCGGAAAAGCAGGGCGGCCTGATACCTAGGAGCCAAGGGCTCAGCCTGATATTCATTCACCATAGCGATCTATGGTTTACAATCCCCTAAACGGAAAATGCCGCAACCCTTTTAGGATTGCGGCTATCTTTCGAGAAGCTTACGCAGTTCGGAATTACCGGAAGAGTGAGAGGATGCTCTGGCCCTGCTGGTTGGCAATACTTAGGGATTGAATGCCGAGTTGCTGCTGGACCTGCAATGCCTGGAGTTTGGTGGACTCCTGCGTCATATCGGCATCGACGAGCGTACTGATACCGCGATCAACTGCATCCATAAGCGCACTGATGAAGTCTTTCTGCAGGCCAACACGTTGCTTGGTTGCACCCAGCGTACTGGCTGAATCCGTCATCTCGGAAATTGATTTATCGACGCCTGCGATAAAGCCTTCGAGCTTCGTGAGGTCGGCTGCACTGTCGGTCAGGGCGGATACATCAAGGGCCGCAACGCTGAAAGTTCCGGTTGCGCTGACAGCGCCCGTGGATGCGTCGCGCATTCCATCAACGATGCCAACCTCGGTTGCACCTGCGCCAGCGTCAAAAAGTTTTGTCTTGGATGTATCTACAGTGATTGTTCCCACAGCAACGGCACCCGCAGAGTCACGCGAGAAAGATGCCACGATGGATTTGGAGGCGTTGTAACCTGTAGCCGAAGAATTCGTTGAGAGCCAGTTCTGGCCAGAGAAAACAGCGGAGTCCCCGATGCTTTTCAGCTGGTTCTGTAGCTCGGCAACTTCTGATTGGATCTTGGTGCGGTCCACGCCGGGCTGCCGGGCGGCTACAAGCTTATTCTTGATTTCTTTTGTTACATCAATGGCGCTGTTGGTAGCAGTGTATGCCACATCAATTGTTGCAGCACCCAAACCCAGTGCATCTTTCACGGTTGAAAGTGCGGAATTATCTGAACGCATGGTCGTCGCGATCGACCAATAGGCGGCGTTATCCTCAGCGGAACTCACCTTGTAGCCAGTTGAAATGCGCTTGCTTGTCATTTCCATTGCCGCATTGGTCTTGTTCAGACTTTGCAAAGCGGTCATGGCTGAAACGTTCGTGTTGATGCTCGACATGGTTACTCGTCCTTATTTACTCGTTACAAACTGGAAGGACATTCCGGATTTAACCGGTGGAACAGGAGGGCGTGATACCTAGGAGCGCGCTGGCTCAACCTGACATGGGGATGATTTAACGTGCAAAGTCTGACAATTTACTAAAAAGCTTAGTTAATTTCCGTTAAAAGATACCGAAGCGGCCAATGAAGATTTTGCCGCTTCTGTAATCTTAAGGAGCCAACTTTCTTACTTGAACAGCGCAAGGATGTTCTGGCTGCTTTGGTTTGCAATGCTCAGCGATTGAATACCCAGCTGCTGCTGCACTTGCAAAGCTTGAAGCTTTGTAGACTCTTCAGTCATGTCTGCATCAATCAATGTACTAATGCCACGGTCAACTGCATCCATGAGAGCGGTGACAAAATTTTGCTGAAGCGTTACCCGCTGCTTAGTCGCACCCAATATGCTTGCAGAATTGGTCATTTCCGAAATCGATTTATCCGTGCCGACAATATATTCCTGCAAGGTGGCGATGTCGACAGCACTGTCGGTAAGAGCGGACACATTCAGAGTTGCCACATTGAATGTGCCCGTTGCGCTGATGGCACCTGTGGCGTCCCGTAGGCCGTCAACAATGCCGACTTGAGTTGCGCCAGCGCCAGTGTCATAGAATTGTATTTTGGAAACATCGATGGAGATCGTGCCAATGGTGATGGCGCCATTGGTCCGGGAAAAAGATGATACGATGGTTTTAGTGGGATTGTAGTTTGGCGATGATGAATCGGTTGAGAGCCAATTTTCTCCCGAGAAAACAGCGGAATCCGAAATGCTCTTGAGCTGGTTTTGCAACTCGGTGACTTCAGATTGAATTTTTGTGCGGTCCACACCTGGTTGGCGCGCGGCCACGAGTTTGTTCTTTATGGCCTTGGTGACTTCAATGGCGCTGTTAATCGCGGTATAGGCTACATCAATTGTTGCAGCGCCCAGTCCCAATGCATCTTTCACCGTTGAAAGCGCGGAATTGTCAGAACGCATGGTTGTGGCAATGGACCAATATGCGGCATTGTCCTCCGCGGAACCCACACGATAACCGGTTGAAATACGCTTTTGCGTTGCTTCCATCGACATGTTGGTTTTGTTAAGGCTCTGTAGCGCCGTCATAGCAGATACGTTAGTGAGAATGCTTACCATGATTGGTATGTCCTTAGAATGTGAATTGCGAGGTCAGGACATCCGGGTTTCGACCGGCACGCTGGATCGGCATAATACCTAGGGAAATACCGCTCCCCTCCACCGTTGACTTACCCATACTCACAACGCTCAACACAGACTCACGAAAACGATTTTATCAAGCTGCCGGCCAGCATGCTCCAGCCGTCTATCAGAACAAAGAAAAGCACCTTGAAGGGAAGGGATATGACTGTGGGTGGCAGCATCATCATTCCCATGGACATGGTGATGGTGGCCACGATCAGGTCTATGATCAGAAATGGCAATGAAATCAAAAAGCCGATTTCAAAACCGCGCCTTAGTTCGGAAACCATGAAGGCCGGCACCAGGACCCGGAGTTCAGGTTTGGAATTTTCTGCTACAGCGCCAAATTTCTCATTGGCAAGATTCTTGAACATCACAAAATCTTTTTCCCGCACCTGCCCCAGCATGAAGTCGCGAAAGGGATCAGTGATTTTTTCGGAAGCTTCCGTCTCGGTAAGCTTGTTCTCCAAAAGGGGCTGCAGACCTTCCCTCCAAGATTTGTCAAAGACCGGCGTCATCACGAAGAAAGTAAGAAAAAGCGAGAGACTGGTAATGACCAGGTTTGCCGGTGTGCTTTGCATGCCAAGCGCTGAACGCAGGAAGGAGAAGGCAACGATGAACCGGGTAAAACTTGTCACCATCACCAGTATGCTCGGAGCCACGGCAAGAACCGTCAATAGCAGCACGTATTGAATGATGCGGCCAGTGGTGGGTGCATCAGTTCCAGGCAGCAGGTCGCCGAGCTGTGGGACCTGTGCGCCAGCAGCCTTTGTCATCAGCAGAAAAGATATGAAGAGTGCCAGTAACCTCATCATTCCACGACCATGGAGTTTATGAGCACCTGGGCCACCTTGTTTTCCGAATTCACACGCAAGAGGTCGTTGATATCTTCCTTGAAGTGGAGAAAACCGCTCGGCCCCTCAATCTGGGCAAGGTTGACGGTGCGCAGCATGGTCAAGAGCGCATCGCTGGATTTGACCGCCAGCATGTCCAGTTCAGCTTGGGCTTCGGGCTTTACGACCAATGAAACCTCTAAGCGCATCCAGGTATCCTTGGGGGATGCCAGATTGGTTATGATGGGCGCCAATTGCTTGATGAGGCCACCATTGCCTTCGTTTCCAGGAGGCAAGGCGGCATCTCCTTCTTTCACCGTTTCCTTTGCCGCTCCATCGGCCGCTGGCGGTGGAGATGTGCGTGACTTCAAGACAGTTGCAACCGCAAAGCCACCGCCCCCTGCAATGAGGGTCAAGACCAAAACCGGCAGCAGCACCGCCATGATGGACGGTTTCGCCGCTTTGCCTTCTTCGGTTTTCTTGTCATTTGGCTTCGCCATGTCTGAAGTCCGGCCCTTCTAGAACGGAGTAAGTTTGTTCAACAACCTGTGGCCCCAGCCCGGCTTTTGAACATCCTGAATGGCACCTTGGCCACCGTAGGAAATGCGGGCTTCGGCAACCTTGTCGTAGGCAACGGTGCCATCATCAGAAATGTTTCTGGGATGCACAATTCCCGAGATGCTCAACAGCCGTTGTTCATAATTTACCTGAATTTCCTGGGTTCCCTTGATGACAAGGTAACCGTTCGGCAGGACTCCGGTGACGACGGCTGCCACAGACAATTCAATTTTTTCTGAACGGGCGGTGGTGCCCTGCCCCGCGGACGCGGAGTTTGAATTGACGTCACCTTTGGCGTTGGTATTAGCGCCGACCACACCCATGATGTCATAGGTCAAGCCCAGATTTGCGTCAGCGCTCGATTTCCGCGAGAGGTTGGAATTGTTGCTGAGAGCGGCCTTGTCGTTGATGGAAATCTCCACCGTCAAGATATCACCCACATTGTGGGCGCGGCGATCCCGGAAGAAATCCGCCGAGCCGCCAATCCAGTTTGATTGCGTATCCTGGGAGACGGGATAGAGGTGCACGACATCGCCGGAACTACTGCCGGCAAGGCCCGAGCCTACGGGCGAAAGCTTCGGCGGACCAGCGAGTTCATCGAACTGATGTCCGCAGGCAGACAGCAACAGGGATGCAACAACAAGGGAAACTGCGATTTTCATGTACCATTACCTGTTTTCAATTCACTGATGGGCTCTGCCATCTTGATTGTAATTGCGGCGGCGATTGGTGCTTTCATCTCGTTAAGTATTGTGCTGGCCGCGCGAGCATTCAGTCGTTTGAGAATGGAGGCCGAGGTTTCCACGTCGAGAATTTCAAATTGCGCTGCGGCAACATCTGGCTTCATCTTGGCAAATATATCCACCAGGCTTTGCTCGGTTTTCCTGGATTCCTCGTCGCGCTTTTTCAGCAGAGCCGCATTCTCACCTTTCACGGCTTCTAACTTGGTGATTTTTTTATCAATCTGGCTTTGCAGATCTGTGAGAGTTTTCATTTGCAGGACATATCGGGCGTCCTTTGCAAAATCGCTGATATTTGCGCAGTAATCGTCAGGCGGGGCAGGTGCTACCGGAGTGCTTACGGCCACTGGCGCCTCTTTCGCAGCGTCCTCTGATTCCGAAGCAATTGCCGCAAGAGGCGCATAAAACAGAAGACACGCCAGAATAAAAGCTCGACTGTGAGTTCTCATTGCACCACCAATTCGCCTTGCAGCGCTCCTGCCGTCTTGATGGCTTGGAGGATGGCAATAATGCCGGTCGGCTTCAAACCTATTTGATTTAAACCATCAACAAGGCTTTCCAGATTAGGACCGTCAATGATTGCCAGCTGGCCGCCGGTTTGCGTCGTACGTATCTGCGTTGATGGAACGGCAGCGGTTTGACCTTTGCTGTCCGGCAAGGGCTGGGAAATGGATGGTTTCTCCGTAATGCGGACCGTGAGATTGCCATGCGTCACTGCAATGGTCGAAAGCTTGACTTTGTCGCCGATGACGATTGTTCCGCTCTTTTCGTCGATCACAATCCGTGCTGGACTATCTGGTTCAACTTCGAGTTCGCCAAGTTCTGCCGCCAGCCGTGAAACCGTAATCTTCTTCGGCTTTTTTACGAATACCGTTCTGAAATCCTGTTCGGAGGCTATGGCTTCCCCAAATCTCTTGCGTGAGTATTCATTGATTTTGTCAGAAATCCCAACAGCCGTTGCAAAGTCTGGATTGCGTATCTGCAACGTTATGCTGGCCAATGCGTTGAACTCGCCTACAAGTTCACGCTCTATCAGCGCGCCATTGGCGATGCGCCCTGACGTAGGGACGCCTTCGGAAAGCTTCTCGGCATCTCCGGACGCAGTAAATGCTGAAATGGAAACCGGGCCTTGAGCCACGGCGTAAGCCTGCCCGTCAGCGGCTACGAGCGGTGTCATGACGAGCTGGCCGCCAGCCAGGGAGCTGGCATCACCGATCGAGGATATCGTGACATCGATGCGTTCACCTTGCGCTACGAATGGAGGCAGCGTGGCGGTTACAACAACTGCAGCAACATTTTTTGACTTCACGGAGCCCGCAGTGACATTGATCCCCAGCCGGTCCAACATGGAGCGAATGGACTGATCGGTGAAAGGGGAGTTCCTGAGGCTGTCGCCGGTGGCCTGCAACCCCATGACCAAACCGTAACCCACAAGCTGATTGTCACGCAAACCCTGGATGGACGTGATATCCTTGATCCTTGACTGCGCCAGCGCAGGCGTAACACTGAGCAGAAATGCAAGGAACAAAGACACGGTTTTCATAGCCCGCCCACCTGCAGCGTGCCATCTTCTTTAACCAAAGCCTTTATGACCCGTCCATATTCCGCGTTACGCGCGTCGATCAATTCGCCTGCTGTGCCCGATTGCAACGGAATGAGATAGGTTGAAATCTCCAGGCCATTCTGCTGGAATGTTGCTCGTGTGAGTACGCCCTGAACAACGCTCTCCTTCAGCTTCAAATATGCCAGGGGAATAGGTTTTCCCGGCAGCAGCGTACGCTTGGCATACTTGCCCTCAATTTGAGGGCGCAGAAGAACATAGCTCGCTGCGGCGTTGCCTGGCACGAAGAACTCCTTGTCCAGAAGTTTTGCCGCAATAATCTGATCTCCGGGATAGATCACCGACGTCGGCACCGGGATGTTCAACGTTTCTGCGAAAGCCGTGACCCCCGTCATAAGCACCGCCATTAAAGACGCAGCGACAAGGAGCATGGGTTTATGCGGCGTGGCCATTATTGCTCTCATTGGAATTACCGAAGGCCTTTGGACACAGTGCCTGCCATATCATCTGCAGCTTGGATCACTTTTGAATTTATCTCGTAAGCACGTTGTGCGGAAATGAGGTCCGTGATTTCCTTGACGGGATCGACATTTGAACCTTCGAGGTAGCCCTGTTCAATGGCGCCAAAACCAACCTGGCCTGGAACACCGGCTGCAGGCGAGCCCGACGAAACCGTTTGGCGAAACAGGTTGCCGCCAAGTTCTTCAAGACCCGCAGAATTGGGAAAGCTTGCAAGGCTCAATTGTCCAAGGAGGGTTGGAACCGTCTGGCCGGCGATTTGGGCGTAGACTTCGCCTGACTTGTTGATTGCCACGCTTACTGTGTTTGCCGGCACTGTCAGGGATGGCTGGACTTCATATCCATCCAGCGTCACGACTTTGCCCGTTTCATTGGTATTGAAAGCGCCATCACGGGTGTAAAGGGTTTCTCCATCAGGACCTGTCACCTGAAACCAACCCGTGCCATTGATTGCAACGTCGAATTTGTTTCCGGTGCTGGCAAGCGGACCCTGCACATGTACATTTCGGATGGCTGCGAGCCGCGTGCCCAGACCAAGTTGCGCGCCTTCGGGAATTGCACTGGTGCCGGTGCTGTTGGGTACGCCATTGGTGCGTTCTACCTGGTACAGCAAGTCGGTGAATTCAGCGCGTGCACGTTTGAATCCTGTTGTGTTGATGTTGGCAATATTGTTGGCAATGACTTCCACATTGAGCTGCTGTGCGCTCATGCCTGTCGCCGCGATTGAAAGTGCGCGCATTCATCTCTCCTTAAATTTGCATTCTGCTGATTTCGAGGAAGGCGCTCACAACCTTGTCACGGATGGCGAGGGCTGCCTGCAGGGACTGCTCTGCCTGCATAGTTGCCATGACCGCCTGCTGCGTCGAAGCTTTGCCCTCAATGGCGGCAATTGCCGTGGACTCGCCATTGCGCAATGCGTCCACTGTGCCGGTCACGAAAGACTTGAGGATGGACTCAAAACCCGTTCCGACTGAAATCGTTTCCGAATTTGCGGCGGAAGGACGTGTACCCTGCATCATTCCGGCGAGAGGGCTTACGCCTATTGCTGAAGTAATCAATTTCCACTCCTCAACAGGTCAATGGTCATAGAAATCATTTCTCGCGCCTGCTTCACAACTTGCAGGTTTGATTCATATGACCGGTTGGCTTCGCGCATATCGGCCATCTCCGTGATGAGGTTCACATTCGGCATCTTGACATAGCCCGTTGCATTTGCGGCTGGGCTTCCTGGGTTGAATTCGAGCTTGAAGGGGCTTTGGTCCCCGCCCACGTTCTTCACGCTCACGAGTGATGCTCCCGTCAAGCGGTCCAATTCGGCTCCAAATGTTATGGTTTTCCTGCGGAAGGGATCCGCGCCGGGCGTGGCACCTGTGGATTGAGCATTGGCAAGGTTTTCTGAAATTATCCGCAAGCGCATGGATTGCGCTTCCAGACCAGAAGCAGAGGTTTTTATGGATGAAATAAGTGCGTCGCCCATGATCAACCTTTCAGACTTGCGGCCAGCATGCGATTGAATGATTTGATCAAGCCGGTATTGAGCGCGAACTGGCTGTTGGTTTCGCCAAGTTTCATCAACTCATTTTCCAGGGAAACATTATTGCCAGAGAAGTTTGCATCGCCCGTCCCGTCGGCTTTCATCCGTGGCTGTTCCACGGCGCTGAGCTCCATATCCATGTGCAGCGGATTAGATTTTACCATGGAGATTTGCGAATTATCGAGAAAGGATTCAAATGAGGCGATATCCTTGGCGCGATAATGCGGTGTGTTCACATTGGCAACATTCTGCGCAAGGACTGATTGCCGTGTGGAAAGCCAATCCGCTTTCTGAAGGGCCAAAGCCATAAATTGCACTTGCGACATCGATAACTCCACATTTTCTATGTAAAGTTTACGCAAGCAAACTTGTCCGGGGCTGTTGCTTCAACCGCTAATGAAATGAGCGAAATGAACCAGATTGCAGGATTGAATTGTTTGACGAATGCGGCACATCGGGATATTTCGCCGATCCAATGGCATTGGCAAACCGCAAGGCTTCCGATTCGTCGTCACAGGACTTGCCATCTACCGTCATATAGTTGATGTGCACGCCAACCGACAGAGCTTCGATCACCAGCCGGAAATAGACGTCAACGCCATCATGATGCAACTCCATGTCGAGACTCACGCTGGGGCTTCCAAACCACGATACATCCACATCACCGGAATATGCAAAGATCAAGGTGTGCGGTTTGAAATACAACTCGAGCGCCGAGTTGATGAGGTCACCCACATTTGCCAATTTCATGGTGTGGATGTAGCTCGCAAGATCGATCACTTCGACGGAACGCAACTCCAGCGCCACTTCTCTAAGGGATTCATTGATTTGCCGCTCGAAATCGGAAAAACGCAGGGATTTACTTACGTTCATGCTAGTTCCTTCCGTGGCCCGCATTTGCGACCTGTCGCATTTGCAGGAAGTGTATCATTTCGGCGATGGCCTTGAAGAATTCCGGCGGTATCATGGAATTCACCTCCACCTTGTCATACATGGCCCGGGCAAGCGGCTTGTTTTCCATCACCGAGATTCCATGTTCTTCCGCAATTGACCTGATCTTAAGGGCCATGGTGTCCCTGCCCTTAGCAAGAACAATTGGGGCGCCACCTTCACTTCGAACATAGCGCAACGCTATGGCGTAATGGGTGGGATTGGCAATGATCAGGGTCGCCTTGGGCACTGCCGCCATCATGCGACGTGATGAACGCTGCCTGGCCAACGACTTGACACGCATCTTGATCATAGGGTTGCCTTCGGCCTGCTTGTGCTCGTCCTTGACCTCCTGATGGGTCATGCGCAAATCCCTGCGCCAGGTTATCCGGCTCCAGAACGTATCGACAACGGCGAGCACAAAGGCGGTAATCGCGATGGCAGATACGAGCTTGACGGCAATCTTCAAGATGATATCAGGCAGGAGTTGCGGGGGCTTGATCATGGCGCTGATGGCCGCGGGCATTTCGGCTTTCACGACGACATAGAGGATCAAGGAAATGGAACCAAACTTGAATAGGGACTTGGCGAAATCCATGGCACCGCGCATGCCGAAAATGCGATTCCATCCTTGTACGATTGATAGCCGTGATGCTTTTGGCATGATACGTTCAAAGGTGATCTGGAAGGGGTTCTGCACCAGTGACGAGATGATGCCGCCGACCATGAGCACGCCCAGAATGGGAAATATCAGCTTGAATGCTTCCTGTGCCAGAGGTGCGAACAGGCCCTGCACATCTCTCTGAGTGTCCAAGCGGAGTGTTCCAACATCAGCCAGCAATGTTCCCAGCATCCGTTCCAGTCCTGCGGCGCTGGCGCTCAACATCAGGCTGCAAACGATCAGGATACTGATCATGGACAGGAATACGGGAACTTCCCGGGAAACCGGGACATTTCCCTTTTCCATTGTATCCTTGAGCTTCTTTTCAGAAGCGTCCTGTGTTTTGCTTTCGCGATCATTATCATCACTCATGCAGCGGCTCCAGCGCTTGCATCGGCGTCGGGGTCCGCGATCACAATTTCACCGCTGGCCGCCAGTTTGAGAGCCATTTCGGCGATTGATTGCCTTGCCGCAGCCACTTCCTTGGTTACTTCTGTTTCACCGCCAGTAAGCTCCGCTTCTATCATCCTGCGGGCACGAGCGCCTAGGGAGGATAGAATGGTTTCTTTCAGGGCTGCATCAGCGCCACGCAACGCAAGCATCACCTGTTCCGTCTGCACCTTGTCGAACAAGATGAGGCGGTATTTCTGGTCCAACTTCAATATATCGTCAAAGGAGAACAACAGCCTGCGGATGGCCGCGGCCTCGGCTGGCCTTACGGCCTTCAAGCCGTCCAAAATCAAGTCCACTTGCTCCTTGTCCATTTTGTTGAGAAGAGTTGCCATGCGCGTGCGGCCCTCCTTTTCCAAACCTGTGTCGGCCTGCATTAGGAGATCAGCCTGCAGGCAGTTTTGAACGACTTTGCTGGGTTCACTTTCCACCGTCTGCATTTTCAACAATCTGCGCGTGACCGAGTCGCGCATGTCGCGGGGCAACAGCGAGACGATGCGGGCCGATAGATCAAGATCGAGCTTTGTGAGAATAAACGCTATTGTCTGGGGATGTTCGTCCAGCAGGTAGGGCACCAACGTATTCTCAGAACCGGCAGTAAATTTTTGCCATACCGGAGTGAATACAACTTCTTCCTTTCCTAATATCTTGTTCACCTGCTCAGCGGGCAAGGCCTCGGTGAGGAAGGCGCGGGTTTTCTGGTCACCACCCTGCAACAGTTCCGGCTTGCTCATTTCATAGGAAAATTCCTCCACAAGCTCATTGAGAAACTCGGGATCAACATCCGTTACGGAAGCGGCCGTTGCCGCAAAGCTCTTGATGTCCTCCGATTCGAAGCCTTTCATCAACTGGGAACCCAGCGAGCCGCCCATTGCCAGCAAAATGATGGCAGCCTTGGTGGCTTTCTCGTTGATGTTTTCCTTGTTCAAAACCTTGGCTTTCGTGCAACTATACCGGACGCAACGGGTTTTCGTTCGAGTTGCCAGATACAATCTCCGTGAGTGAAATCCCCAGTTGGCCCGTTGTTTCGTTCACAACCACAATGAGTCCCTTGGCCACTTCATTTCCGTTGACGAGGAGAATAACGGGCTCCGAAAGTTCCTTGTCCAAGGCAACGATGGAACCAGGACCCAGCGCCATAACTTTCGAAAGCGCCATTCGGGTGGTTCCCAAGACAACCTGAACATTCACGGGTATATTCAGCAGATAACCCTTCTGCATCACTCCCTCCCCTGTGCGAGGCGGTTTTTCGATGACCCTATTGCGGACGAATCCATTTGGTTCGGATTGCGGGATGGCCCTTTCCAATGCATTGGCATTCTGCGCCGACCCACCTTCGAGTTCTCCTATCTCAAAAGGTTTCGCAAAATTCTCATCCATTTAGGGTTCCTTCACTCTGGGCAACCATCTAGCTATGAGATGCATCATCAGGCAGAAAGCTTGTGGGAAAATTATGCGGAAGTTTGAAACAGGAAATCAGCCCGGAGAAGCGATTGATTTCTCAATGCTCACGCAGAATTTCCTGGCAGACTGGCCGAGTTTCGCGTCAAAGAGTTTGACGCCTTCACTGCAAACCGCAAGGGAACTGCTGATATCATTCGTAAGCTCTATGATCTCACCGGTTTGCAGTTTTGTAACCCGGTCAAGGCTCATGATGAATTCCGACAAGACGACTGTGAGTTCCATCTCAATGTTTTCCACGCGGTCGGAAATCTTGGCTCCCCATTCGGACGTGGGCAAGGCACTTGAAGTCAACTTTTCCTCACCGGCCGGTCTTATGAGAGTGGCAAGTTTCTCCGGGAGTTCAATGCGCATTTCACCGCTGTAACCGTGGATGTTGCAGAGCATTCTTACGGAAATGAATGGTTTGAACGGGGGAAAGAACGGATCTTCATTCGGGTTCTGGACGGGCGCCACGAAGAAATCCTTCAGGGAAATATTAAAGAACGCGGCGGGCAATGAGCGGCCGACAGCGTCAAAGAAGAGCCGCATGACGGCGCATTCAATCTTCGAAAATGGCCGCGCCTCCGCATAGGCCGGTTCATTTCCAACACCGCCGAAAGCCAGATCACAGATTCCAAAGACGATTTCCCTGTCGACCGTGATGCGAATGGATTCGCGCAGATCTCCACTGACGAGAACTTCCGAGAGGTTCGCGTTATCATCAATTTCTTTGACTTGGTGTGCTTCGGTTTTCTGGCTTCCGTCATATGAAAAACTTGGCGCAGCAGGCGCAAACTTCAAAAGCTCCTTCACAACCGCTTGCCCAAATCGATAGAAAGCCTTTGGGAGCATGGCCATGCTGTCGCTGGATTTTTCCACCCTTGAACGTATAGCCGCTGCAGAAAGGGGTTTTGCCGTTTCCGGCGAATGGGATGTGTTCATGTGTAACTACCTCATGCGGCGCGTTCAACGGTTCCGTGGTTCAGTGTTTCTTCTTCGACCTGATTGATTGTGGGCCGTTCATAGGCGGAAATTGTCTTGCGGCCATGTTCGAGCGCCACCTGCGGCATTGCACCGTTCATGTAGGCGATAAGGGTCTGTTTGATGATCACGTATAGTCTTACCTTCTTCTCGCGCACCGACTTTATCTTGGTAGCCAAGGGTCCGAAGAAGCCATATGAAAAGAAGATCCCGGCGAACGTGCCCACGAGAGCTGCGCCAATAAGGTGGCCCAAGACTTCCGGCGACTCGTTCAGTGCACCCATGGCGTGAATAACGCCGAGAACGGCTGCGACGATGCCCAAAGCAGGAAGGCCGTCGGAAATTCCGAGCATGGCGTGATATACTTTCAGCTTGTCATGGCCGATCGTTTCAATTTCCTCGTCCATCAGGGCTTCGATTTCATGGCTGCGCGCGTTGCCGATGACGATCAGGCGCGCATAATCGCAAATGAAATGCAGCAGCGCGTGGTCCTTGAGAATGGTGGGATAGCTCTTGAAGATGGAAGACTCTTCTGGATTGTCGACATGCGTTTCCATTTCGGTGCGTGACTTGGAGCGCAATTCCTTCATCAAACCGTAGAGCAGCGCCAGCAGATCGAGATAGTCGCGGGGCTTGGGCGTGGACTCCTTAATTGCTTCCATGATGCCCGCGCCTGTGTCCTTCACGATTTTCATGGGGTTGGCGACAAAGAAACTTCCTATGGCGGATCCCAGGATAATGATGAATTCGAAGGGTTGCCACAGCACATAGAGATGGCCTCCCAAGGCCACATAGCCACCGAGAATGCTTGATAAGGTGAGAACCAGACCGATAACAAAGGACAATTCAGAGCTCCTGGAAAAGCGGGCTCACTTCCGGCGCGCCCTCCTCTCGTAGAAGCCCAGACTTGCCCGAAACTTGGCGCACTTCGTAAGTTCCGGACAAGGTGGGACCTTGATCATGCAGTTTGATTTTGAGAGGGCAGTTCCATGCTATCTACAAACGCCACGTTTAAGATGCTGACACAGAACATCGAAAAGTCGCTTGCCCGCATAAGCAATACGCCCCAGGTACAGCGCGAAACCAAATATTACATGGATACGATCGGCAAAATCAAATCCATAGAGGATTTCATGGCGAATGACCGGGTCTATTCCTACGCCATGAAGGCATTTGGCCTGAAAGACATGATCTATGCAAAAGCCTTCGTCAAAAAGGTTCTGACGGATGGGATTGATTCTGCCAAGAGCTTTACCAACCAGCTCACCGATCCCAGATTCAAGGAACTTGCAACAGCTTTCAACTTCAAGAGCCTGGGGAGTACCACGACAATTTTTGACCGGACGCGAAAAGGCGTGGTCGAGAAATATGTCCAGATCCAGTTGGAGGAAGATGCAGGAAGCGCCAATGAAGGCGTTCGGCTGGCACTCTATTTCCGCAGGAAGGCATCGGAAATCACTAGCGCCTACAGCATTCTGGGTGATGCCGCCCTTTACAAGGTGGCACAAGTCACCCTCGGCCTCACCTCATCAGCCAATGCCAGCAACCTAGATGCGCAGGCTGAAATCATCAAATCCAAAATTGATCTTGAAAATCTGAATGACCCCGCTGTCGTGAACAAATTTCTCACACGTTTCACCAGCATGTGGGAGTTGCGGAACGGAACAGCAGCAAGCAGCGCGCCCAACATCATTCTCGGGCAAGGCGTGCAATCCATAACCAGCATGGAAACGCTGGCCAAAATTCAATCACTGCGCATTGGAGGAGCTAACTGATGCAGGCGGGCCTCTATGTGAACCTGTCAGGACAGATCGCTCTTGATAGAAGATTGGCCACTATCGCCAACAATGTCGCCAATGCCGGAACGGTGGGATATAGATCGGAAGAATTGAAGTTTGATACCGTGCTGTCGCGCATGTCGAGCAATCCGACGGCTTTTTCCACGGCGGGCGAATCCTATATTTCAGAGCGTGCTGGCGGCATGAACAAAACGGGCAACCCGCTTGATGTCGCCATTCAGGGCAAGGGCTGGCTTGCCATTCAAACACCAGGCGGAATCGCCTATACGCGCGATGGCCGCATGCAGATGCAGGAAACCGGTGAATTGCAAACGTTGAATGGATATCCTGTGCTTGATGCCGGGAATGCCCCTATCCTGCTCAATGCCGCCGCCGGACCGCCCATTGTTTCGCGGGATGGAACGATCAGCCAAAGTGGCAAACGCGTGGGCGCGCTTGGTTTGTTTCAGGTGGACCCTTCCAACGGCTATAACAGATTTGAAAACTCTTCCATTATTCCTGCAACTCCGGCAACGCCTGTAGTTTCCTTCACCGCTGACGGCATCATGCAAGGTTTCGTCGAAGATTCAAATGTGAACCCGGTGGCAGAAATGACCAATCTCATCATGGTGACACGGGCATTCGATGGGTTGCAGACATCCATTGAGGAAAGTGAATCTTCGCTCAAGAAAGCCATCCAGATTCTTGGCGGCGCCTGAGTGGGAAATCGCGCTTGAATATGCAACCGCTATTGTCTGGGGGACTCGAAGCGCTAGCCTCCAAAATGCGGAAGTTGCATTTGATAGCTCCCCTGGCCGAGCCCTTGGGCAGAGTCGTTGAGGCAACTGCAAACGGTTTCCGGGTTCAAGGACTTTCGCAATTTGCAAGGCTGGGCTCGCTCGTAAAATTTCACTTACAGGGAAGAACTCTGTTGGCGGAGGTTGTTCGTGTTGACCGCGAGACTCTTCTGGCCAGAACATTTGATGAAGGCTCGGAAATTAGCCTTGCGACCATGGTTTCGCCTGGAGGCAATCTTTCGATAAGGCCCGATCCAAGCTGGAAAGGCCGCATGATTGACGCGCTTGGCCGCGCCATTGACGGCGGACCAGAGTTATTGCCGGGATCAAATGCGCTTTCCCTGAATCAGGCTCCGCCCACCGCCATGTCCAGACAGGCCGTGAAAACTCCGGTCAAAAGCGGAGTTCGCGTCATCGATATTTTTACGCCCATCTGCAGCGGCCAGCGTCTCGGCATCTTCGCCGGATCGGGAGTGGGCAAATCGACGATGCTTTCCATGCTTTCGGGCGCGAAGGGATTTGATACCGTGGTCGTTGTTCTGGTGGGCGAGCGCGGCCGTGAAGTGAGAGAATTTGCCGAGTCGACGCTTGGCAAGGAGAAGCAACGATTGGTTTCCATTGTCGCAACCGGAGATGAAAGTCCGTTGATGCGGCGGCTCGCACCAAAAACCGGCATGCGGCTGGCCGAATATTTTCGTGATCGCGGCGAGAACGTCCTCCTCATCATGGATTCTGTCACCCGTTATGCACACGCCTGTCGCGATGTGGCTTTGTCGGCAGGCGAAGCCCCGGTGGCCCGCGGCTATCCCCCGAGCGTATTCTCGGATCTTCCCAAACTGCTGGAACGCGCTGGCCCTGGTGCGTCAAACAGTGGTTTTATAACGGGGATTTTCTCCGTGCTGGTCGATGGCGATGACCACAATGATCCCATTGCAGACGCCATTCGCGGCACTCTCGATGGCCATATCGTACTCAGCCGGCAGATCGCTGAACAGGGGCGATTTCCTGCCGTCAACCTGCTGTCTTCCATTTCGCGCCTGTCGCAAAATATCTGGACGCCGGACCAGCGCAAATTGGTTCGCATGCTGCTGGCACTGATCGCACGTTTTGAGGACTCGCGTGACCTTCGCGCCATGGGCGGCTATCAACCTGGTGGTGATCTCGAGTTGGACAAGGCGTTGGCCATCGTCCCTAAGCTTTATCAGTCTCTTGTGCAGTCACCTGATTCACCACCAAGTGTTGATCCATTTGCTGAGGTAGCGGCTCAGCTCTCGGAATAGCTATGATTGACCCCGCCACAGTCTCCGCTCCTCAAGCTGCTTCAACCAGCAGCTCAGAAGGGTTGGGAAAGCCCAGATTTGCGAGGGCTACTTCCGGATGTGCGTTGACAAAAACGTCTTCGGCTACAACATTTTGGTGATTTTCGCCTGGACCCACCAGCTGATACCCGAGATAGCGTTTGGTATCGATCGGATCATATCCCAAAGCGTGTTTCAGTTTCTTGCGCAGCTTGCTGATGTGACTTTCCACAACGCTTTCTTCAACTTCCTCGTCAAACAAGCCGTAGATGGCATGAAAAATCAGGGAGCGGTTGACACGGCGCATGCGGTTGGCGGCGAGATATTCAAGGATACGGCGTTCGCGGCGTGGCAACATTAAAACCTTGCCATTGATTTCGGGATCACGGCCATCAAAATAAATTTTTAAATTTCCAAATTCAGAATGCCGCGTGGCAGCGCAGATGCGGCGCTTTATTGCTGCGATTCGCGCTATGAATTCGCGGGCATGCACAGGCTTGCGTACAACGTCATCCGCACCTGTTGCAAACAATGACAGCATCGCATCCAGGCTTACCGTTTCATTTACAGCAATGACTGGAATACTTGAACGGGCCTTGATCGCTGTAATTGAGCGCTCACGATCCGGAAAACTTCCCACAATGATGGTTTCAACCGCCGCAAGATCTTGAGTACTGGCTGAATGAAACCAGCCTTCGAACTCAACCTGGTTAAAACCTGTTGTCGTGAGGCCCTCACGGCCGAAACTGGCGCAGTAAGCTTGAGTAACTTCTGAACGCTCGTCCACAATAATGATCATCTCAACCCCTTCGATTAAAATAGGTATTTTTGCTTAAATATACGCAAATATAACCAACCAGCTAATGCACCAACAATTGTATGTTTACGGTTAAATAAGGGTTAATTTCGGATTTTATACTTATCTATTTCAGTATATTAAAGGCAGTACATCTATTTATACTTTGATGTAATATAGTATATATGATTTTTTTACTCTTCTGAAATGTATATTCGTTAGATATATTAAGTCTTGCCAGCAGCTGTAGTAATTTACAGTTACTGTAACTTCCTCTATTCCCTCTCGGGCGGGAACAAAGTCTTGATTGGAAACGTTATTGATTCAAATATCGCTTCCAATTCGTTTTACTATTTTTAGTTGTAAAGTCCCTTTATTGTATTTGTGCACACTGTCTGAAGTTATGCGTTTTGAGAATATTTCTCATGCAGAAAAAATATTCTAGGATCCGATAAATTATTATTACCTATTGATTACAAATACCTAGAGTAAATTTTTAAATTCCTTTGTTGGAAATCATGAGTGTAAGGCTCACACAACCATAGAATGTCATTGATTTATGGTGTACTGATTGAAACGCTGATTAAGCACAGGGAATAATTTGATATGGATAGCCGGTTAAATTCAGCACTTTTCGCTGAATCTGAGGACATCTTGCAGTCGCAGGACAGGTCGCCGCCGGGTGACTTTATGTTCATTGGTGAACTCGCCGTGGAGACCGGGGTCGATCCAAAAACCATCAGGTTTTATGAGCGCGAGGGCCTTTTGTCGCCACCCAGGCATGGTCGTTTCAGAACTTATATGAGTTCGGATGTGCGTCGTCTGAAAGATGTTCTCACCCTGCGACGCTTGGGGATTGGAATTGCCCAAATTCGTGCCATGATCAAGAACAACGAAGATTCAACCAATTCCAGTTTGAATGCCAACGTGCTGGTCAGTCATTTGGAAACATTGCATTCAAGACAGAATGAACTGACAAAACAAATAGAGGAAACCTCCTCCATATTGGAGCAATTCAGAACCGCAGGTTCTGAGCGCTTGCTTTCCGTTTTTTCCAAACCCTAAAATCGTGGCTTGGCACGGCATTTGCAATGTTTTCTGCAAATGGACAATATTCAGACAAACTACTGGCGTGGCCGAGCTGTCAGCAGCCTGGCGCCGTCGGAAGCAGCAAAAGCTGCCGATGAAGCTATTACCGAGCTCGTGAAATTGCGCGAACTGGATGTGCAGCGTGAAAACCAGCAGTCACTTCTTATAAGTTTCCTCGCAGGTGCGTGTTTTTCTGCCGCCGCCGTGTTTGTTGGAATAATGCTTCATTAAGGGAAGTGCTGGTCCAGCTTCACTTAAGCTTGGAAGTAAGGCTCAATATGCCCTCTTCCGTGATCTCCGCTGATTCCGTTACCAAGGTCCATCGCCCCTGGCGTTTTTCCAGACGCAATACATTGCCAATTCCTGGCAACGGATCGCCTTTTGCGACGGGAACGGTTACCAATGCCTTGCCGTCGGTCACATCCACATATGCGGTATCCTGGAATACAGCCCGCAAATTATATTGCAGATGCGCATTGCCTGGGGCAAGCTTGAAGGCCTGCAGGATGGTATGCGGGTCATTTGATGATAACCTGGATATGCTTCCGGTTACAATCGGATCAAGATTATCGTAGGTGCCGAGCTTGACCAGCGGGGCTCCGAACGGCTGAAGAGCCAAAGTCACCTTGGGAATTCCTTCTTTGTCGTCGCCTGGTCCGTAGGCAATCATGTACCACGCAAAAGATGCAGCAAAAACCGCCAGAAAAATGGATGCGGTGTTTAACGCTACGTCACTAGCTGTCTGTACGAAGCCCTCTTTAACCACGGACGTAGACCTCTTCTGCATTTCAATCCTTTGCATCTTGTACCTGATGTCTTGCGTGGGGATGGAGATGCTTCAAAAAACTGGTCTCAACTGACAACGCGATTTCTGCCGGAGTTCTTTGCGTCATAAAGTTTCTTGTCGGCGTGTTCCAAGAATGATTCTTTCGATTCGCCTGATCGCAATTGAGAAATGCCGAAAGATGCCGTGACTGTTCCCACGACTTCATTGCGCTTGCTCAACACCCACTTTTGGGATTCAAGGTGTTGCCGGAGTTGCGAAGCAAGAATGATGGCATTCCCCAGCGATGTTTCCGGCAAAATTATTGCAAACTCTTCGCCGCCGAAGCGCGCAATAAAATCGCGTCCCTTCACATTCTTTGCGAGCGTATTGCCCACCAGCTTGAGAATTTCATCACCCACCAGATGTCCGAACCTGTCGTTGATTTTCTTGAAATGATCAATATCAACCAGAATCAGGCATACAGGCGTTTTCTTTTGCGGCGCCAACTCCACTTGGAGATCGAGCATCTTGTCGAATGCCCGGCGGTTCCAGAGCGAGGTCAGAGAATCCTTCATCCCGGTTTTTTCTGCAAGTTCCAGATTTTCTCGGAGGCGTTCAATCTGCACCTCGGATTCTTTGAGGTTGGCTTGGAGATCGCCGGTTTCCTTGCGCATCTTGTTATTTTCGGCAATCAGGTAACCAATAGCCATACGCAATTGCTCGGGTGACGTCAGCTCAATGAGATTTCTGCCGGCATTGTCCAGAGAGGTGGAATAAAGGCGGCTCACCTCGGAATGATTCTTGAGCAAGTTGATGATGCGGTCCAGATTGGTGGTTACTTCTTTCTCAATCCCCGCAAAGGAAGCTTCCGCATCCGTCGTCTGCCGGGTTATATCCGCAATGCTGGCTTCAATTGAACGGGATTCCGGAATCATGAGGGATAAAAGTGAGAGACTGCTCAATCCTATAATAGTGCCAATCATGATTAGATTTTGATATGCAACCGATGGGCGATGTATTGACAGAGTACCAATAACACTCATCCCATTGGACCAAATCACCATCGAGACAGCAAAGAAACCCAGACAAATTGCCGCCAATGCTACGAAATTGCGAATGGTTGTCGGATTTCGTTCAGTCATTGCGTCGAGCTTTTTAATCACTGTGTAATCACCCGTATTTCTATTGGCAGCCTGTAGGGAGAATTGGACTTTTGCCAGCGCAGTTGCACCGCTTCTTCAAAAGCCTCTGCCCGGCCGTGCGCGAGATCCCGATTGCTACCACTATCGTGATAAACTATCCGCAATTGGGAAGGCGAGTGCATTAATGTCTTGAGCAGCAGCCTCATGCCGTTCAAGGCTTTGACATTCAACTTGGTCCCGTCTTTTTCAAATGCATCCGCAGACACATTCACCGCAACCAGCGGAAAGGGCTGAACGCCATAATTCAGCTTTGTGACCTTGTGAGGTGTCAGATACACAACACGAGGCGTTTGATTAGCGAGGTAATATCCTTCCGGCAGCGCATGTGAATCAAGCTTTATCACTTGAAACGCCGAACAGTGAGTGGTTGCAAAGTGAGAGCAATCCACATGGAAACGGCCATTTACATCTGTGGTCATCCGCAAGCCCTGCGCCGACATAATTTTTACACCTGCGAGGCCAGGCTCGTCAGGTTCCTGATATCCGTTGTGGTTACTATCCTGAAAGACTTGGCCCATGAGCACACCGCATGCAAACGCGTTGCTTGTGGATAAAGGAACAAAGCACAGAAAAACCAGTGACCCGAGGCAAAAAACCCGTCTCCTTCCCACTATGTTGTTGAGCAATCGCATTCCCCGCCCGGTCATGAATTCAAACTTAGATGTGGCCCGGTTTCATTTGCCATCATGGGGGTCATAAGTACCCATGCTTGCCTGTGCCTTGCGCAGAGATGAGCACCACATAAGATTGGGGAAAGGTATGTGCATCATAAATCGAAGGTTAAAAGGAAGTCCTGCAATGATTCATTCGACAGCAGTGGCCTTTGTCATTTCGATTGTCGCTTTGACATCTTTGGGCGGCTGCGAAGATGAATGTTCGTCTTATTCACCAAGCGGCTTTAACTGCAAGGAGATCGAAAAGGCCAATTACAACGTGAATTTCATCCTGCCTGACAACACTGAGTTGTTACTGGGAAAGATATCAGGTCTCAGCAACTGCGCCGCAAAGGCATCGGATTATTCCAAATTGCATGCAGTCCCCAAGAAATATGTTTGCTGCATGGTTACTGAAACTTCCTCTTGCGCTGAAGAACATCGATAGCTGCCGGAAAAGCAAAATGCTTGAATTAACGGGATATTTAGCCCTTGGATAATATCTTGATACGTTACTTACCCTTACTTCAGTATCAGCAATTATGCGTGAGTTTGCCGTGCACTTTACTCTGAAATGCCTTGGAAAGCTGTTACTGACAGGTCTTGCAATGCTGCCGCTATGACCGCAACCAGAGAAGATCGTTGGCGCGAGCAATTTGAAAATACGCTAGAAGCCCTGAACCTTGGCGTCATGATGATAGACGCGCGGGCTGAGGTGCATGTCTGCAATTCCAAGGCTCTCGCGTTGCTTGAATTGCCGGAGCATCTCACATCCCAGCCGTTCAAACTGGATGATGTCAGGCCAGAGCTCGGCATGCTGGAAATTGCATATGATAGTACTTCCTCATGCGTCGAACTACAGACCATCTCCAACAAGCTGATCAAGATACGCGCTCAAAAAATGGAAAAAGGCGGCGTGGTCCTTGTCATTGACGATATCACGGCTGAACGCAAAGGGCAAAGCGATCAACATTTGCTTGAGGCGGAATACCGTAGCCTTTTTGAAAATGCCATTTGCGGGATTTATCGCGATACGCTGGCGGGCAAGCCCGTTCGCGGCAACACAGCTATTGCCCACTTGAATGGTTATGAAACTGAGGCTGAATATATTGCTGCATTGAGTACAAATCCGGTGAAATGGTATGTCGATCCGAAACGTTCGGAAGAATTCAAAAGAATCTTGAGTTCCGAAGGGCGCGTGAGAGATTTTGTTTCGGAGGTCCACCGGCACCGGTCACGTGAACGAATATGGATTACGGAAAATGCGTGGTATGTTCGCGATGCCAACGGAACGCCGATGTTTATTGAAGGCACGATCCAGGACGCCACCGAGCGCATAACAACACTGGGGCTGATCGAACGCCAGGCAAATCGGGATACCCTCACTGGCGTGGCAAGCCGGTTCCGCTTTTTGACTTGCCTTGAGCAAGAAACCAAGCCCGGCAAGAATGGTTGCACGCTTTACTCAATCGACTTTGATCGGTTCAAGGAAATCAATGATCTGCTCGGTCACGCAGCAGGCGATATTGTGCTGAAACTTTTGGCGAAGAGGCTCGAGTCGCTTGTGGAAGAATCCAGTCTGCTCGCCCGCATCGGCGGAGATGAGTTTGCTATTCTTCAACCGGGTATCACACACAAGGAAACCATAGAAACTCTCGCGAAAAACATCGTTGCCGCAATGAGCCAGCCCTTGCGCATCAAAGGCCAGGACGTGACGCTTGGCGCCAGTATCGGCATTTCCATGTTTCCTCAGCATGCTGATGATGCCGAAGAATTGTTGAGCAATGCGGATTTTGCCATGTATCAGGCAAAAGCTGCAGGACGCAACGGCTTCCGGATTTTTGATACCGAGTTGAGATCCGGGATTCAAATTCGCAAGGAGCTGGAACATGACCTTCGTTCCGCGATAGCCGCCGACCAACTTGAATTATACTATCAGCCCATCGTAGAAGGCAGCACAGGGCAAGCTGAAGGCTTTGAAGCTCTGATGCGATGGAACCACCCCAAGCGTGGATTCCTTCCGCCTGACCAATTCATATCCATTGCGGAAGAAGCGGGCCTCATGACCGAACTTGGCAACTGGGCCATCAAGCGGGCGTGCCAGCAAATGGCAATCCTGCCAACCCGGCTCAACGTTGCGGTCAATGTATCGCCTACCCAGTTCCGCTCAGCCAGCATATTGATAAAGTTACGGCGCGTGCTTGAGGAAACGAAACTCGACCCGGCGCGCCTTATTCTTGAGATAACGGAATCCGCCATCCTTTCGGATGAGGCACTCGCCGAGAAACTCCTGCGTGACATACAGGCCATGGGTGTCGGCATTGCGCTTGATGACTTTGGAATGGGCTATTCCTCCTTGAGTTATCTGCAGCGCTTTCAATTCAACAAGGTGAAAATTGACCGCTCATTCGTTCATGGTATTCATGGGGTTCCCGCTAACCTCGCTGTCATCCGTGCGGTGCTCGGCATTGGCAGGGATTTGGGCATAGGCGTCGTGGCCGAAGGCGTGGAAACAAAGTGGCAGGTGGATACACTGTTGCGTGCTGGCTGCAAGATCATGCAAGGCTATTATTTCGGAAAACCCATGCCTTACAGCACTATCGTGAACGATCTTGCCGTAGAACAATTGTCAGAATTCAGGTTGCCTACTGCAACCGATAAGCGCCTCACTGGCTAAGAAACCTCAGCTCGCCATTAAGCGTTGTGCCGCAATGCGATTAAAGGCATCCAAGGCGGCAATTTTATAGGCCTCAGCCAGCGTGGGATAATTGAAAGTGTTTTCGACGAAATAATCCAGTGTGCCGCCGAGATTGAGAACGGCCTGACCAATGTGAACAAGTTCAGTTGCACCCTCACCCACAATGTGAACGCCCAGCAGTTTGCGGTCGTTCAATGCGAAGATGAGTTTCATGATGCCGGATTGCAGGCCCATGATATGGCCACGTGATGTTTCACTGAAACGCGCAATGCCGCATTCATAGGCTATGCCCTTGTTGCGAACCTCACGTTCATTCAACCCGACGCAGGAAATTTCCGGAACCGAGTAAATTCCATATGGAAAAAATTTTGCCGCCGTGGGAGGTGCTGACGAGAAGGCGTGACACGCAGCGATACGACCCTGCTCCATTGATGTAGAGGCCAGGCTCGGAAACCCGATGATATCGCCTGCAGCATAAATGTGGGGAACATTCGTCTGAAAGGTAATGGGATTGACCGAGATCCGCCCTCTATCATCTTTGGTAAGACCGCAATTTTCAAGACCAAGACCTGCTGTGGCGCCAATCCGGCCGCCGGTATAAAGAAGAATTTCACTTCTCAATATGCGCCCATCGCTAAGTGTGCTCACCGTCCAGCCCTGCGCGTCCAGCTCCACGCTTTGGACTGAAAACCCAAGCCGCAGATTAACTCCACGCCTGCGCAAATCATGCACGAATTCGTCCAGGATTTCCCGGTCAACAAATTCGAGGAAATTTTCCCGCGGCTCCACGATTGTGACAGGGACATCGAGGGCTGAGAAGATGGTAGCGTATTCAATACCGATGACACCAGCTCCCACTACGGTCAGGCTGCGCGGTACACGTGGCACGCTGGCAATATTATCGCTGTCGAGCACATTCCTTCCGTCAAAGGGAATGTGAGTCGGACGGAATGGCACGGTTCCCACAGCAATGATGAAGCGTGCTGCTTCGAAACAGCGTTCTTCGCCCTGCTCGCCGCGCACTGCGATCGCATGCGGGCTAACGAAGTGTGCCGTTCCAGTGAATGTCTTCACGCCATTGCGCATGAACTGGTGTTCAAGATTTCCAATCTCATGTTCCAAGGTCATTTTGAGCCGTGTGCCAAGGTCGCTGTCGGCGATGTTCTGTTTGGCGCGGTGAGCCGGGCCATAGAATCCGCGTTCCCGCCAACCCGAGAGATGGAGAACGGTTTCGCGAAGGGTCTTTGATGGAATAGTGCCGGTGTGGACGGAGACACCCCCTACCCTTGGCCTATTCTCGACAACCAGAACGCGGTGACCCAGCTTTGCAGCCTGAATAGCGGCTCTGCGACCGGCAGGACCGCTTCCAATCACGATCAGATCATAGTGTTCCATGGTCACAGCAACCCTCAAAATGTGGCGGTTGGAGCGTTTTGATTATGGGCAACTGGAATGTTCATGCCCAGCTTGCCAAACAGGAACGTTGGCAAAACGTCGCGTTCAAGTTTCACAATATCTGCTTTCTCCTGCAGGAAATCCTGGAAAGCTTGAAAGACTTTGCGCATAGCTTTTTCCTTGTAGGGAAAGCAATCACGAGGATCCATGTCATGGACGATCATTGCCACATCCACCTCAAACAGCAGCAGACGGCCGTCGGGCATTTCGGCGCAATCGATTCCGAAATAATCCAAACCGATGATGTGTGAAAGTGCTGCAAAAGCCTGGCAATGTTTGTGTGCAAATTCATCGAAGTGCTCCATCCAGCGTGCTTCTTCCTCACGATGGGCAGCATTGTCCAACATTTGCGCGTTGAGGTAGTGCACCATCCAGTTCTGTGACACGCCGAGATGACAGGCAAAGGCTTTGCCGTTGATGAAAGCAATTCGCTGTTTGCGGAATTTACGGTCAAGACCAGCATAATTGATGTAGGGAGAGAGAAAGAATTCATCTTCGCCGTTACGAGAGAGATAGTTGAATATGTCCAGAGGTGTATCGATTTTTTCCATTCCTTCTCCGGCATGGGAGCCAAGCGGGCGAAGGATGACGGGGAAATCATGCTTCGGCAGCAAGACAGACACATGAATTTTTTCCGAAGCCAATTGCAGGAGCTTATGGCGTGCGACACGATGGGTGGGGGGTGCCAGAATTGATGTCTCGCCTGAGAATATGGAGGCTACATTGTCCCTTGTGAGGGCAGTGATCCTGTCTGGCGCATTGTTGACAATTGCACCATTCCAATCCACCAGAAGTCTCTGCAAATTTTCAAGAACCGCAGCATTGGACGGCGATTCACCTATGCCCACGAAGGCCACGTCATGGTCTGGAATTTCTGGCAGGACTGCGGTGTGGGCATCGACATAGACCAGTATCAATTGCATATTCGAAGTTTCGAGCAGGAAATCGAGTGGTGTGTTTGCCATGAAGTCGCCTGCGGTGACGAAGGCCAGTACCTTGAGGCCCTGCCCGGTTCCGTGCCTGCAGGTGAAAACCTGCCGGAGACGCAATGCAGCGGATTGAATCTCGCGCGCCTTGTCGCGCTTGCCCGATGTTTGCAGCATGACCGACAGGTCAAGCAACGCGCTTGCATCGCCGGGATTGTCGGCAATCCTGTCCAAGAGATCGTGCCACACGGGTGCCAGATTCCTTTGCTCAAAGGCAAGGCGAACGAGGCGCGACAGGCCCAGAATTTCCGGGGAAGCCACTTTCTGCATGCTTTTCAAGACTTCGATCCTCCTCAGGCGCGGCCGCGCCAATAATGCGCGGATCAGCTACGCAGCCTAGGAAGACTAGCTTGAGTGCAGCTTATCATTTGCCTTTTGAGGTGATGGTCCTGCCTAGGTTCGGCGCAAAAGCAATTCCCGAGCTGTTGCTTCATTGGTGATCAGGACATTACAGTTCACCAGTTTTATGGCACCAAGGATTGGTTCCACCTTTTCATGTCCACCGGAAGCAATCACCCGGATGGGCACACCGCGGAGCTTGCTCAATGGAATGGACATGATACGGTTGTTGATGGGGTGATCGATTTTTGCCGCAAAACGAAGCATTTGCATTTATGAAATGACCAATGTACGTTCTTTACAAAACAACAATAGACCGCTTGAACTTGCGTGTTCTCTGGCCTGATAGCGCGCAAAAAATACAAACGGGCCGATCAAATGGAGGAAGTCGTCTATGCTAACGAAGCAATCAGGACTCATAACCCGCCGTTCCCTGTTGAAATCCACTGCTGCCACAAGTGCTGCATTGGTGGCCGGTGTAGGCGGCGTTTCAATGTTCAATGTGAACCGCGCATTTGCCGCGATGGCCAATCCCGCTGACGTGTTGGCTAGCATCAATGTTGGAAAATATGTGAAGAAGGAATATCGCGAGCAATATAAGCTTGGCGACAATGATGAGCTGTGGGATCCAAAGAAGGACTGGATTCGCACGGTGGATTGGGAAGCGGTTCGCAAGGAACATGCCGGAAAGACCGTGCGCTTTGCAATTGGCGCTGCCGACCGCGAATCGGCGCAGGATGGGTTGCAGCCGTTCCTCGATCTTTCAGGCATCAAGGTCGAGCTTGTGCCGATCCCTGATGATTCCATGTATGACAAGGTGGTGGCCGAATTCCTTTCCGGCAACGCCAGCTTTGACGCGCTGCAGTTCTTCTCGCCCTGGCTTGGTGACTTTGCAGCCCAGGGCTTCGTCAAGCCGCTGGATGATTATGCGGCAAAGTGGAAATTGCCAGTGGATGATTTCTACGACACCTATCTGTTGAATTATGGCCGTTGGGGCGACAAGGGCCTCATGGGCATTCCATTTGACTGCGACATCCAGCAGGTTCACATCCGTCCTTCGATCTTCAAGAAAGTGTTGGGCAAGGATCCGGATCGCGCGACGACCATTCCCACCTATGACGAAATGATCCGGTTGGCTCCGGAATTGAACAAGGCTGAAAAAGGCGTCAATGCCATCGGCATGATGTGCGGACGTGGCTTCTGGGCAACCTATACGTGGCAGCATATTGCGGCCCAGTATGGCCTTGAACTGTTCAACGACAAATGGGAGCCAGTCTTCAATGGTGATGCGGGCGTAAAGGGACTTGAAACCATCGTCGCCCTTTCCAAGAATGCGATTGAAGGTGTTGCAGCGGCCGACTGGCCAACGAACCGTGCTGCGTGGCTCGGCGGCCAGATTGCCTGCAATATTTCGTGGCAGGACTCAGGCACGCAAGCCACCCGTCCTGACCAGAGCAAGGTGGGTGATGACGTGCTGACGATTTATGAACCGCGCGTGGAAGGTGGTCGCTTTGCACCGCCAAACATCGCTGGTTCAACCTCGTGTGTCACGTCAACCTCGCCTGAACCGGAAGCAGCATTCCTCATGCTCGCCTTCCTCACTTCAGCTTCGATCATGGCCATGAACGAAGCAAATGCCAATGGTGTGGCACCAGGTTACAAATCTGTGTTGAACAATGAAAAGCTGCGCGCCGTTTCGCAGCCTGCCAAAGTTTGGGCGGAAGAGCTGGATTATGCATGGTGCGCGCCGCGCTTGCCGCAGGCGTTCCAGATGGACCAGGAAATCGGCTTCCTGATCAACAAGGTGATCGTTGGAGAATTGAAGCCCAAGGAAGCTCTCGACCAGGCTGCGGTCAAGGTCAAGGACATCATGACCAAGAGCGGGTTCTATGCGGGCAAGGATCCCGTGAGCTATGCTTCGATGGCTCCTGGACTGTGGGTCGGCAAGGACAAGAAACTGCCGTTCTGATTTCAGACCAATTGGAATGGCCGGGGAGACCCGGCCATTTTCCTATTGACTTCCCGATAAATACATAGTAACAAATTCCTATGACCGATGTGGCGCTCAAGATGAACTATCCAAAACGGACACTGATTCGACGCAGCCCCTTCATGCGCAAGGCATTTCCTTATTTTCTCCTCGCGCCCGCCGTGATCTATCTCCTGGGCATCACGCTTTATCCAGGAATTTATGCGGTTTACCGCAGCCTGATGACAGGCAAGTTCAAGCTGGAATATGTTGGATTGCAGAACTATCGCGAACTTGTGGTGGACAATGCCTTCTGGACCAGCGTCAGCAATACGCTCATCCTCGGTGTTATCACGCTCGTGCTGGAATTCGTCATTGCGCTCACACTTGCAGCCCTGGTCTACCGCGATCCCTTTGTGAAGGCCTGGCGCATCCTGTTTCTTCTGCCCATGCTGTTCATGCCTTCGGCAGTGTCCTTTCTCTGGAAATTATTGTTCAACGACGGACGCGTGATCAGTGATCTGCTGACGCGTGTTGGCTTCAACGGTGGCAACATTGATTTCATGGCATCCACATTCCTTGCGCGCATGGTGCTGGTGATAACCGACGTCTGGCAATGGACCCCTTTCCTCTTCATCATTTTCGTGGCTGCCTTGCAAGGGATGGACAAGGAAGTGGAAGAAGCTGCACGGCTGGATGGCGCATCCTGGCGGCGGATTTTTTTCAATATCTCGCTTCCCATGATGCGGCCGGTGATTGCCATTGCACTGGTGCTGCGCGGCATTGACATTCTGACCATGTTCGCACCGGTTCACATCATCACCCAGGGAACGCCTGGTGGAAACACCGAAACCCTGAGCTATTTCATTTACCGTACGGCGTTCAAAAGTTTCGAACAGGGTTATGCGTCTGCCGCCTCTGTGTTGCTGCTGATTGTCACAATCATATTGGCGCAAACACTGGTGCGCCGCTTCTTCAAGTCAGGCGTTGAATGATGGCAAAGAAATCTTCTGCAAGTCTCTGGCTGTGCAAACTGGCTCTCACCCTGTGGGGAATCATCTGCTTTCTGCCCATCCTGTATTTTGCAAGCATTGCGCTTCGCCCGCGCAATGAAATCATTGCGCCCGAACCCATTTACTTCCCGACGCTCACCATCGAAACCTGGGCCAAGATCATGGAAGAATGGCCGCTGGTGACCTATTTCAAGAATTCCGTGTTGGCCATCTCCGGCAGCGTTTTCCTGTGCCTACTGCTCGGAATTCCAGCTGCCTATGCGCTGGCGCGCTACAGATTCAAGGGCCGTGAGGACATCGGATTCTATATTCTGTCCACCAAGATGATGGCGCCTGCAGCGGTTGCCATTCCAATTTTTGTCTTGTTCGGGAAGCTGCACATTCTCGACACCGTATGGGCGCTGATGCTGGTGTATGCTGCAATGAATCTTTCCATCGTGGTGTGGATCATCCGCTCCTATATGCTCGACATTCCGCATGAGATTGAAGATGCGGCACGCACCGATGGTGCTTCAGACCTCCGCATCCTCTGGTCGATCATCATCCCGATGTGCCTGCCAGGCATTGTGACGGCAGCCGTTATTGCCGCCATTTTTGCCATGAATGAATATCTGTTCACGCTGATTATTGCGTCCAAGAATGCTTATCCCCTGTCGGTGGCACTGGCTAATTTTTCCGGTGGTTCTGACGGGATTATATATAACGCAATCGCCCTGGTTTCCTTCCTCGCGTTTTTCCCGATCCTGCTGCTGGTTATCTCCATCCAGAACCATCTCTCGCGCGGCCTCACCATGGGCGCGGTGAAGGGCTGATGTTTAGCTCTGCTTCATCTTGGTCACCTTCATGAAGTTCAAGGCGCGTTTGGCTTCGCCCATGTATTGCGTGGGCGTTGCTGCAATTCTGAGGGGATTGTTCTTGCCCTTGCCTGCCGCCACGATGGGATAGCCCAGGCTGGTTACGAAATGGAGCTGGGCTCATCGCCTGCCCCCAACGTATAAACCACGCCCAGGCGTTTGGCCTCATGTTGCAGAGAGGCGCCGACGGTGACATCTGCTTCCACGTTCATCATCACGAGATGCTTGCCATGTTCCATCGCGGTGAGAACAATGGCAGCACCTACGGCAAGCCTGCCGGTTGCATCAATGATCACGTCGATCTGGTCGCTGGTGCAGACTGCCTTCGCGCTCCATGCGGCGGCCCGAGTCGGTAGCCAGGCCTGTGGCGGACTCGGCGATGTTAATGATGTTGCATTTGCTTTCCTATTGTATAGAAATACAGACACGCTGGGAGAAACAACAACCGACATGGCCGATATCAAACTTCGCGGGATTTCCAGGGCATGGGGCGCATTTGTTGGCGTTGATTCCATCGACTTGGATATCAGGGACAAGGAGTTCATGGTGCTCCTGGGCCCATCAGGGTGCGGCAAGACCACCACCATGCGGATGATCGCTGGCTTGGAAGAGCCAACAGCTGGCCAGATACAAATCAATGATGAAGACGTGACCGACGTGGATGCGCGCGACCGCGACGTGGCGATGGTGTTTCAGAGTTATGCGCTTTATCCCAACATGTCGATTTATGACAATATCCGCTTTCCCCTGCGCATGCGGGGCGTGCCTGCGGGCGATCATGACAGGTTGGTGCGCGAAGCTGCCGACATGGTTGAGCTCGGCGAATTCCTCGACCGCAAGCCACGGGCCCTTTCAGGCGGCCAGCGGCAGCGCGCGGCGCTGGCCCGCGCGATTGTTCGCCAGCCGCAAGTGTTTCTCATGGATGAACCCCTTTCAAATCTGGATGCGAAACTGCGGCTCACGATGCGGGCCCAGCTGAAACACATCCAGCGGCAACTTGAAACAACCACAGTCTATGTCACCCACGACCAGATTGAAGCCATGACGCTGGCTGACCGGATCGCTGTGATGAACAAGGGCAAGATTCAACAGCTTGGCACGCCGGATGAGGTCTATAATGACCCCAACCATATTTTTGTGGCGAGCTTCATCGGGTCGCCGCCGATGAACCTGATAAAGGGCTCGCTCGACAAGGGCGTGTTCACGGGACCCAATACGCAAGTGAAAAACCTGGGCAAGGCAAGCCACGCGCATGTGGTGCTCGGCATCAGGCCTGAAGACATGGAAATCAGCGCAGCAAAGGACAGCAATATTTCCTCGCGACTCTATTCGCTCGAACCCACTGGCGACATGACGCTGGTGACGGCATGGGCGGGCGAGCAGCTCGTCGTGGCCAAGGGTTCGCGCACCTTCCGCCAAGCTCTTGATACACCCATAGCTTTTACCTTCCTCAAGGATCGCATTTATCTCTTTGATGGCGAAACCGGAAACCGTTTAAGGTATTGAGCGTTTCTACCATTGCAGCCAGCGCCTTAGTGCTGCGCTGACAAAGGGCGTCAGGCGCGAGCGGTTGCAGGCATCCGCGGCTTTCTTGATGGCATTGGCTTGAGTGGGATAGGGATGAATCACGTTTGCCAGCCTGCAAAGCCCAACACCTGCCACCATTGCGAGATTGATTTCATTGATCATGTCACCGGCATGGCGGGCTACAATGGTGGCCCCTATGATCCGGTCGGACCCTTCCTTCACATGGATTTTCACAAAGCCTTTTTCCTCGCCGTCCGTTACGGCGCGGTCAACTTCGTGCATGGGAATGGTGAAGGTTTTGACCGGGATGCCGCGCTCGTTGGCCTGCCTTACATAGAGGCCGACATGGGCAATTTCCGGATCGGTGTAAGTGCACCAGGGAATGGACAACGCGCTCACCCGCTTGCGGCCCCAGAACAGGGCATTCTGGACAGCAATGCGGGCTGATGCATCTGCCACGTGGGTATATTTGTGTTCCATGCAGGCATCTCCTGCTGCATAGACCAGTGGATTGGTGGTTTGCAGGAAGTCATTTACCTTCACACCCATTATTGTGTCGTATTCAATTCCCGCAACTTCAAGGCCCAAGCCCTCCACATTCGGATTTCGCCCTGTACCGGTGAGGATGGCGTCAGCAACCACGGTGCTCTTGTAATCATCGCTGACAAGATCCACGAGTTTCGTGTCGCCGTCCCGGCGCACGCCAACAACTTCAGTGTTGAGCCGCACGTCAATGCCATCACGCGCAAAAGAATCAGAGAGAAGCTGTGCAGCATCGCGCTCTTCCTTGGGAAGAAAGAAAGCCCAGTTTTGTACTATTGTGGTTTGCGCTCCAAAACGGCCGAATGCCTGCGCCAGTTCGCAGCCCAGCGGGCCGCCACCGATCACCAACAATCGGCGCGGCAGTTCCGTCACGTCAAATATGTTTTCATTGGTCAGAAAACCTGCTTCCTGCAAACCTGGAATTGTAGGCGTGTCAGGTCTTGCGCCTGTCGCAATCAGGGCTTTCTTGAACCGCAGCTTTGTACCCTCAACAGTGAGTTCATCGCCTCCGGTGAATTCGGCTTGACCAAAGAAAACGTCCACCCCCGCTTCACGCAAACGCTGGGCTGAGTCCATGCGGCTCAGGCGCGTCCTGATGGAGCGCATGCGCTGCATCACGGCGGAAAAATCAACATCAATCGTGGCAGGCCTGGTTGCGCCATAGTTGGCCGCATCGCGCATGTCTGCAAAGATACGCGACGTGCGAATAAGGGTCTTGGATGGCACACAGCCAACATTCAGGCAATCGCCCCCCAGAAGACCGCGCTCAATGAGTGCTACTTTCGCGCCCAAGGCGGCAGCGCCATGAGCTGCCACAAGGCCCGCGGTGCCACCGCCTATAATGACCAGATTGTAGCAGGATGCTGGCTGAGGATTGCGGTGTGCGGGAGGCCGCACATTCTCCATGGTCTCAACATCAATGGTCTCGGGCTGAATTTTTACCACGTCATTTTTCCCCTCGAGGGTTCAACCAACCGCCGCGGAATCCGGCGCGGCGAAGGCCGTGAGCCAAATGAACATTGTTCCGCATCAGCCGCCAGATCAGTTCACTGCGATAATTCTCAACCATCATTACCACGATGCCCTGATCCAGTCCGAAGTGACCGTATGATATCCATGCGGGTTGGCCAATATCGGCCAGCGAAGGGTTGAAGCTGCTTGCGTAGCGATCTTGCGGCAGCATTTCGGGGTAGCGTTCCAGCATGGCGCGCACGGAAGTCATGACAGCTTCCGGAGCAAAGGGCAGTGATGCCAGAACAGCGGAACCAGCCAGCGTTCCATCATCAGGTCCATAGGGGACACCGCGTGCGGCATATCCATAGAATTGGCGAGTGTCCTGCTGTGGGCCATCACATGCGGTCAAGCCCCAGCAGTTTCTATCATAGCCCGTGAAGCCATCAGGATTATGCTCGCAATACCTGCGCTGCACCTCTACGGCGCGGCGGCTGTTTTCAAAATAATCACTGGTTTTCTCCCGCATGAAGGCGTCCCGAAGCCTGCGAAAATCTATCCAGGCGTGGGAGAATTGGTGGATAAAAAGCGGGCCGGCATAAAGGAAGTCGTAGCTGTAGAGATTTTCCCATTGATAGGTCAAGGTCCACGCTTTGTAGCATGCATCGGATACGGGGTGGCTGGGCGAACCCATGGCAAGCGCGTAGAGAATGATTGCCTCGCTGTAACCATCCCATCCATAGTGCAAATATCCGCATTCGGGTTTCCAGCCCATCCTGATGGTTGCTTCGCCGCCTTGCGACCATCGCCAATCCGCGCGCAGGTACATTGCTTGTGCGCGTTCGCGAATTTCTGTTTCGTCCTGCGTGTGTTTCTGGAAATATTGGGCTGCAGTGAGCATGCCGGCAATGAGGATTGCGGTGTCTATCATGGAAAGTTCGCAGTGCCACACGCGACGTCCGGTTTTCATGTCAAGGAAGTGATAGTAAAAACCTTTGTAGCCTGTTGCATCAGGTTTTACGCTTTGCTCACTGCTGTGAAAAAAGCGAAGTGCGGCCAAGGTCAATTGTATGGCCTTGGCGCGATCCAACCAGCCTCTTTCAACGGCTATGGGATAGCATGAAAGAGCAAAGCCAACGACCGCGATGCTGCATGGGGAGTTTGGCCGCGTCGTGTCACTGACCAAGCCGTTTTTCGGGTTTACTGTTGCAAGGAAATAGTCGAAGGCTGCATGTTGGAGATGGTCCAGCAGAGCCTCATCGGCCAAGCCCAGTAATTCTTGCGTTCTTCCACTTACATGTTCATCAGGCTCTTTAATCAGCATGGCGGATCAAAGCGACGTGGTTTCTCGTGCGGTTCTGCCAAAGCGGCGCATTAATTGGGTCGCGGCATTGTTGAGGGTTGCCGCCAAGACTGTGGAGACCGGCTGCCGCTTTGCAACTTGTGCCTGAGGCAGTGGAGCCCATTTGTTCACGATCGAAAGAACCAGCGCGTGCGTATTTGCGAGGTTTTGGTGCAGGATTCCATGGCGGTTTGACGAGACAATGTGCAAGGATTTTTCAGATGAGCCTATGGCATCATGGATGGCACGGGCGCTTGCGGGATCGGCTATGGGATCATCTGATGCATGGATGACTGTCACCGGGCAAGTGACCTGCGGCAGGCACCGGCCCAGTTCCTCTGCAGCGCGGCGCAATTCCACGAGCCCGCGCACCGGCACGTGGCGGTAATCGATATGCGGGTGTTCAGGCGTGCCGAGCTGGAATGGCTTGATGCCTTCCTCGCTATAGACCCAGGTGCTGAGTTTGTTGAAGCCGTGCATGACAGGTGCAAGGGCCAGAGAATTCGAGGAGAATTTGAGTGGCGCTGAAACCGCTACGACCCCGCTCAATCCGCGTGGCCTAGACGCTGCATGGTGAAGTGCCAGGGAGGCGCCTGTGGCAAAGCCTATGAGAAGAACCTCAGGTGTTACATGAGACATGATCTCATAACCGCGCTTCACAGATGCAAGCCAGTCTTCCCAACTCCGGTCCTTCAAATCCCAAGGCGACGTGCCATGGCCTTTCAACCTCACGCCGAGAACGGGGTGTCCGAGGCTCACGAGAGTGTCGCCTAGTGATTTGAGTTCGGCAGGGGAAGCCAGGAAGCCATGCACCAGTACCACACCCGGCCGTTGCGGCGCATCTGGAATGATCAGATAAGGTTCAGCAGATTCAGTGGCTGTTTCCTGGCTGTTGACTGCGGCATGGCGAGGTTCGGTGAAGCGTTGCCGGGATTTGGCATGAGCGCGCAATTCGTCATCAAAAAGCTGCCAGGCCAGATCCTGTCCTTTCAGGGGCATGCCACGCGCAACAATGGACAGAACGGATTTCAGCAGGCCAATTTCATTGGCATAAACCCGCACCACATTTTCCAGCCGAGGATCGCGCCTGCCATCGCCACCTTGCAGTGCCGGCAGGAGCTTATAGTGCGATGGCGTAATTTCGATCAGGCCAGAGCGTGAAACTGTATGGAGAAACTGGATCAGGCGCGGATTGCTGCCATCATGGAGCCCGTCATAAGCCTCAGGATCTTCGAGGGACCAATGGAGATGGATGCCAGGCAGGCGCTGCGCCTGCTTGACAATGGCGTAGAGTGTTTCATGGAACCGGTCCTTGGGAATTTCTTTTTCGCCAGCTTCCATCAGACGCACGAAAATGCGCGATGCGAGATGGTTCAAATTGACGGTCACCCGGGCATACATCTCCGCCATGCAAAGATCGCGCAGTCTCCGGGTGGTTCGTCCCAAGGTTACCGCTGCCATGCGTTCGATCCAACGGCTTGCGGAAGTCTTGAGGCTGAAGAGATCATCAAGGCTTTCGATATTTTCGAATACGCGCCGCAGCATCATGCGGTCTGCAATGTTCCATGCGACGTCGGGATGAAATGGCTTGCCAAAGCGTATATCCATGTCGGTTTGCTTGAACAGAAAGTTGCCTTCCACCAGCAATTCTTCCTTCCCACGTTCACCTAAATCTACATGGAAGAATTCAGCGGCCTTGCGCAGAATATTGTCACCAGTGTGGATGGGATGAAATGTGATGTTTGAAGGAACAATCATGGTTGGCCGGCTGGCAGCTGCTATCAAGGCATTTTGATCTGTCAACCCCAAGGCCTTTACCCAGCGACCTATACGCTCGGTGTCACCTGCTTCATGTACCGACAGAATTCGCTTCTTGAAAATCTCGAGAACCACAGCCAAGGCCGCAGCACCCTGGCGGTGGCGCGACGGGGGTCCTTGAGAGGGCAAAAAGGCAGAAGAAGGTGCCGTCGCGATTTGCCGATCCTTGATCATGGAGCCTTCCGGAAAGATGATGACTTTCCGCCCGCGCAGGATTTCAGCAGCCAGGAAGGGCAGCAGGCCGGGATGGTTGCTGGGGACAGCACCTACGTTCCAGAGCAACTTGGCGAGGCGCTCGTTGCCTTCAAACAATCTGTAGTCCGCCACGCAGCGGCAATAGGCGCCGGTGGCCTGATGAATGAAATATTGGGGAATTATGGTTTCGAAACGGGTGAAGTGGTTGAATTGGAAAATTTCGCCGGCCGCAATGACGCCAGGATCGGCGTGCACCGCCATATTCATACCCAGGCGTTTGCGGAGCAGTGAAAATCCCCTCACGCACCATTCATATACGGATGCATTGATCGAAAATTCCGGGGTGCCGCTCATATTTCCGACCTCCCGCCCGCTATTGCCCGGGGCTTGGGCCTCGCATTTATTTAAGCATCTAAATAGCTAAAAGTTCATTTATTTAACGCATTTTATGCAGATCAGGATTACTTTTCTAAAAAGCTTCCTCCGGCAGTGCCATGACGGCCGAGGAGCCTGACGTTATGGTGGACAGGAGACTGCCCACCTCGGGCAGGATTTTTGCCATGTAAAACCGCGCACTTTGGACTTTGGCGCTGTGAAAGCTGTCCGTTTGATTTAACAGGGCGGATTCTGCCATGCGGGCCCACATATATCCCACCGCCACCAGGCCGAACATGCGGAGATAATCGCTGGCTGCTGCACCTGCGTCATTGGGATTGGCCGTTCCAGCCTTGCCGAGCCAAAGGGTGCCCTGCTGGAGGCGTCCAAAGGCTTTCGTAAGAGGTGCAGCAAATTCCGCCATTTCCGGTTTTGCCGAAATCTGCTCAATATAGGCTGCCACGGGATGGAAGAACTGGCGGGCCTGGCGGCCCATGCCTGTTGGCAATTTTCGGCCTACAAGATCGAGCGCCTGAATGCCGTTTGTACCTTCGTAGATCTGGGTGATACGCGCATCCCGCACGAGTTGTTCCATGCCCCACTCGCGGATATAGCCGTGGCCACCGTGGATCTGGACGCCGTCATTGGCAGCGCTTGAAGCCTGATCGGTGAGCATGGACTTGACGATGGGAGTCATGAGCGCCACCAGATCATCCGCGGCTGCGCGTCTTTCCGGGTCAGGATGGCTGGTGGACATATCCAGCTCATAGCCCACCCACATGGCGAGCGCCCGGCACCCTTCGTTCATCACCTTCATTTTCATCAACATGCGGCGGATGTCGGGATGCACAATGATCGGATCTGCCGCCTGTTCGGGATATTTGGCACCCGTTGGAGCACGCATCTGCAAGCGCGTGCGGGCATAACTGACAGCTCCCTGATAGGCAGCTTCGGCCACACCCAAGCCTTGAACGCCGACGGCCAGGCGTGCCGCATTCATCATGGTGAACATGGCTGACAGGCCTTTGTGCGGCTTGCCCACGAGCCATCCCCTGGCACCATCGAAATTCATGACGCAGGTGGGCGACGCCTTGATGCCCATCTTTTTCTCGAGCGCTCCGCAGGCCAGCGTGTTTCTGGCGCCTACGCTGCCATTCGCTGCAGGCAGAAACTTGGGACAGACAAACAGGGAAATGCCGCGAACGCCGGAAGGCGCATCGGGCAATCTCGCCAGGACAAGATGAACGATGTTTTCGGTGAGATCATGCTCACCGGCCGAGATAAAAATCTTGGTGCCAGTTACTGCGTAAGTGCCATCGGCTGCGGGCTCGGCACGGGTTCGGATGAGGCCCAAGTCTGTGCCGCATTGCGGTTCGGTGAGGCACATCGTTCCAGACCACTGACCCTGCACCATCTTTGGCAGATAAATCTGTTTCAGTTCCTCAGTCGCATGGATGCGAAGTGCATGATAGGCGCCGCGCGTCAGGAGTGGAAAAAGGCTGAAAGACAGATTGGCGGAGCTGATCATTTCATCGACGGCAAAATCCACCGGTGTTGTGATGCCTTGCCCGCCATATTCAAGATCACAGGCAAGACTGGTCCAGCCGCCTTCAGCGAATTTCTGGTAGGCTTCCTTGAAACCCTTGGGGGTACGCACGTTTCCTGCATCGAAGGTGGAGCCTTCCTCGTCGCCGCTACGGTTTAAAGGCTGCAGGATGTTCTCGCAAAAACGTCCGGCTTCCGTCAGCACGGCTCCCACAACGTCGGCTGAATTTTCGGCATAGGCGGGCATGGTGTTGCCAGCGTCCTGCACTTTCAGGACGTCGAACAGAATGAACTGCATGTCGCGGAGTGGGGCTTTATAGCTCGGCATGATTTACCTCAATTTCGCAACGGTTTGCCGGTGGCAAGGATGGTTTCCATGCGCGCCAGCGTGGGCGGGGTTTTCACCAGCGCCATGAAGGCTTTTTTCTCGAGGTTCATCACCTGATCTTCCGTGGTGATCTCCTGCATGTCGGTTGCCCCGCCGGACAAAATTTCCGCGAGATGGCTTGCCACCAAAACATCATGTGGAAGTGCCAGGCCCTGTTTCGCAAAACTATCGACCGCCAACCGCAAGGCAGCGCGAGCGGTGGGTCCCGGCAGACGGAGTTCAACGGGTGCAGGCGGTTTGTAACCTTCGCTTGCCATTTTGAGAGCGCGGGCCTTAGCATCAGCCAGTAGCCTGTCACGGTTCATGGTGATGCCATCCGTGGGCCGCAGATATTTCAGCTCCTTGGCGTCCGCTGCGGATTTCGAAACCTTGGCCATCGAGATTTTTTCGAATGCGGCCATGATAGCGGGCATGGGTCCCTTGGGATCGCGGGGACCAGGCATATTGCGTATGAGCGATTCCTTGCAGCCACCCCAGCCTGGTACAATGCCCACGCCGGTTTCCACCAAGCCCATATAGGTTTCGGCATGAGCCTGCACACCAGCGCAATGCAGCACAACTTCACAGCCGCCGCCCAAGACCAGGCCGCTTGGCGCAGCAACGACTGGAAAAGGCGCAAATTTCATCGCCTTCATCACCGCCTGCCCTTGGGTGATCAATTCCTCCAGCACCGGCCATGTTGCAATATTGGCTGCAAACAATGCCAATCCGATATTTGCGCCGACGCAAAAATTCTCCGCTTCATTGTGAATGACAAGGGCACGCATGCCTTTGCCGACGATGGCAACCGCCTGGCTGATCATGGCAAGGCTGTCGGGATCGAGCGCATTCATTTTGCTGTGGAATTCTAGACAGGCAACACCGTCGCCCACATCCCACAGGCTGGCGGACGCATTCTTTGCGAGTGGCTTGCTACGGCGCTTGATATCAGAAAGGAGCAGCGTTCCGGCTTGCCTGGCGATGGGCATATATGTGCCATCAGGTGAGAGCTGCGTAATGCCCGCTTCCGTTGCCTTGTAGAACCCGCCGTTCGCTGCCGCCAAAGCGAGGAGCGCCGGAACGGGAGAGCCTTCGGCCTTCAGTTTTTCAGCAAACCAGGCTGCCCCCAACTGGTCCATCAATTCAAATGGCCCGCGCTTCCAGTTGAAGCCAGCCTGCATGGCGAGATCGACGTCCATGATGGTGTCTGCAATTTCAGGAACCAGCGAGGCAGCGTAACTCAACATTTTCGAAAGCACTGCCCATGCATATTTTCCGCCACGGTCGTTATGCGTGACGAGGGCGCGGAGGCCTACCTTGGCTCCGTCCACCGAATCCAAACGTGGGGTAGATGCTGCCGCATATTCTCCGGTTTTCAGGTTTATTGCTTCCTTCACGCGTTTGCCGCTTGTGGTGTTCATGCGGTAAAAACCGCCCTTGCCTTTGCGGCCCGTGTAACCCTCCGCGATCATTTTCTTCAGCAGCGGAAAATCAGCCGACAATGCCTGATAGGCGTCGGTCTTGGGCAGTGCCATGCGCAGCGAAGCATCGATATGCGGCTGCAGGTCAAGGCCCACCATGTCGAGCAATGCGAAAACGCCTGACTTGGGAGCACCGATGGGACGGCCCATGACAGCGTCTGCTTCTTCCACCGTGAGGCCGAGTTCACCTGCGGCAATGACTGCAGCCTGCAACCAGAAAACGCCAATGCGATTGGCGATGAAGCCCGGCGTATCCTTGGCCTTGACCACGGCCTTTCCAAGTTTCACATCGCCAAATTCTGTCACTGCCTTGAGAACTTCGGATCTTGTGTCCTTGCCTCCCACCACTTCGAGCAGGCGCATGTAACGCGGGGGATTGAAGAAATGGGTGATGCAGAAATCCTGCTTCAGGCTTTCCGGCATTCCGGCCATAAGCATCTTGAGAGGAAGGGTTGACGTGTTGGAAGAAACGATGGAGCCCGGCTTCCGCGTGGCCTCAATCTTGCGATAGAGTGCCTGTTTGATATCGGGTCTTTCAGCTACAGCCTCGATGATCCAGTCCACATCGGCGAGGAGCGCCAGATCGTCTTCGGTATTTCCGGGCTTGATCAGCTTGGCGGCAGAACGCGACATCAGGGGGGCCGGTTCGATTTTCCCCAGCCGTTCAATGGCTGCTTTCGCAATGCTTCTCCGGTCTGCTGCACCCGGTTGGACCATGTCCAGCAGCAAAACCTCCACACCGGCATTGGCAATATGGGCCGCGATGGCGCTGCCCATGACGCCTGCACCGATCACACATGCCTTGCTTATGCTCACGATACCGCCTCAAGAATGGTTGCAATGCCTTGGCCGCCGCCAATGCATTGGGTGGAGAGCGCAAATTGCTTGCCTTCGCGCTTCAGCAGCGCTGCAGCTTTTCCGGTGATCCGTGCACCGGTCGCACCCAGCGGATGGCCCAACGCCAATGCGCCGCCATCCACATTGACCTTGGCCATGTCAATCCCAAGATCACGAATGCAGGCGATGGCCTGGGACGCAAAGGCTTCATTGAGTTCCACGATATCAACGTCCTTCATGGAAAGTCCGGCACGCTGGAGCGCCTTGCGGGTTGCAACAACCGGTCCCACGCCCATTAGCTCCGGCGTGCAGCCGGCAATGGCAACACTCTTGATTTTGGCCAATATCGGAAGCCCATGGGCTTTGGCATAATCGGCGGAAACCACAAGGCAGGCCGCAGCGCCATCGGTGAGAGGTGAAGATGTTCCTGCGGTCACCACACCGGCCTGGTCAAATGCCGGTTTCAATCCCGCCAGAACTTCCATTGATGTGTCAGCGCGAATGCAGCCATCCCGGTCATTGCCCACGATTTCTTCCTGCAGTTTTCCCTGCTGTTGCGCGGCAGCGGCCTTGGCATGGCTGGCAACAGCCAGTTCCTCCTGCTCCTTGCGCGAGATGCCATATTTCTTCGCCACGTTCTCCGCCGTGATCCCCATCGACACGTAGGCAGCCGACATGTGCTCGGCGAGTTCGGGATTGGGCATGGGATTGAAGCCCATCATGGGTACACGGCTCATGCTTTCAACGCCGCCGCAGATGAACACGTCCCCTGCCCCCATTGCAATGGCACCTGCCGCTGAGTGAATGGCCTGCATCGACGAGCCGCAGAAGCGGTTGATGGTGGCAGCCCCCAGCGATTGTGGCAGGCCTGCAATGAATGAAATGAGCCGCGCCACATTGAGGCCCTGCTCGCCTTCGGGAAAGGCGCAGCCCAGCAGCAGGTCTTCCACATCCTTGGCATCAATTCCCGTCTTTGCGACAAGTGCCTTGATCACGGTCGCTGCAAGATCATCCGGCCTTGTTCGGGACAAGGCACCCTTGTTGGCAAAATGGAAGGGCGACCGGACGTAGCCCACGATAACGGCTTGCTTCATGAAATCTTCTCCTGGGGCTGTGCCGCCCGCGCTTTATATTCTTCGACGAGAATCTTTTTGTAAATTTTTCCAATTGCCGTCTTAGGCAGTTCAGATCTGAAATCATAGGTCTTGGGCTGCTCCAACTTCGAGAGATGCTTCTCAAGAAACTTTTCAAGTTCTGTTGCGTCAAGCGTGCAACCCTCACGCAAACAAATGGCCGCGCGCACCGACTGACCGCGATAGTCGTCGTCAATGCCATAAACGGCACATTCCTTGACTGACGGGTGGAGATAAATCGCTTCCTCAACATGGCGGGGGTAAACCTTGTAGCCGGAAGTGGTTATCATTTCCTTGAGGCGGTCGGTGATGAAGACATAGCCGTCCTCATCCATGTGGCCCACGTCGCCGGTGTGGAGCAGGCCATCAACCAAAACCTCAGCGGTAGCCTCAGGGTTATTCCAATAGCCCTGCATGACCTGGGGGCCCCGAAAGCAGATCTCTCCCCGTTCACCGGTCTTCATCACGCTGTGGCGGTCGTCAATGGAGATCACTTCGCAGATTGTATGCGGCAGCGGCAGACCCACGGAGCCAGAACGGTTGGGAACATGCACCGGATTGATGCAACAGGCGGGAGAGGCTTCACTCAGGCCATAGCCTTCCCAGATGGACACGCCGGTTTTTGCTTCGAAATCCTGCTGCACCTTGAGTGGCAGCGAAGCACCGCCTGACACGCAGAACTTGAGGGAGCTCAAATTATACTTTTCAAAATCCGGCACATTCATCAATGCCGTAAAAAGCGTGGGCACACCCACCAGCACCGTTGGCTTCCTGCGGTGGATGAGGGCCAGGAGCTTTGCTGCATCAAACCGGGGCTCCAGCAGAACTGAACCCCCTACCGCCAGAGACCAGTTCATGATGCTGGTCATGGCAAGGGCGTGAAACAGCGGCAACACGCCCACGGATCTGCTCTCCGGACTATCGGCCACATAGAACCACCGCTTGCACTGCATGGCGTTGGCATAAATATTCGCGTGGGTGAGTGTCGCGGCCTTTGGCACGCCGGTGGTGCCACCCGTATATTGCAGCACCGCGACTGTTTTTTGCGGATCGATGGCAGCGGGCGTGAAGGCGCCATCATTGTGGAGAAGGTCGCGCCCGTGAATGAATTGCTCGTGGCGGGGAACCGGCTTGATGTCACGCCATTTCACAGTGCGAAACAGCAAGCCTGCCACGGTGGAAAGCTGCTCGCTGAGGGAACACACGATGATGCGTTTGAGTTCGGTCCTTGCAAACACGCCAGAGAATTTATTAAGGAGCAGAGCAAGGTCGAGCGTCACGATAAAATCGGTGCCGGAATTTTCGATCTGTTTGTTAATTTCTTCTTCGGCGTAAAGCGGGTTGTAGTTCACGATGATGCCGCCAGCCTTGAGGCCGGCATAATAGAACACCACGAAATAGGGACAGTTCGGCAAAAACAGCCCTAATTTCATACCAGGTTGAAAACCGGCATTTCTCAGACCCTTGGCAGCCTTGTCACTCAAAACCTTAATTTCATTGAAGGTGAACTGTCGTCCGCGAAACTCAACGCAGATGCGCGAAGGGTGGAGGCGGGCTGCGTCATCCAGCAAGGTATAGAGCGGCTTTATGGGCAGTTCCTCTGCCCAATTGACGCCTGGAGGATAGCTCTTGAGCCACGGGATCTCCGGGTTTTCAGATCTGGAAACAGCCACCGCGGACCTCTTGAAAAATCCAGCTAGATTTCGGACGGCGTGACCGACATGAGCCAGCCATCTGTTGCCTTTCATCTCCCTCAACTGCGGATGCACGTTAATATCCGGTTTCACCCCCCAAGCTTAACCACACCCCTTCCGGCTTGTCACGTGAACACTGTGGTCCGTGCAGATGGCATGACAATGGCGGCAGGTGTGATAATGTTTACGCAGCAAACGATTGCGGGCCATAGCAAGGCGCGCGTCATCTGGGAGGATATCATGAAGGGTCTTATGCAGGACTGGCCATTGCTGGTGCACCGCGTGCTGGACCATGCCGCGCGTTGGCATGGCGAACGGGAAATCGTTTCGCGCACCGTTGAAGGCACCGTCCACAGGGAAACCTACCGCGATCTCGACATGCGCTCCCGCAGGCTTGCAAGTGCTGCAAAAAAGGCCCTCAAGGCCAAAAAGGGCTCGGTCTTTGCGACGCTTGCCTGGAATGGCTACCGCCACATGGAAATCTGGTATGGGCTCATGGGGCTTGGAACGATTGTCCATACCCTCAACCCCCGGCTATTTGCCGATCAATTGATTTATATCATCAACCATGCGGATGATGAGTGGATCTTCACGGACCTCACATTCCTGCCGCTCCTGGAAAAATTGCAGGACAAATTGCCAAAAGTGAAGGGCTATATCGTGATGACCGACCGGGCGCATATGCCCGCCGAAACCAGCCTTTCCAATGTTCTGTGTTATGAGGAGCTTCTGGCAGAGGGAGACGCCGGTTTTGTGTGGCCCAAGTTCGATGAAAACACGGCTTGCGGCCTGTGCTATACCAGCGGAACAACTGGCAATCCCAAGGGTGTACTGTATTCGCATCGCTCCAATGTGTTGCATGCCATGACGATTTCGGGAGCGGATGCACTGGCAATCCATTCCTGCGACACCATCATGCCGGTGGTTCCGATGTTCCATGCCAACGCCTGGTCGCTGGCGTTTTCGTGTCCCATGTCGGGTGCCGGAATGGTGATGCCGGGAGCAAAGCTCGATGGCGCCTCGGTCTATGATTTGCTGGTCACAGAACGCGTTACAATGACCGCGGCGGTGCCCACGGTCTGGCTCATGCTGCTGCAATATCTCGAACAGAATCCAGCGCTCAAATTGCCGGATCTCAACCGTGTGGTCATTGGGGGCTCGTCCTGTCCTGAAGCGCTGATGAAGGCCTTCGTTGAAAAATACGACACCGACGTGGTCCATGCCTGGGGGATGACGGAAATGAGTCCCTTGGGAACAATGAGTCGGCTCAAGGGCTCCATGCTGGACCTGCCAGCGGAAGATAAATGGAAAAAACGCCTGAAGCAGGGACGGCCTGCCTTCGGCATCGACATGAAGATCACTGACGATGAGAACCAGTCGCTTGCCCATGACGGCCAGGTCTTTGGCCGCTTGAAGGTGAAAGGCCCAGCGATTTCAGGAGGATATTACAAGGGCGAGGGACAATCCGCATTTGATGAAGAGGGCTGGTTTGATACGGGCGACGTTGCCACCATTGACGCGTGGGGCTTCATGCAGATTACAGATCGCTCGAAGGATGTGATAAAATCCGGTGGTGAGTGGATTTCTTCCATTGACCTTGAAAACGCGGCACTGGGGTGCGCTGGTGTGGCGGAAGCTGCGGCCATCGGTTTGCCGCATGCCAAATGGGATGAACGCCCGCTGCTCGTTGTGGTGAAGAAGCCGGGTGAAGAGGTCACGCGCGAGCAGATTCTGTCGCATATGAACGGCAAAATCGCGAAGTGGTGGATGCCCGATGACGTGGCCTTCGTGGATGAAATCCCACATACGGCAACCGGCAAGATCTCGAAGCTCACGCTGCGCGAGCGTTTCAAGGATTACCGGTTGCCCGCAACCTGATGGTCAGGCCAGCATGCGCACATTCTTTTCCCTTGCCCAGAAGCGGCGCTTGGCGGCTGGCACAAGGGCATCCACCTTTACCACACCTTCATCAGGCTTTATGCCGGCGCGGTCGATCAGGGCCTTTGCTCCTGCGTCATGGCCAATTGCCTTGAGGTGCCCATAGGCATCCATTACCCATTGAACGGCTGCGCCCTCATTGCAAAGTTTCTTGGCTGCTTCCTCCTTGAGGATCACGGCTACCGCATCGAAGAGTTGCGAGGGCGAACCCATGAGCTGGCCATCAGCCTTCATGGGTTTCCCATCTGCCAGGGTGGCGCCGCCTACTTTTGGAGACACTACAAAGATCGTTGCACCGGCTGCTTCCACATCTGCTTTCAGCTTCTTGAGGGATGCGCCATCGGAGCCATCGGATATCAGCACACCCACCACACGGCCTTCAAGCGTGTCCTTCATGTTCTGATGAATGCTGAGCGCAGGTGATTTCTCCAAGTCCACCGGCTCGCGGGCCGCTTTGGACTTCTTTGGCAACGCGATGCCCAAACCATCGGCCACGCGCTTGGCCAGGGTTTCATCGACATTGCGCAGGTTTGCCACCATGCGTGGGGGCACGGCGGAAAGTGCCACCTTGGAAAGCTCGAACACAAAAGATGAGGCGATGTGGGCCTGTTCATCAGGCGTTTGGGATATCCAGAAGAGCCTGGCCTGAGTGTAGTGATCGGCAAATAATTCCGCGCGAACCCGAAGCTTGTCGCCCTGCTCTTGCTTGGCTGTATCGGCCTTTGCAAAGGTCGAGAAACCTGTCATCGGGCATTCGCGCGGGCCTTGAGGCTCACCATTTTCACCCAGACTGTTCGGCTCATAATTTGCCCGGCCCTTGGGCACCATCATCTGCATTTGTCCATCGCGCTGGAAATTCATCACGGGGCACTTCGGCGCATTGATGGGAAGCTGATGGAAATTAGCCGTGCCCAAACGGGATTTCTGGGTGTCAAGGTAACTGAAAAGCCTGCCCTGGAGCAGTGGATCATTCGAGAAGTCTACGCCTGGCACAATATTGGCAGGGCAAAACGCCACCTGCTCGGTCTCGGCAAAGAAGTTGTCCGGGTTGCGATCCAGAACCATGCGGCCCACGATACGAATGGGCACCACTTCTTCAGGAATGAGTTTGGTCGCATCCAATATGTCGTAGGGAAGCTCCTCTGCGAGCTTTTCATCAAAGAGCTGCAAGCCCAGTTCCCATTCGGGGAAATTTCCCCCTGCTATTGCTTCATGCAAATCGCGGCGATGATAGTCATTGTCAGCGGCCTGAAGTTTGAGCGCCTCTTCCCAAACGGTGGACTGCAGGCCGAGCTTGGGCTTCCAATGGAATTTGACAAGTGTGGATTTTCCTTGGGCGTTGACCAGCCGGAAGGTGTGAATGCCAAAACCTTCCATCATCCGCAGCGAGCGCGGAATGGTGCGATCCGACATGGCCCACATCAACATATGGGAGGTTTCCGGCATCAACGAGGCCCAGTCCCAGAAGGTGTCATGGGCTGAACCCGCCTGTGGATAGCCGGTGTTGGCTTCCATTTTTACAGCGTGAACCAGATCCGGGAATTTGATGGCATCCTGGATGAAAAATACCGGAATGTTGTTGCCCACCAGATCCCAGTTGCCCTGCTTGGTATAGAATTTGACGGCAAAGCCACGCACGTCGCGTGGCGTATCCACGGATCCCGCCCCACCGGCTACGGTCGAGAAGCGGGTGAATAGAGGCGTTTTCTCACCCTTCCTCTGGAACAGGTCGGCTGACGTGATATCAGCGAGGGATTCATAAAGTTCAAAATATCCATGGGCAGCAGAACCCCTGGCATGGACGATGCGTTCTGGAATGCGCTCATGATCGAAATGGAATATCTTCTCGCGGAGAACAAAATCTTCCAGCAGCGTGGGGCCTCTCGTGCCGGACCGCAGGCTGTTCTGGTTATCCGAAACATGGATGCCCTGATTTGTCGTGAGATGAGCGTGTCCCGCTTGATGATCGGTTTTGGCAGGCACCTGCTGATGGGTTTCGCCGCCCTTTCCTGTAACTTTTTCAATTTCCGATGACTTGTCCATGGGATACTCCGTGTTGTTCCACGCCAATTGGATAAACATTCAAAACGCGCGTTCGTTCCCACCCGCGGCAAATACAACATCGCCTTGCCAGATGCGGATGATGCGTTTATCGAGCTTTCATGACCGAAATCTCCCAACTGTCGGCGTGGCTTGACGCATTTCGCGATGCCTTGGCAAAGCGGGCTTTTGTGGGGTTTGAACTGCGGAAACCTTCCCCCCTTGCAAATGATCTCAAGGCTGTAGATGCGCGTTTGATCATGGCGCGGGGAGTGGAGAAAATAAGCTTCACCTATCACCACAAGACGCATGACATCGTCAAAAACCATGCGGTCGAAGAAAGTGTAGCACTTCTCGAAGAGCTGCTCACCGCCCTGTTCCAGGCAGCGCGCCTCTATACAATACAGCAAGATGTGTTGCTTTCACGGCAAGGAGAAAAATTCGTTCTCTCCACAGCACCCGCCACTCACACATCTCTACCGGAACTCACGCACAACCGCGCGAAAGTCAGGCTCATTGAAACTGCCGGCAAAGCCTATCTGCACAGGCTGGGCCTTACAGATGCGCAGGGGCAGGTTCATAAGAATTCGCAGGACAAATTTCGCCAGATCAACAAATACATTGAAATTCTGGATGGGTTGGTGAAGCAACTGGCTCCCCGCGAGGTTTTGCATGTGGTCGACATGGGTGCTGGCAAAGGCTACCTGACCTTTGCCCTCTACGACCATCTCGTGAACAATTTAGGGCTGCGGGCGGAGGTTGTGGGTGTGGAGCTTCGTTCCCAGCTTGTGACAGCAAGCAATGAAATAGCGACGTCTTCCGGTTTTACCGGACTGCGCTTTGAACAAGGCAGCATCTCGCAGCACAATTGCACAGGCGCCGATGTTGTCATAGCACTCCATGCCTGCGACACAGCAACAGATGATGCCATCGGCAAGGCGGTAAAGGCGCAGGCGGAGCTGATTGTCGTTGCGCCCTGTTGCCACAAGCAGATCCGCCGCGAGATGGAAAAGGGCAGGATCGCGCCGGAGCTTGAGTTCCTGGTGAAATACGGGACCTATGCGGAGCGCCTTGCGGAGATGGTGACCGATGGCATGCGGGCGCAGCTCCTGGAGCTTGCGGGTTACCGCACCAACCTGTTTGAATTCATTGGTGATGCGCATACGCCAAAAAATGTCATGATCGTGGCCACGAAATTGTCGAGGTCACGCTCCGCGCCAGAGCTCCGCGTGCTTGAGGCCGCGATTGACAGCACCAAAACCGAGTTCGGCATAGGCCATCATTACCTGGAGAAGCTGCTGAGATCAGCGAACAGCGCCATTGCGGAAGAAAAATTTTTGATCTAGATTTATTTTGCTGACTAAAAAAAATGGGAGGAATAAAAATGAAATACAAGTCAATGGCTGCAGCTTTTGCAGCGACCGTATCCATGGCTTTCACGGGCGCTGCCCATGCTACAGATCTTGAAGTAACGCATTGGTGGACCTCTGGCGGTGAAGCTGCTGCTGTTGCGGAATTTGCCAAGGCATTTGATGCCACGGGCAATAAATGGGTGGATGGTGCCATTGCCGGTTCAGGCGACGTGGCCCGCCCCATTATCATTTCCCGCATCCTTGGCGGCAACCCCATGGGCGCCACACAGCTCAATCCGGGCCATGACGCCGACGAGTTGATAAAGGCCGGCCTTATGACCGACCTTACAGATGTGGCCAAGGCTGGAAAATGGGATGAAATCCTGCGCCCAAAGAGCCAGCTCGCATCCTGCACCGTTGACGGAAAAGTCTGGTGTGTTCCGGTGAACCTGCATTCGGCCCAGTGGATGTGGACGAACCGCAAGGTGTTCACGGACGCCGGTATCGAGCCGCCAAAGAACATCAACGATCTCATTGCCGCTGCTCCCAAGCTTAAGGAAATGGGAATTCAGCCCTTGTCGCTCGCGCAGGGCTGGGCCGTGCGCCTGCTGGTGAATGACCTGATCATCGCGTTTGCCGGCGTTGACAACTATGTCAAGGTCATGAAGGACCGCGACGTGGAACTCGCTGCCTCGCCTGAGTTTACCAAGGTTTTCCAGCAGATTGGCGAGGCACGCGCTCTTGTGGATGTCAAGCAGATCACCAAACAGTGGAACGAAGCCGTGGGCCTCGTAATCAACGGCAAGGCTGCATCCAATGTAATGGGTGATTGGGCCGGCGGTGAATTCCAGGTGGCTAAAATGGTTGCCGGCAAAGATTATGACTGTCTGCCCGGCCTCGGTCTAGCGCCAGCACTCGACACCGGTGGTGACGTGTTCTACTTCCCGCTGAACAAGGATCCTGCTGTGCACGCCGCCCAGCTTAAGATGGCCGAGACGCTTTTGATGCCGGAAGTGCAGGTTGCCTTCAACCTGAAGAAGGGTTCGCTACCCATGCGCCCGGATGTGGACCTTTCGGCTGCAAACGACTGTATGAAGAAGGGTCTCGACATTCTGGATCACAGCAAGGTGAGCTTGCCTTCTGACCGCCAGATGCTTGATGCCGACAGCCTCACTCAAATCGGCGATCTCTTGACGGATTTCTTCTCGAAGCCAGACATGAAGCCTGAAGATGTGCAAGCAAAATTTGTCGACGTCATAAAAAACGCACCGAAGATGTAACCTTACTTTCGTTATGCAATAACTTCCGGCGGAATCACTCCGCCGGAACAGCTGCATTATGAACCGTCTGGCGGGCTGATATGAGCAGCATCGAATTGTCACAAATTAATAGAGGGGCTGGACCGCATTTTCAGCCCGCATTCACCAAGAACGTGAGAATAGGCATCGCTAGTCTGGTGGTAATCCTGGCGCTCCTGGCCGTCACTTTTGATTGGCCGTTTGCTTATATTGGGGTCATCCAGCCTTTTATGCTGACAGCTGGCCTTGTTGCTGTTTCGGCCATTGTTGATGTCCCCTTCCGCCTCTTCTGGCCAAAGCTTGTCATGTTTGCCACTTTGCTGCTTGCAGCGCTTTCTGCCTGGCTCGCGTGGTATTCCGGGGGTGCATGGATCTCGCAGGAAGGTGCCGATCAAGTCTGGAAGACAGTCAGCACGGGACTCGTGGGTGTTATTATTGGGGCGGGCGTGTGGAATGCCCCGTATCGCAATTTCAGTTCCAAGATCGCCTCCATCCCCATGATGTTCATCGTGCTGTTCGCTTTCATAGGGTGCAGTCTTTGGACGATTTCCTATTCATTCTCCGATGCCAAGACATTTCCCCTTTTCAATAATTTCGTCGGCCTGAAGCAATATTACCGACTTTTTGGCGCCGACGTTTGGTGGACAGCGTGCAAGAATGCCGCGATTTACCTGATATTCGTCACCAGCATTGAATTTGTCCTCGGCTTTGTCATCGCAGTTTTCATGGACCAGAAGATCAGGGCGGAGGGTGTTTTCCGCACGATTTATCTTTACCCATTCGCGCTGTCTTTCATCGTGACGGGACATGTTTGGGCATGGATCCTTTCTCCCGAATATGGATTGGAGAAATCCATGCGACAGTTGGGTTGGACAAGTTTTTCCTTCGACTGGCTGGTGAATGTAGATCGTTCGATCTATGCCGTGGTGATTGCGGCAGTATGGCAGGGCACGGGCCTTGTCATGGCGCTAATGCTGGCCGGCCTGCGTGGCATTGATGATGATATTTGGAAAGCAGCGCGGGTTGATGGCATTCCCAAATGGCGCACCTACATTCAGATTGTCCTCCCCATGATGCGACCAGTTCTCATCACAACATTCGTGATCGTCGCGTCTGGCTGCGTGCGGGTTTACGATATTGTGGTTGCCCTAACCGATGGCGGCCCTGGCACCTCTTCCAAAGTGCCCGCTCAATATGTCTATCAATATCTTTTCCAAGGCGGTATCGGGCAAGGTCTGGCAGCGTCCACTGTCATGCTGCTTACTTCCGCCGTCATCCTGACACCATGGATTTACGTTGAATTCGTCAAGAACAGGCAAGTGCGATGACCACCATTTCCGACATCGAACCCAGCGGGCCCAAGCCGCGTCCGTGGCTGTCTTGGGAAGGTACTATCGTCTATGGCTTTCTGATCCTAACAGCGCTCTATTTCCTGTTTCCCCTATACATCGTCATAATCACCTCGCTAAAGAATCTCGATCAGATCCGCGATGGCAACATTTTTTTCCCCGGCGCCCATCCTACTTTCAATGCGTGGTATCGTGCTTGGTTTGAAGTGTGCACAGGACTCGATTGCCGGGGCATTCATCCCAATTTCATGAACTCGGTGATCATCACCATACCATCCGTTATAGTGTCTATCTCTGTCGCCATCACCACAGGTTATGCCCTAAACAACTGGCCTTTCCGGTTTTCAGAAGTGTTTTTTGCCATACTTATCATTGGCTCATTCGTGCCTTATCAGGTAATGCTTTACCCGATGGTGTTGCTCACCAAGAACATGGGCATCTACTCCACGCTTTATGCTGTAATTTTTGTGCATACCGTGTTTGGCTTACCTATCCTCACCTTGCTGTTCCGAAATTATTTCGCATCACTGCCGGTCGAGTTGTTTAAGGCGGCGCGTGTCGACGGTGCCGGATTCTGGCGCATTCTTCTGCAGGTGTTCGTCCCGATGTCGCTTCCGATCTTAACGGTGGCGGTGATCCTCCAGGTCACTGGCATCTGGAACGACTTTCTCTTCGGCGTGGTTTTTGCCGGGCCAAACAATTACCCAATGACCGTGAAACTCAACAATATATTCACGTCCTCCATGGGCGTAAAGGAATACAACGTGGAAATGGCCGCCACCTTGCTAACAGGGTCGATCCCACTGGTCATCTATTTTCTATCTGGCAAGTATTTCGTGCGCGGCATTGCGGCTGGCGCGGTGAAGGGTTGATGACATGAAAGCAAATTCACCCAGCGTTTCGGTACAGGGGCTGGCGCTGAGCTATGGTGCCATCTCGGTGCTCAAGGAACTCAATCTCGATATTGCCCATGGCGAATTCATTGTGTTGCTGGGGCCTTCGGGCTGCGGGAAATCCACGCTGCTGAATTGCATCGCGGGGCTTCTGGAGCCCAGTGAAGGCCGCGTGTTCATCAATGGCAAGAATGTGACTTGGGAGGAGCCCAAGGATCGCGGCATCGGCATGGTTTTCCAGTCATATGCGCTTTATCCGCAGATGACGGTTGAAAGAAACCTGTCGTTTGGCCTGCGCGTGGCAGGACTTCCCAAGGAAGAAATCGACAAGCGCGTGAAGCGTGCGGCCGACATGCTGCAACTGGGCGAATTGTTGCAGAGGAAGCCCACCGCACTTTCCGGTGGCCAGCGGCAGCGTGTCGCCATTGGCCGGGCGCTGGTGCGGGATGTCGATGTATTCCTCTTCGATGAACCCCTTTCCAACCTTGATGCCAAGCTGCGCGCGGAACTCCGCGTGGAAATCAAGCGCCTGCACCAGAGGCTGGGCAATACCATGATCTATGTCACGCATGACCAGATCGAGGCGTTGACGCTGGCTGACCGCGTGGCGGTGATGAAGGGTGGCGTGATCCAGCAACTGGATGATCCGCAAGTTATTTATAATGAACCGCGCAATCTCTATGTCGCCAGTTTCATTGGCTCGCCCACAATGAATTTCATCAAGGGGGAAATTGGCGGTACAGCTGCGGCACCATCGCTGGCCATCGGCAAAGGCAAGCTGGCACTTAAGGCCTATGCCGCCATAGGCCGGCTTGCGCCAGGCCAGCAGGTGGTTTTCGGCGCGCGGCCGGAACATATCCGCATCAATGCCGGCAATGAGACTGGGCTTTCCGATGCCTTCGATGCGAGTGTTGACCTGGTGGAGCCCATGGGATCAGACAGCCTCGTGTGGTTGAAGCTTGCCGATCACATTCTTTCGGCGCGCGTGGAATCCAGCCAAACCTACAAGCCGGGCGAGAAGATCAAAATCAAATTCCGGGTAGGGCTTGCTTCGGTCTTTGACGCGGAAACAAGTGAGCGGCTCTAATTCCATGATGATAGATCTTGCGGGCACATGGTTCTTGCGCAGCACGACGGGCGGACATGCGGCCGATTATGCTGTTCCGGGCGATGTGCATTCGGCACTGATTGCGGCTGGGATCATTGAACACCCCTATGTGGGCTGCCACGAATATGATGCGCGGTGGGTGGCGGAACTCGACTGGGAGGCTTCGCGCAGCTTTGATTTTACGGGAGACGTGGCGTGCGGCTGGTATCTTGATCTCACCTATCTCGACACTGTGGCGGATGTCTTCGTCAATGATGTGCTGGTGCTGCAGGCTCAGAATTCATTCCGCCGCTTCCGGCCTGATGTGGCGCATGCCCTCAAACAGGGGCGCAATGAAATGCGAATCCTGTTTCATTCCAATGTTGGGGCTGCTGCCCGCAAACAGGCGGAACAACCGTTTTACATCCCCTATTCCACCAACAATTGCCCCATTCCAAACCCCAACATGTTGCGCAAGGCGCAATGCCACAGCGGATGGGATTGGAATCTGGCGATCCTTCCCTTCGGGCTTTATGGTAATGTGAAGCTTTGCCCCATGGATGGCGCACGGGTTGAACATGTGCAGGTTGCCCAGAGGCATTTGGCGGGCGGGATTGTCGAGGTTGATGTTACGGTTCTGCAGGCCATTGCCGCAAACGTGGAAAGCCAATTTGAAATCCGCTTTGCCGGGCAAACCCGCAAGGTGCGTAACAGTACCGGCGCGCATGTGGAAACGTTTGAGATTGCCAAGCCGGAACTGTGGTGGCCTTCGGGGTGGGGTGCGCAGCATCTCTATGAGCTGGACGTTATAACGGCTACTCAAACCATCCGGCGCCGTGTGGGGCTGCGCCATATCGAACTCATCACCACGCCTGATGCGACCGGTGCCAGGTTCGCGCTTTGCGTGAACGGACATGAAATTTTTTGCCGGGGCGCCAACTGGATTCCGGCGGATGCATTGCCGTCAGCTGCAACGCCTGCTCTCACCGCCAAACTTCTGCAGGCCGCCAGAGATGCCAACATGAACATGCTGCGGGTCTGGGGAGGCGGCTTTTACGAACAGGATTTCTTCTATGATCTGTGCGATGAAATGGGCTTTCTGGTGTGGCAGGACTTCATGTTTGCTTGCAGCCTTTATCCCACAACGCCGGAATTCTTAAACGAGGTGCGGCACGAGGTTGACTACCAGGTCCGGCGGCTGGGTCATCATGCCGCGATTGCCTTATGGTGCGGTGACAATGAATTGCTGGGGGCGCTCACCTGGTTTAAGGAATCGCGCGACAACCGCGACAGGTATCTGGTGAATTATGATCGACTCAATCGCTGCATTGAAGAAACGATGAAAGCGGCGGATGAAAATGCCATCTGGTGGCCCTCGAGCCCGTCTCCCGGTTTGCTGTCGTTTGGCGATGCCTGGCATGATGACCGCTCCGGCGACATGCATTTCTGGAGCGTATGGCATGAGGGCAAGAATTTCGAACACTACAGGGATGTGCGCCCGCGTTTCTGTTCCGAGTTTGGCTTCCAGTCCTTTCCATCCATGTCCATCATGAAGCAGTTCGCCAGTGAGGCGGACCTTAACATCAGTTCGCCTGTCATGGAGTCCCACCAGAAGAATGCCGGGGGCAATGCGCGGATCGCCGAAACCATGTTCCGTTATTTCCGCTTTCCCATGTCATTTGAGGATTTCGTCTATGTGAGCCAGATCCAGCATGGGCTGGCGATGCGCACCGCCGTGGAATATTGGCGAACCTTGAAGCCGCATTGCATGGGTGCCCTCTACTGGCAGCTCAATGACACTTGGCCTGTGGCTTCATGGTCGGGACTTGATCACGGCGGTGGCTGGAAGGCGCTGCATTATATGGCGCGTCGCTTCTTTGAACCTGTTGCAGCCTTTGCTGTAACGACAGCTGGAGGCAATTCCTGCGAGATCATGGCGGTCAACGACACATTGCAGCCAGCGCAGATTACGTTGCGGTGCGAAGCCGCAAGGCCCGACGGGCGACGTGATTTCCTTGGCGAAACAACTGCGGTCGTGCCAACCGACCACGCCATTCCTCTTATTACGATCACCAGTGATCTCTTGACCAATGCCATTCTCCACATGGAATTGCAGGTAGATGGCGGGCCAGTACGCAGCAGCCATTTTGCCGCCTCACCCTATAAAGCCTACGCGTTTGAGGACGCAAACCCGGTCATTCACCATACCGGGAACCGCCTTACTGTCACGGCTGACAAGCCCGCCTACTACGTAACAGTTGAAGTCGATATACCGGGACATTTCTCGGACAATGCCTTTGATCTGTTGCCCGGAACTCCCAAACACATTGAATTTTTACCGGAAGATCCCGAAGCAGCAGCCAGGTTCTCGGTGCGGGATCTGTTTTCGGCTACCCATCGCTCAAGAGGAGGCCACCCATGACGACACGTTTTTCCTTTCAGCTCTACAGCGCGCGAAACCACCCGCCGCTCGAAAACACGCTCAAGACGCTGGCAGATCTGGGCTATGCGGAGGTTGAGGGGTTTGGAGGCGTTTATGACGAGCCGGCAAAACTGCGGGGCGAGATGGATAAGCTTGGCCTCACCATGCCTTCAGGCCATGTCTCGCTCGACATGATGGAAAAGGACAGGAAAAAGGTTTTGAGCATTGCCCGAACACTGGGCATGAACAAATTGGTCATTCCCTTCCTCATGCCAGACCAGCGGCCAAAATCCGCCAAGGGCTGGAAGGATTTTGGCAAGCGGCTTGAAGTGGTCTCACGCAGCTATAGGGCGGAAGGTTTCGGTGTGGCGTGGCACAACCACGATTTTGAATATGTGCCGCTGAAAGATGGCAGCATACCGCATGAACTGATGTTTGCCAATGCACCGACTTTGGATTGGGAAATCGACGTCGCCTGGATCGTGCGCGGCAAATCCAATCCGTTGAAATGGATCAAGACCTATGCCGGGGCCATCACGCTCGCGCATGTAAAAGATATTGCCGAAAAGGGCCGGAATGTGGAAGAAGAAGGTTGGGCCGACGTGGGCCACGGCGTGGTGAAATGGCAGGCCATCATGGATGCGCTAAAGCAGACGCGCTGCATGCATTACGTGCTGGAGCATGACAAGCCGAGTGATGTCACACGCTTTGCAAAGCGTTCAATCGCTGCGGCCAAGAAATATTAAGGGGACATGATGGCAGAAAATCTTCGTATCGGCGTAATGGGTTGCGGCAATATCTCGACAACTTACTTCAAATATGCGCCCTTGTTCAAAGGCATAGAAATCACCGCCTGCGCAGACCTCAGCCCGTATATGGCCAAGGCGCGCGCCAGTGAATATGGTGTGACAGTCATGACGCCCAAGGCGCTTATCGCTTCTCCCGATATTGACATCATCTTGAACCTCACCGTTCCAGACGCGCATTTTGGTGTCTCGCTTGCTGCGGTGAAAGCCGGCAAGCATGCCTATTCGGAAAAGCCCTTGGTGCTTTCGATGAAGGATGGCTTAGCCTTGAAGAAGGCGGCGGATGCCAACAAGGTGCGGGTGGGCTGTGCGCCCGACACATTTTTGGGCGGTGCGCACCAGCGCGCGCGCAAGGCAATCGACGATGGCGATGTGGGCAAGATCACCTCGGGCACGGCGCATGTTATGGGTTTTGGCATGGAACACTGGCATCCCAATCCTGACTTTTTCTTCAAACCTGGAGGCGGTCCCATTCTGGATATGGGCCCCTATTACATTGCCAATCTGATCAACCTGCTAGGACCTGTCAGCCGCGTTGGCGCGCTCACCTCCATGGCCCGGAAAACACGCGTCATTTCCAGCCAGCCGCGGGCGGGGCAGAAGATTAGCGTGAAGACCCCCACCAATGTGCAGGCGCTGCTGCAATTTGCCAATGGTGCCACAGTGACCCTGCTTGCGAGTTGGGATGTGTGGGCGCACCGGCATAGCAACATGGAATTATTTGGCACCGAAGGCTCGCTCTTTGTGCCAGATCCCAATTTTTTCGGGGGCGAGGTTCTGGCCACCAAGCGCAACGGCGGACCTGAAGCGCTTTCGGGCTGGGACCATCCTTTTGGCATCAACAACCAGGAAAACCCACAAGGCACAGTGGCAAATTACCGGTCGGCCGGATTGGCCGACATGGCGGCCGCGATCCGCGGCAAGCGGGACACGCGGTGTTCGCTGGAGCGTACCCTCCATGGCGTTGAAGTCATGACATCGATCCTTGCTTCTGGCGAAAGCGGGAAATTCATTGACATGAAAACCACTTGCGCACGGCCCAAAGCGCTAGGCCCGGAAGAAGCCAAGGCATTGCTGCGATGAGTGCTCCCATGGTCTATAACCGCTGCGGCAAAAGCGGCTTGCTGCTGCCTGCCGTTTCGCTGGGCCTTTGGCATAATTTCGGTGGTGATTTCGGGCATGACCTCAAGGTGCAGTTGTGCCGCACGGCGTTTGATTTGGGCATCACCCATTTCGATCTGGCCAATAATTATGGCCCGCCTCCAGGTTCGGCGGAAACAGCCTTTGGCAAAATCCTGCGCGAGGATTTCAAGGGGCATCGCGACGAGATGGTGATTTCCAGCAAGGCTGGATATCTCATGTGGCCTGGGCCTTATGGCGAATGGGGGAGCCGGAAATATCTGCTGGCAAGTCTTGACCAGAGCTTGAAGCGGCTTGGACTGGATTATGTCGACATTTTCTATTCCCACCGCTTCGATCCAGATACGCCGCTGGAAGAAACCATGGGAGCGCTGGATCATGCAGTGCGGAGCGGGCGCGCACTTTATGCCGGCATTTCGAACTATGGCGCGGAGCAGACGCACCAGGCCGCCAAGATCCTGCGGGCGCTGGGAACGCCCTGCCTCATTCACCAGCCAAAGTTTTCGTTGCTGGAGCAATCCTTCCTTACCACGGGAACATTGCAGGCCTGTGTCGAAGAAGGCATGGGGAGCATTGCATTTTCAGCGCTGGCGCAGGGCATGCTCACGGGAAAGTATCTCAAGGGAATTCCCGGCGGAAGCCGGGCCACGCAAGGCAAATCGCTGGATCCCCATGCCATCAGCGCTGACATGATTGCGCGGTTGAACAAGCTCAATGGCGTGGCTGACCGGCGAGGGCAGACACTGGCGCAAATGTCCATCGCCTGGATTTTGCAGAACAAGGGACTGACAACGGCGCTTATTGGCGCGAGCAAACCGGCGCAGATCGTGGATTGCGCAGGCGCTGTAAAAAATCTTGGGTTTGCAGCAGATGAGTTGACGGAAATCGCTAAAATTCTGGCATAGCTGGTTACCAGCAGCAATAGCCTCCATCGGCCAACACGATGGAGCCGGTCATCAGGCTGGCCGCATCTGAAGCCAGGAAATGGACTACGGAAGCAATTTCGTCTGGCTGGCCCACACGCCCCATCGGGGTCATTTCGAGCCAGGTCTTGTACATGTCCTGGGTCATGCCGAATTGGGTGAGGGGCGTTTCGATATAGGTGGGAGCCACGGCGTTCACCCGCACGCCGCGGGCGGCCCATTCCGCGGCAAGTGATCGTGTGAGATGATGCACGGCGGCCTTGGAGGCATTGTATGCAGCCTGTTCCTGCGGCTTGTTGGCAATGACACCCGACATCGAGCCAATGTTCACGATCGAACCCCTGCCCTGTTTCAACATAATTTTCCCGACCGCACGGCTACACCAGAATACACCGTCGACATTCACATCCATGTGAAATCGCCAATGCTCGTCTGTTGTGTCCTCGGCTTTCACTTCGCTTCTGACCACTCCGGCATTGTTGACAAGAATATCAATGCGGCCGTGCTGCCGCAGAATTGCGTCCGCTGCCTCATCCACATCTTTGGATTTGGTGACATCCATCACCATGCCGTAAGCAGTGATTTTCAATTTCCTGAGGTAGTCTACAACCGCGTCAACGCGGTCGGCCTGGAAATCCGTTACGATGACCGTGGCGCCGGCATCGCCAAGCGCATGGGCGCAGGCGGCCCCTATGCCCTGGCCTGCACCAGTAACAATGGCCACTTTTCCATCAAGCCGCAATTTTTCGAGATACATGCGCTCCCTCCTGATGCAGGTTATTTTGCCGCGAGGTAGGCTCTTACCGTGGCTTCAGCGCCATGCGCCCATATATCGTTCAGTGATTTGGCGAAGGATTGCACAAAGGCCGGAGCCTGGCCCGTGTCGCCATAGATTTCACGCATGCCAAGCCATGCGGCGGGATTGCTTTTTGCACTTCGGGCGATGGACTGGAGATGGTCCCAATTGGGGTCATTGGGCTCAATCACTTTGCCGCTGTCGGTCGTGCCATAGCAGTAGCGGCACCATAGGGCGGATTCGAGTGCCAGACCTTCAACAGATTTATCCGCCTGCAACCGGTCGGCGATGGACGTTACAATGAATTTGGGCTGGCGGTTTGAACCATCAAGGCAAAGCCTGCGGACAGTGTCACCGATTTTTGGATTGGCAAAGCGGCGCTGTACCAGTTTGAAATAATCGTTGAGATCGGTGTCCGGCACCGGAGGCACACACGGCATGATTTCTTCCGTCTCGACCTTTGCGAGATAGTCCGCGACAAGCTTGTTTTCCATCGCCTCATGCACAAAGACAATGTCCATGAGGCCCGCGATATAAGCGATCACCGCGTGTCCGCCATTGAGAATGCAAATTTTCATGTTCTCATAGGGCGTCACGTCTTTTACAAAGGTGACGCCCACTTTTTCCAATGCCGGACGGCCCAGCGTAAAATTGTCTTCCAGCACCCATTGCTTGAATTCCTCGCAGAAAACGGGCCAGACGTCTTCCACGCCGAACATCTCCGCGCAAAGCCTGCGTTCGCGTTCCCCTGTTGCAGGCGTGATGCGATCAACCATGCCATTTGGAAAGGCCACGTTTTCGGTAATCCATTTGCCCAGCGAAGCATCCCGCAAGTTGGCCAAGCCCACCACGGCATTTCGGGTCACCACGCCATTGTGGGGGACATTGTCGCAGGACATAACGGTAAATGGCACCACACCGGCAGCCCGGCGTTTCACCAGTCCCGCCACGATGAAGCCAAAGACGGTGGCAGCGTCATCCAGGTTTTTTGCATCTCGCGCAATGGCCGGGTGGGCTGCATTGAACTGTCCGCTGGAAGGATCAATGAAATATCCACCTTCCGTGATGGTGAGGGACACAATGCGGATTTGCGGGTCAGCCATCTTTTCTATCATGGCCTGCTTGTCAGCTGGCGGAATGAAATCCACCATTGGTCCTGTCACATGGGCCGTGCTCAGGTCATTGTCCTGCTCGACCACGGTGGTGAGATAGTCCTGGGCAGCCAATTTCTGGCGCGTGGTTTCGTCGGATGGCATGACCCCTGCCCCCACGATGGCCCAATCCCGATCAAGGCCCTTGTTGAAAAGATCGTCGAGGTAGACAGCCATGTGGGCGCGGTGAAAATTGCCCACGCCGAAATGCAGGATGCCTTGTGTCAGTTGGGCGCGGTCGTAGTTTGGAACCGGCACCTTGCCTTTGAGCTGGCCGAGGTTTGCGAGGGAGAGCCTGATTGTCATTTTTTTATTCTTATCCTTTCATGGAGAAGCCATCAGCTCATCCATTGCCCGCCATCCACGTTGTAGGTTTGCGATACGATGTAATCGCTTTCGCTACTGGCCAGGAAAACCGCCATTCCCGTAAGATCATCGGGCGTTGCCATGCGGCCCAAGGGAACGCTTGCTCCTACATTTTTTTTCTTTTCGCCCAAGGGACGGTTTTCGTATTTTGCAAACATCGCATCCACCCCATCCCAATGCTCGCCATCCACAACGCCGGGTGCAATCGCATTGACGTTGATCCCGTGGGCAATGAGGTTGAGGCCCGCGGATTGGGTGAGGCTGATGACGGCTGCCTTGGTAGCGCAATAGACTGCCACCAGTGCCTCGCCGCGCCTTCCGGCCTGGCTTGCCATGTTGATGATCTTGCCCCCTTTCCCACGGGCAATCATGTGTTTGACAACCGCCTGCATGGTGAAGAGAACACCATAAACATTGATGGAAAACAGCTTGCTGAAACTTGCCTCGGTGATTTCGACAATGGGTGCCATGTCAAACAGGGCCGCATTGTTCACGAGAATGTCGATCTGGCCGGTCCTTGCCACGACCGCGTCCACAGCTTGCGTAATGGATTGGGTCTTTGTCACATCCATTTGAACTGCAAAGCAATTCTTGCCAATTTCTGCAGCTGCCTTTTCCGCTCCGCCCAAATTTATATCAGCGATGGCAACGGTTGCACCTTCGCGCACATAGGCTTCGGCGAAGGAGCGGCCAATGCCGCGCGCAGCACCCGTGATAAGGGCGGTTTTTCCCTGCAGTCTCATGTGTGGATCGCCCTGCCGTTTGCATCAAATCTGTGGAGACGCGATTTCTCCGGCGTCATCCAGACGGCGCTGCCGGGTCCCAAGGTATTTTCTCCCGGGGCACGGACGGTGAGGCGTCCTCTCGCGCCCGCATCGATGTGGAGAAAGGTGTCCGAGCCCAAGTGCTCGCTGAGCATGACCGTTCCTGGCCAGTCACCTTTGTTGTCGGAGAGGCTGATGTGCTCAGGCCTTATGCCCAGTGTGTTGTTTTCCACCAAGTTCATTTTGGGCGAGCCTATGAAGCCCGCCACAAACAGCGTGTCGGGATGATTATAGAGTTCCATCGGCGTTCCCACCTGTTCGATGTTGCCGCGGTTCAGCACGACGATGCGGTCTGCCATGGTCATGGCCTCGACCTGGTCATGGGTCACGTAGATCATGGTGGCACCCAGATCCTGATGCAGCTGCATGATTTCGATGCGCATGTTGACGCGCAGCGCTGCATCCAGATTGGACAGCGGTTCATCGAAAAGGAAACCTTCGGGCTGGCGCACAATGGCACGGCCGATGGCCACACGCTGGCGCTGGCCGCCAGAGAGCTGGCGCGGTTTGCGGTCGAGATATTCAGTAAGGTTCAAGGTGGCTGCGGCCTTGGCCACTTTCGCGTTTATCTCAGCTTTCGGCAGGCCTGCCATTTTCAGTCCAAAGCCAATGTTGTTGCGCACGCTCATGTGCGGATAAAGCGCATAGGACTGGAACACCATGGAGAGCCCGCGTTTGGCGGGAGCCACATTGGTCACATCCTTGCCATCAATGCGGATTTCTCCCGAGGTCAAATCCTCAAGGCCCGCAATGAGGCGCAGAAGCGTTGATTTGCCGCAACCCGAGGGGCCAACGAAGACGACAAACTCGCCATCGTTGATTTCGAGATCGGCGCCCGGAATAATGATGGCATCGCCGAATGCCTTGCGTGCCTTGATGAGTGAGATCGTTCCCATTACTTCACCGCTCCAAATGTAAGACCGCGAACAAGTTGTTTTTGCGCAAACCAGCCCAGCACCAGGATGGGCGCTATGGCCATGGTGGAGGCCGCTGAAAGTTTCGCCCAGAAAAGGCCTTCAGGACTTGAGTAGGAGGCAATGAATTGGGTGAGGGGTGCCGCACTTTTTGTGGTGAGGCTTAGTGTCCAGAAAGCTTCATTCCACGCCAGGATGATGTTGAGCAAAACAGTGGATGCAATGCCGGGAATGGCCATGGGCGCCAGCACGTAAAGCAGTTCCTTGCCGAGCGAGGCACCGTCCATGCGCGAGGCTTCCAGGATTTCACCGGGAATTTCCTTGAAGTAGGTATAAAGCATCCAGATGAGGATGGGCAGATTGAGCAACATCAGCACGGTGATGATGCCACCGCGGGTATCCAGCAAACCAAAATCCCGGAATATGAGATACAGCGGAATGAGCGCGCCGACCGGCGGCATCATCTTGGTGGACAGCATCCACATCAGGAGATCCTTGGTCCATTTGCCGGGCGCGAATGCCATGGCCCAGGCGGAGGGGATCGCAAGCACGAGTGCGAAGAATGTGGAGCCAACAGCCAGAACAATCGAGTTCATCGCGAACTGAAAATAGTTGGAGCGCTCCTGCACGATGCCATAGTTTTCCGTGGTCCAGTCGAAGAAAAGGAATATGGGCGGAAGGGCTATGGCATCGCGTTCCATTTTGAAACTGGTCAGGATGGTCCAGAGGATGGGAAAGAAAATCACAAAACCGATGGCCCAGGCCAGTACGGTCACGATGAGTTTGCGTTTGGTGGAAATGGCACGGGCCATGGTTCAGGCCTCCAGGTTCTTGCCAATCATCCGCATCAGGAAGAAGGCAACGATGTTGGCAAGGATAACCGCGATGATGCCGCCAGCGGAGGCCCCGCCAATATCATTGGCAATGAGCCCATACTGGTAAACGAGGAACGGCAGGTTGCCCGCGGTTCCACCCGTGCCGGTCACATAGACTTCGGCAAAGACGTTCAACAGGAAGATGGTTTCGATGAGGATGACCACGGTCATTGGCCGTAAGAGATGCGGCAGCACGATGTACCAAAAATAGGACAGGGGTGGCGTTCCGTCCATTTCGGCCGCTTCCTTCTGCTCCTCATCCAGCGATTGCAGCGAGGTTAGCAGAATGAGCGTGGCAAAGGGCACCCATTGCCATGCCACCATGATGACTATGGCGGTAAGTGGATAGTGGGCGAACCAGTCAATGGGCTGAAGTCCCACCAGCTTGAAGAGATAGGCCAAGAACCCGGAAACCGGATTCATCATCATGTTTTTCCACACCAGGGCGCTTACGGTGGGCATGACGAGAAACGGCGCGATCATCATGATGCGGACAATGCCGCGGCCATAAAAAGCCTGATCCAGCAGCAGCGCGAGAAGCGTTCCGCCCACAACACTGATCGCCAACACCCAGCCCACAAGTTTTAGCGAGTTGCCCATGGCGCGGAAAAAGGCGGGGTCGGTCAGAAAATATTTGTAATTGCTGAAACCTGCGAGACAACGGTTGGCCTCGTCAAACAACTGGCCGGGGTGCAGAACCGAACAGGCATAGTTGGGATCGAGCAGGCTATAGCGCAGGAAGGAAAAATAGATGGTCATCGCCAGCGGCACGATCATCCACATGAAAAGGGCTATCACCGAAGGTGCGACAGCCAGTCTTCCAAGGGCGCGCGTCTGTTGCGTGGCCATGATGATCACCCACTACTGAAAATACTTTAGTTCCGGAATGGCCGCCCGGCAAGGTTGCGGGGCGGCCACACGTGCTTCGGAGGACGGGTTACTTGATGTAACCAGACTTGGTCATTTCACGCGTTGCAGCGTCTTGCGCTTCGGCAAGAGCCTGATCTGCGGTCTTGTCGCCAGCCAGTGCTGCCGAGAAGATTTGGCCAGTGGTTGTTGCCAAGCCTGCGAACTCAGGAATGGCCACAAACTGCACACCGACATATGGGACCGGCTTTACAGTCGGTTTGCTGGGGTCGGCTGCGTTGATGGAGTCCAAGGTCATCTTGGCAAATGGAACCTTGGCGTATTCAGGGTTTGCGTAAAGTGATGTACGCGTGCCTGGAGGTACGTTGGCCCAGCCTTCTTTCGAAGCGACCAGTTCCGTATAATGCTTGCTGGTTGCCCAACCGACGAACTTCTGGGCAGCTTCTTCCTTCTGGCTGCCAGCTGGAATTGCGAGCGACCATGCCCACAGCCAGTTGCCACGCTTGCCCAGGCCATTGTCTGGAGCGAGCGCGAAGCCCACCTTGTCAGCTACTTTTGAATCCTTGCCCGTCACGAAGGATGCAGCAACTGTGGCATCAATCCACATGCCGCACTTGCCAGCGTTGAACAAGGCGAGGTTTTCGTTGAAGCCGTTGGAGGAAGCACCTGGAGGACCATCTGCCTTCATCAAATCAAGGTAGAAGTTGAGGGTATCTTTCCACTCTGGCTGATCAAACTGGGGCTTCCAGTTTTCATCAAACCAGCGCGCGCCGAAGGAATTCGACATGGCTGTAAGGAAAGCCATGTTCTCGCCCCAGCCAGCCTTGCCGCGCAGACAAACGCCATAGACTTCATTGGCCTTGTCGGTCATCTTGTCGGCAGCTTCGCGGATATCTTTCCAGGTTGGAGCATCCGGCATCTTCATGCCAGCCTTGTCCATGAGATCCTTGCGGTACATGACCATGGAGCTTTCGCCATAGAACGGCGCTGCCATGAGCTTGCCATCCACGGTGAGGCCACCGGCGATTGCTGGCAGAAGATCAGCAGGATCATCAACCATCGTCAAAGGAAGCAACCAGCCCTTTTTGCCCCAGATCGGAACTTCATAGGTGCCGATGGTGAGAACGTCGAACTGGCCGCCCTTGGCAGCAATATCCGTGGTCACCTTCTCACGCAGCACGTTTTCTTCAAGCGTTACCCATTCCAGCTTGATGTCCGGATTGGCCTTGGTGAAATCATCGGTGAGACCCTGCATGCGGATCATGTCGCCGTTGTTCACGGTAGCGATTGTCAATTTCGTTTCCGCCAATGCCGTTGTGGCAAGGGCCGCAAGTGCCATAGCACCAAGTACGCCAGTAAATACGCGTTTCATCCAAATCCTCCCAAATGCAAATTGAGCTTTTGCCAATATAGCGGGCATATATTCATCTTGAAAACAACGAGCTGTCAAGTGACATTCGATGGTGCGGTGCAACAGGCAGCCACATTGGCAGCGGATTGCGGCCTATCTCGGGCGGTGCAAATGCCTATGATAAGAAAATGCGAAACGGTAGACCTGAGATATGCAAGCCAAGGCTTGGAACTTTTTGCTGACCTTCCGGTTTTGTTACGACCTGAGGAGGTATCCAGCATGAATGATCGCAGTCCATCGTTACGCAGCGGCTCAGCCCTTAAAACACCAACGGACCTCAAGGCAGAGGGGGTGAAGTCTATCGGGACAGCCCTTAACGTCATCGTGGCTGACGCTTTTGCTCTGTATCTCAAAACCAAGAATTTCCATTGGCATTTGTCTGGTCCGAATTTTCGGGACTTTCACAAAATGCTCGATGAACAAGGACAGCAAATTTATGATTCCATCGATCCCCTGGCAGAGCGCGTGCGCAAGCTGGGCGGCGCCACAATCAAATCCATATCGCATATCTCCAAGCTGCAAACCTTGACAGACAATAACGAAGACTTCGTAAGCCCGCTCGACATGCTGAAGGAACTCATGGCGGATAACGGCAAGGTCGCCGAGGCGATGCGCAAGGCACACAAGGTGTGTGATGACAATGAAGACGTTGCCACCGCAAGTCTGCTGGAGGTTTATATCGACGAAACGGAACAGCGCATCTGGTTCCTGTTCGAAAGCAGCCGCTCGGCAGACGCTACTGGGCATTGAGCTTGATGCAAGATCGGAAGTAAGCA
>JANMAE010000052.1:0-5816 GCA_031359445.1 Hyphomicrobiales bacterium | reverse complement strand
TCCCTGAATGTAAGCTTGGCCTGCGCCATGGTAACAGGCGAGGCACTCAGGCAAGTGGGCTGTTGGCCTGCACCATAGGGGCAGCAGTTGTGCACGAGTTAAATTGTTATGTTGCAACACGTAACTGAAAACAGCTAAGTTTTCCCTCCAAATGCACAATCCCATTTCAGATGATCCCCTCTCTGTCCGCCAGGCCGCAGCCGAAAATTGGTTTCAGACACTTCGAACCAAAATCGTTGCCGAATTCGAGAAGTTGGAAGATGAGACGCCTACTGAAGCGGCCGCTGGTCGTTTTGTACAAACACCCTGGTACCGGGAAAATGATGGCGGTGGTGGCGTCATGTCGATGATGCAGGGTCGCCTGTTTGAAAAAGTGGGGGTGCACTGCTCAACAGTATATGGGGAGTTTTCGCCTGAATTCCGCAAGCAAATTCCTGGTGCTGAGGAAAACCCGCAGTTCTGGGCTTCGGGCATTTCTCTCATTGCCCATTTCTGGAATCCGAACATTCCAGCTGTGCATATGAACACGCGCTATGTCGTGACTTCCAAGCCCTGGTTTGGCGGAGGCGCCGACCTTACACCGGTTCTGGATCGCAGACGAAACCAGGACGACGCGGATTCTCAAGAATTTCATGCAGCTTTCCGTGACGCATGCAACCGCCACCCTGTGGCCGATTACGACAAATACAAGAAGTGGTGCGACGAATACTTCTTTCTCCCCCATCGCAATGAACCGCGCGGCATTGGCGGGATCTTCTTTGACTATCTGAACAGCAACGACTTCCCCGGGGACCTCGCTTTTGTTAGGGAAGTTGGCAACGCCTTTCTCTCGACCTATCCAGGAATTGTCCGAAAAAACATGCACACCCCATGGACGGATGTCGATCGCGAAGAACAGCTCATCCGGCGCGGCCAATACGTTGAGTTCAACCTGCTGTATGACCGAGGCACCTTGTTTGGCCTGAAGACCGGTGGCAATGTCGCATCCATCCTCTCCTCCATGCCGCCCCTTGTCAGGTGGCCTTGAAAGCACCCATGGACCTTCGGAACGGCTTTGATATCAAGCGCTACATTCGCACCATTCCGGATTATCCAAAGCCCGGCATCATGTTTCGGGACATCACGACCCTGCTCGCCGATCTGCATGGGTTCAGGGCAACGATTGACGAACTTGTGTGGCCATTCCTGCGCGGGAACATTGATTATGTAGCGGGCATAGAAGCGCGGGGCTTCATCCTGGGAGGGGCGGTGGCCGCAAGCCTGGGCCGGGGTTTCATTCCCATCCGCAAGAAGGGCAAACTGCCGTCCCGCACCATTGGCCAGGACTATGCTCTTGAATATGGCGTGGATACGATAGAGATCCATGCCGATGCCATCAAGGCAGGCGACCGGGTCTTGCTGATTGACGATCTCATTGCCACGGGCGGAACTGCCGGAGCGGCCATTGATCTCATTCGCAAATCAAAAGGTGAAGTGGTGGCGGCGGCTTTCGTGATTGACTTGCCGGAATTGGGCGGTGCCGCAAAACTGAAGGACAAGAATGTGAAGGTTCACACGCTTGTGTCATTTGACGGCCACTGACGTGCCACCAACACCTTGCCCTCGAAACTGAAGACCAGTTCGCCGTTCTGGTTGATCCCCTCATTCAGGGAAAATACCAGGCCCCATCGCGGTTTGGAGGCAAGTTCGCGCTTTCCAGTGGCCCGGCTGCGATAGGATACCATATCACTTGGAAAGACTGGCTTGAGCCATTTCAGATTGGTGAATCCGGGTGAAGGTCCGCTCTCCGGAGCGCTCTTGTTGGCGGCAAGCAACTTCGCGCGGGCAACCCTATTGGCGGCCACATAACACTTCATCCAACCCGCTGCCGTGTGCCAGCCGCTTGCGGACAAGGCGCCGAAAGGCCCCATTACTCCCGCTTCCTCAGACAGGTGAAATGGCTGCGGATCAAATTGAGTGGCAAATGCCAGGATGTTTTCGCGGGTGAAATGATAGCTGCCGAGATCAACGCGGGTTCCTACCGCGATATCATGGAAATAAAGCCCCATCATGTTGCGCGCACCCGCATGAATACGACGGCTGTCATTTCTGCTTTCTTTTCCCCTGACTGGTTCATAAGCGCAAATACACAGTTGAAAATACCCATGTCCCTACGTTTTGAAGACACCCGCTTGGAAAGAATGGTGCCTGTGCCGGCAAGCGTATCGCCCGCATGAACCGGCTTCAGCCATTTCATTTCAGAAACGCCATTTGAACCCATGCTGGCCGATGTATTCAACCAGCCATCCGCCAGCATGCGCATGAGGATGGCGCTGACATGCCATCCGCTGGCTGAAAGGCCACCCAGCAATGATGCCCGCGCAATGTCCTCATCCAGGTGGAATGGCTGAGGGTCAAACTCACTGGCAAATTCGCGGATTTCTTCGGCTGTCACATGGTAGGATCCAAGCGGGAGCACCTGCCCTGCTTCAAAATCCTCAAAGTAAAGCAGTTCCGCCATGTCTAGGTGGCAAACCGGAAATGCATCACGTCGCCATCCAGCACCACATATTCCTTGCCTTCCAAGCGGAATTTGCCGGCTTCCTTGGCGCCCGCTTCGCCCTTGTTCTTCACATAGTCATCATAACTGATGGTTTCGGAACGGATGAAGCCCTTTTCGAAATCCGTGTGGATAACGCCCGCAGCGGCCGGCGCCTTGGTGCCCCTGGAAATTGTCCATGCGCGCGCCTCTTTGGGACCCACGGTGAAATATGTCACGAGATGCAGCAATTCATAGCCGGCGCGGATCACGCGGTTGAGGCCGGGCTCGGCAAGTCCCACGGCATCCAGATAATCCTTCTGTTCGGCAAGCGGCAGAACGGCGATCTCGCTTTCGATCTTGGCGGAGACAACAACGGCCACGGCATTTTCCTCCTGGGCGCGCACAAACACCCGGGCTGAAAATTCATTTCCCTTGTCGGCGGATGCCTCTTCGACATTGCAGACATAGAGGACGGGCTTGGACGAAAGCAGCCCAAGTCCGCGGAACATCTTCTCTTCATCAGCGGTGCGTTCAACCAGCCGTGCAGGCCTGCCTTCGCGCAGCAACACCAATGCACGGTTCATGAAATCGGCCGTTTCCTTGGCTTCCTTGTCGCCCTGCTTGCCTTTTTTCTCGAGGCTCACCACGCGCTTTTCCAGGCTGTCCATGTCAGCCAGCATCAGCTCGGTTTCGATGGTTTCGATATCGGCTATGGGATCAATCTTGCCTTCCACATGGGTGATGTCGCCATCTTCGAAACAGCGGACGACATGGGCTATCGCATCCGTCTCGCGGATATTGGCCAGGAACTGGTTGCCCAGGCCTTCGCCCTTCGAGGCGCCGCGCACCAGGCCGGCAATATCCACAAAGGTGAGCCGCGTGGGGATGATCTGCGCACTTGCGGCAATTTTGGCCAGCGCGTCAAGCCGTGGATCGGGAACGCCCACATCGCCCACATTGGGCTCGATAGTGCAGAAGGGATAATTGGCCGCCTGTGCCGCCGACGTCTGTGTGAGCGCATTGAAAAGCGTTGATTTGCCCACATTCGGAAGGCCAACAATGCCGCATTTGAAACCCATGTAACTAATCCTTGAGGGGTGCGGGCGAGACAGCCAGATGCACCTTGTTTTGAAATGTGGCGTTATCGCCCACCACCAGATAACCCGCATGATCGGCCACGGCTTCGAGCAGGGGTTCCAGCCAAGCCTTGTCGGACTTGGCGAAATCACTCAGCACATGCGGCAGCACCAGGTTTTTGTTACCAGGGTGGCCGATGCCGAGACGCACCCGCGTATAATAGGGGCCGATGTGCGACGTGATGGACCGGATGCCATTGTGCCCTGCCGCCCCGCCGCCGTTTTTGACGCGTACCTTGCCAGGTTCCAGATCCAGCTCATCATAGATCGCAATGACCTGTTCGGGTGCAGAATCGAGAAACCGCATCGCTTCGCCCACGGCCTGCCCGGACTCATTCATATAGGTCATGGGCTTCATCACCAGAACTTTTTCGGCTCCGAAAAAACCCTCGGAAACCTCACTTTTGAAACGTTTGCGCCAGGCGGAAAAATTATGGCGGCGGACAATTGCATCCGCCGCCATGAAACCGATGTTGTGCCTGTTTCCCGCGTAGCCAGTTCCCGGATTGCCGAGACCCACGATGAGAAACATGGAAAGCTTACTTCTTCTTGGGCGCTGGAGCGGCGGCCTTGGCCGGAGCCGCACCCTTCGCAGGAGCAGCGGCAGCACCCTTGGCAGGAGCCGCACCCTTTGCAGGAGCCGCACCCTTGGCGCCAGCAGCAGGAGCAGCAGCACCGGCAGCAGGAGCCTTCTGGTTTGAAGCCGGAACTTCGGCAGCCGCTGGCGCCTCTTCCACAACTTCTTCCTTCAGCGCAGCGGTGACCGTGCACAGCGTTACGTCATCACGCGACACCGAAGTGACGCCTGCTGGCAGCGTGATGTCGGAGATATGGATGGTCTGGCCGATCTGCATGGATGACACATCAATGGTGATGTCATCGGGAATGAAATCCGCCGAGCAATAGAGGCTGAGCGAATGCGACACGATGTTGAGCGCACCACCCAGCTTGATGCCGGGCGAAACGTCCTGACCCTTGAAATGCACCGGCACGTCAACGGCGATGCGGCTTTCCTTGCCAAGGCGCAGGAAATCCACATGCACGATGAAATCGCGCACCGGCTCGAACTGGATGTCGCGCGGAATGGCGCGGATGGTCTTGCCATCGACTTCAAGGTCAATGAGCGTTGACAGGAAGCGGCCAGTCTGGATATGGGGCTCCAGCTCGCGGTAATTGAGGGTGAGCATCTGGGCTGACTGCTTGTCGCCATAGACGACTGCGGGAACGAGACCTTCGCGACGAATTGCGCGGGAGGCCCCCTTGCCTGCCCGGCCACGCTGCGTGGCCTTAAGCTGAACGATTTTAGACATATGACTTCTCCAAATAGGAATGAACCACGAAGCAGCCTGCCTCCAGGGGTGTCCGCCACTGCCAACGTGATGGGGCCATATAGAGGACCCCCAAAAGCGATGCAAGCCCAAGCCGGAAAACCGGATTTTTCCACCAAAATTTTTGATGCACCGGTGTTTCACGTGAAACAATTCCTAAAAAAGGAATTTAGAGTGAAATCAGCCCTTTGGGCACCCCACAAATCACACAAACCGGCCGAAACCGCACTCCAATACAGCAGAAAACCGCGCAAAAAACCGCGATTTGAAGACACATTCCGCCCCAAAAAAGCGCCACATCCGCAAATCCATTATTCATACTAACATGTTAGTATGAATAATACCCCTAACCCCTCCTTCATAACCTCCATGCTATGGCCTGGGCCCGCGAAACAAGGAGCCGCCCATGCCAGCCACCCACCTGCCAGCCCCCCTGTTTGAACTCAAAGGCAGAGCCTCCGTGATCGACCTCTCGGCCTGGCTGAGCGGCCTGAGCTACGCCGCGGGCCTCGCCCTCATAGGTCCCACGCGCGTGGGGGCAGCCATCAGGGATGGTGGCCTCGAACTCCTCCTCCTGCCGCTCGCCTATGTCATCTTCATCGCCACGGTTCTCATCATCCAGCGCCACATGCGCTTGTCACTCCGCGCGAGCAGCTTCGGCCAACCTCAACACCTCGTCACCTCAGGCGTGTTCCGCTACTCCCGCAACCCCATATACGTAGCCTTCTTCCTCCCCCTCGCCTCGCTAGCCCTCCTCTCCCCCGCCGCAGCGATAGCCGCCCTCGGCATCTACATCTGCACCATGAACCTCACCATCATCCGCAAGGAAGA
>JANMAE010000014.1:0-41406 GCA_031359445.1 Hyphomicrobiales bacterium | reverse complement strand
CTCAAATATACCGCCCAAGCGCGTTACAAGGGGCGTGAAGCCATGTTTTTCTCCGATAGGCTTAGCTTGCCACGGCCTACAGAATTGATGTGGAACACAATGCATCTCTGTCCCAGTATGTCTCGAACAAAGATTCCCAATTGAGCTTCCAAATGAGCCGGTGTAATTTTGCGGAATTATCACTTCACGCTGAATAGATTCGAAGTCATTCTTGGTGTTCTACATGTCATCAAAATGTTCAAAATTGTGGATTTGTTTCAGCAAAAATTCAATTTGTCCCGGAATAGTCCCGGAATGAAAGTTGAAAGCTCCATGTCTAGAAAAACTAGGTTTTTGATATGATTGGAAATTCTTCCAATATCAGGGATGTTTCGAAACCTGCTCCCGAAGCAGGTGCGCTACCAGACTGCGCTACACTCCGTATTCAAAGAAAACTGGTGTTTCTGAAGGATTTTTTGCTATTTTGTGAGCCTTTCGTCAAGCTGCAAACAGAAAATTTAGTAAGCCCTTTTCAGCTTTGCTCAAAGCTTTTAAGAAATTGAATGAGCGACTGAGTGCTTCACTAGAGCTTGCGATTCTATCGGCTTTTTTGCTATCGGCACAAAAAATAGCGCCTATGGCCAAATATAAACCTTAGATTGTTGCCAACAGACATTTACCACTATAGAGAAAAGATATCAAAAATTGCTTTTGATTGATTTCGAGGAATTTTGATTCGTTGAAGTAGATAAGTTTGCCTAAGGTTAAAACAATTTTAAGTTGAGTTGAGGTTAGTCGAAACATTTATGTGAGCCATCCATAATGCCCCTCGCCGAACGCTATGTGGTTGCCAGTGCTTTCGGTCGATCATTGACCTGCTTTTGTCAGGATTTGGGGATCGACGTGGCTCAGATCGCAGCAGAGCTGGGAATCGACACAAAAAGTTTTCACGATACTGACAGTTACATCAGCTTGTTGGCATTTGGGCGTCTCCTCGAGTGCCTTGCAGACAGGTGTTCAGATGATATGTTTGGCCTTAGATACGGACGTAGATTTAAGCTCGGCGATACAGGGCCCTTTGGTTTAGGCATGATGAATGCGCCCAGCCTTGCTCATGCCATTGGATTTTTTGTGCGCTATGTTTCTTTGACTGCGGACTATAACACCTTCAAAGCCGATGTGGGAGTGAAGACCGTTGTCATAGAGTGGACCCTTTCTCCGCTCATACCGGCAATGGCCCAATACACCGATATGATAATGCTCATAGTCCTGCGCCAGTTTCGCCTTTTTGCGGGTCAAGCATGGATGCCACAAGCCGTCCGATTGCAGCGCGCGAAGCCGAGCGCATTGGAACAACATCAGAAGGAAATTTCGCCAAACTTGAAATTCGGTGCGGAAACGAATGCGATCGAATTTTCAAGTGAGCAGCTCCAGTGCGAAAACCCAAATGCCGATCATCGCCTGTTCGAAATTATGGACAAGCATTGTCAAACGAAACTTCAGCAGCGTTTGGGAGCGGTTACACTCGAAGTTAAAGTCCGCCAAGAGGTTCTCAATCGCCTGCAGACAGAAAACCTCTCCTTGAGTGGCATCGCTTGTCATCTTGGCATGAGTGATAGAAGCCTGCAGCGGCGATTGGCAGAAGCGGGATTGGTTTATGAAGGCCTGCTTGATCAAATACGCATGGAGTTATCCGAGCAATTAATGCGAGAGTCGAAACTCACATTTTCGGACATCAGTGATCGATTGGGCTATTCGACACCAAGCGTTTATTCACGGGCGGCAAGACGCTGGTACGGTTTACCCGCAACTGAAATGCGCAATAAAATTAAGCACTTTTGAAGCATACTGAGTGGCGTATTGGAGTTGCTATTAAAGCTTATGAAAAGACTTGCCGAGATAGCCAAAGATCAAACTTTTGATATCAGATATGGCGCTGATTTCAAACTTGGATGCACTGGAGCGCTTTAGGACAAGGATCGACAGTCAGGTCACCTGATGTTCAATGCCATTACCGGGTTTTTTCCACGTTCGGTCCACATTGTGCGGAGTTTTGCTGCAATATCTTTGATGCTGCCTTGCGTTGTCATGCCGTTTGGAAAGGGATCCAGGCCAAGTGAAGCATAAACATTGGCATAGGCACTTTGCATATCAGCATAAAGCAAATCCATTTTGGAGGCGGTGACGAGTGTATTCATTTCTTCACGGATGAGAATTTGTTCACTGGTTCTTTGTGCAGCATTTTCCGCTCTGATCTGGTGCAATAATTTTTGTTGCACGTTTGCAAGGGCGGTAGCGGTTCCAAATTCCTTCTTGGCATGAAGAAAGCGCGCACGACTTACATGAACTTGCGTCATAACCGCCATCGCCACTGAGAGCGAACGTGTATCCAATAGAGTACCTTGAGCATCAATTTTGGCTTTGGTAGACGGCAAGGAGAATACACGCATCAAATTCCAGCTGGCTTTAGCACCCCATGATAGCCAACTGGTGTTGACCAGAAATTCATTCGAATCGTAATTTCCACCTGCATATACTTGCAGGCCCGGCAAAAGCTGCAGTAGTTGGGCGTCAAGTTCCTGGTCATTGATCCTGAGTTGATATGCGATTTCGCGCATTTCAGGACGATTCTGCAGTGCTGTGAGATAAAGCGCGTGATACTCGTTTGGCAGAGCCAGATTGGCTGGTCGGCGTTGCGGTATGACAAGCTTGAAGTCGGCTCCTGGAGGTACATTCATCAGGGCAGCAAGCTGGCTTTTTGCAACACTGAGTTGGCCTTCAAGAATCTCAAGCTCGCGCTGAATTTGGAGGAGCTCGCGCTCGTAGGAAAGTGCCGCAATTGGCGAAGTATTGCCGCTCGAAGCCAATGCACGGGTGTCATTCAAGGCCCCTCTAACACGGCCTTCAAGTGTGTGCATGTGACTGACCAGGCGCTCGTAGCTAATGGCGCGCCAATAGGCCGTGCGTACATCTTCAATGGTGCGATTGATGACTTTACGTTTCATTTCCTCTTGGATCAAAACCTTGTCGGCCGCCTGCTTCGCACGAACATAGGACAGCCCAAAATCAAGTACGTTCCAGGAGAATATAAGATCAGCAGAAGAAATCGAAGGATCTCCTGTTGCAGTTAGGGCACCTTCTGTATTGTTGCGGCCAGCATAGCCACTTGATGCAACAAGCTTGGGCAGCATATCATAATGGGCAAGGTCGAGTTCCTGGATACGCAAAGCCGCTTCCATCGATTCAACACGGGCATCAAGATTATATTTTATGGCCCGCGCCATCGCCTCGTAGAGATCGAGGGAACCCGAAATGGGTTCTTGATCACCTGCAACGCGATCCAACCTGCTTTGTGCGAAATCCAACTGGTCACTATCGGTGAGCGCTTGCGGTTGTACGGTGCAGCCCGATAACATGGCCGCAACGGCAGCAGCCGCTATGAGCTGTCTATAAGTCAATTATACTTCCCCCGGCCCACTTGATTCGGTCCCGAAACAGCAGGTAAAAATCTTTATCTTGGAAGTTCTTTTAAGTCTAATTGAAATCATGTCGTGGTTGCGATTTGTCATTGGGCTTACAAAATTTATGAAGTTGAGTAGGTGAGACAGATTTTCCGCAAGAAACTGAAGCTATCTTCAGAATCGCTGCAACATCAAAGCCCTAATAGCCACGACAGGAGTTAGCACATTCGCTACGCTGGAAGACAAATGACAGTGGTCACCAAACGTTACCGGGGCTTCTACAATTCCGAACCCCACAAGCTTAACGCTCCAGACATATAGTTGAAGAATTTTTGGAAAAGTGTCCATAGCTCAAGGTGCCAAAGAACGCTTATGTGTGTCGCGTTAGGTTAAGTTGCCCCAAAATTGAGCAACGGCGCACAGCCACTCCAGCTCCAAACAGCAAAGAATATGTTGCATTGTAAAAATTGAAAATATAGTCGGTTGTCCATTTTCAATTTTTATAAATGTGATCTGCTCACGCGAGTATTTTAACGCTGTTTTGGTAACTGAAAATTAGGGTCTATGTCACACATATGCGGTGACGGCTCGGACTTGGACGGGTGCGCCTCAATTGCTGGTGTCAACATGTCTGATTCGAATCAATTGTTTGATAAAAACGATAAGCTTGCGCGTAGTGTAAGGCAGCCGAAGAAACAAAATTCAATTGAAAAATACCGACGCATGCTGATGGAGCTGGAAAAGCGCATCGCATTTGATGCCGCAGCCATCGCGACCATTGAAAAAATCGCTGAAGTCAGTGACCCGCATGTGTCGCTACCAGATGCCATCCACAGCACACAACATGAATTGCTTGTGGACGCGCTATACCAAACGGATTTTGCTCTGGACTTTGATACGCCTCTCGCTTCAGATTATTTGGCGGCAACGCCGACGAATGTTATAATCTTCATTGATTCCAGCATCACCGATGCAAGTGTTCTTGCAGCTGCGATGAGCCGCGATGGTACCGTCATTTTTCTGGACTCCACGCGCGACGGACTGTCTCAAATAACGGAAGCTCTTGCGGATTATTCAAATCTCGACGCCATTGAAATCGTCAGCCATGGAATTGATGGTGCCTTGTTTCTTGGCACTACAACTTTGTCCGCTTCAAACATTTCGGCTCACGCCAGTGAGTTAGCCGCTATTGGCCATGCGCTCACGAGCAACGGCGACATATTGCTGTATGGTTGTGACGTTGCTCAAACTGAAATTGGCCAGCATTTTATTGGCACATTTGCGTCACTCACAGGCGGTGACGTCGCAGCATCTTCGGATATTACTGGTGCTGCCGCCTACGGCGGCAACTGGGTGCTTGAACGCCAGACCGGCAGTATCGAAACCCGCACCATCGATGTGCGGGAATGGAATGGAGAGCTGGCGGCGTTTTCCATCAACGCGGCCACGGCACCGGTTATCGTCGCAGGCCCGTTGAATGCTATAAATGGTACGACGCTCACCGGAACTGTCGCGACCTACGCCAATGTTGGCACCGCGGTGGTTGGCGGTGTCACCGTGAACATCAATTTGGTTGCCATTGTCACAAGTTCCACTCCTGCTGACAGCGTAGTATTTGGTGCCTCAGCGGGCAACGCGACCATTGCCATGGGTGGCGGCGCTGACGGCGGACAGGTAGGCGTCCATTGGGAATTGGTTGTGAGTGGTACCGGCGCACCATTTGCCGCTGACATCAAGATTGCGATTGCCGATCTCGACGGTGTTTCGGCAACCAGTAAGATTGAGTCAGTTTCAGCCATTCAAACTGGACTGGTCAGCTATTCCGTGGCCAACTCCACACATTTGCTGGTCAACTCCAACGCAGGCTTTATTCGCGCCGACGGTACCGCCAACGAAAGCGGCCTCGCTCCTTCAGTTATCCAGTTCACTTGGACAAATTCATCGAATTGGGATCTGACCTATTTTACGGCGGCAGGTTACTCTGGCCGGCAATTCCAGATGAACGGCAATGCTGCCTACTTAATTCCTGGCGCTGTTACTGTTTCCAGCCTTTTGGACCTGGATGCGAATGATTCAACCGCAACCGGCCTCGCCTACCAAAATTCCTTCACAGAAAATGGAACGTCGACTTTCATCGTCGACAGTGATGCGAAGTTCACGCACATTGACGGTTCAGCCATTAGTGGGGCAGCGACCTTTACCTCCGCCACAATCGTTCTCACCAATGCGCAGGTTGGCGATGTTCTGACTGTGGGTACGCTGCCGCCAGGTATCACATCGGTTATTGACACGTCGGTTGCAGGCAAGATTACAGTCACATTGACCGGTAACGACACCGCTGCCGACTACCTTGCAGCACTTCAAGTCGTAAAGTTTAGTAACACAACAAATGCCCCTGTAACCACCGACCGGGCTTTGCAAGTCACGGTGCTCAACGGCATCAGCACGACCAACGCAGCCGCTTCGACAATTCATGTCATTGCAGTCGACAATGCGCCTGTAAACAAGGTTCCAGGAAAGCAAACCACGGTTGAAGATACAAACATTGTCTTCTCAGCTGCACTTGGAAATCCCATTACCATCTCCGACGTCGATGCCGGAACACTGACAGAAACCGTGACGCTCTCAGTCGGGAAGGGGTTGCTGACGCTCGCCTCTGTGACTGGGCTCACTGGTGTTACAGGCAATGGCACAGGAACAGTGGTATTTACGGGCACAGTTGCAAATGTCAATGCTGCCATGAACGGTTTGATATTCGCCCCAAAAAGCGATTTCTATGGCACCGATATGCTGACGATTAATACCAATGACAATGGCAACACCGGAACAGGTGGACCACTCATAGCGACCAGTACTATTGCCATCACTGTCACAGCAGTTGCCGATATTACCAATGACGTGGTGAGCGGAGCCGAAGATACTGCAATCATATTTAACGCTATTACAGGCACGAATGGAGCGATTGCTGATACGTTTGAGAATGCCACGCACGCCATCACCAGCGTTTCGCAAGGAGCCAATGGCACCGTAACCTTTAACGCGGCGGGCGCGATTACCTATACGCCCAACGCCAACTTCGCCGGAACTGACAGCTTTACCTACACTGTTACATCAGGTGGCGCGACGGAAACAGCGACAGTCTCAGTTACCGTCACGGCAATCAACGATGCTCCCATCAATACGCTGCCTGGAACCTTCGTTGCAGGCACGGGCAGCGCAACGATCTTGGCAGGTCTTTCCGTGGCGGATCCAGATTCAGCAGCGGGAAGTGTGAATGTCACAACGACACTGAGTGTCAGTTCAGGCACGCTGGCGGCAGTTGCAGGTGGCGGTGTTACTGTATCGGGCAACGGGACCAGTTCCATAATTCTGTCGGGCACGATTGCAGCAATCAATGCTTTTCTCAATGCCACCGCCCCGGCTTTCACGCCTACCATTGTTGGTGCGGTGACACTAACAATGGTGACCAACGACCTTGGTAATATTGGCGGCGTAGCGCTGAGTGACACAGATGCCAGCACGATCACTGTGGTTCTGCCATCTGCGCCAAGTCTCGATCTGAACTCGGCACCATCCACTTCTACAGGCCCGACTGTCACGACAGCAACATCAACAAAGGACGTCGTTACATCAGGCAATTTCGGGACGTCGAACACACTACCAGTTGCTTGGGTCGAAACGGATACCGGCAACCAGGGCGCGCTAGGCCTCGCAGGCGGTACGGACTATCGCTACGATTGGATATCCGGCAGCGGCGCGCCTAAAATTACGCAAATCTTGACGCTTGATGCTCCGACATCGAACACGACGACATTGAGTGTTACCACAGGTTCAAGCACCACAGTCACCACGACCACAATTGCTACAGCGGACGAACTGACATCAATTTCAATGCAGTTTTTCTGGTCGAACAAATCGACGGGTGGATCGAATAACTCCAACACCCTCACAATTTCTTACGATGGTGTAGTGTATGCGACAATCACTACAGGCGGTATCAACGGGACCTTCCCAACGATCGTAGCGGGTCCGGTTGGAACCACAGCTACACTCGGCGGCAACCAGGCCGCTACCAACAACGAGATTACATCTACAAACATCGGTACCATTTCAATCATACTGCCAAGCGGTGTCAACGCATCGGGCAAGCCACTGGTTCTGACATACGCTGGTGCTGGCAGCGACGACTTCGCAATAGACAACGTCCAGGCCATTACTACAAAGACGACGACTACCACTGTTTCCACTGCTACCAGTGACACTCCAGGCAATGACTGGACCGCTACCTACACGGAAAATGGGTCACCAGTTTCCATTGCGGATATTGACGCATCAATTTTTGACAGCAGTGACTCTCATATGGAAAGTGCTGCGATTACGCTCGCCAACCCCCAAGCTGGAGACAGATTGCTCGTTGCCGGCTCATCCGCCGCAAGCGGAGTGTTGGCTAGTGGTATCGCCTGGACTCGAACGAACTCAACGGTTGCCTTTTTGGGCACATTTACCAAGGGCCAATATGCCACTGCCATCGCCCTAGTCGCGTTTGAGAACACGACTGACACACCGTCTACGGTGGCCCGCGTTATCAATGTGACGGTAAATGATGGTGGCTTGAATTCGAACACGGCTGTTGCAACGATTACTGTTGTTGCGGTCAACGATGCGCCGACGGTCATTGCACCAGCTTCGGCGACCTTAACAGAGGACATTTCGTTCGCCTTCACCGGCGGCAACGCGCTTTCTGTTGCTGATCTGGACGGCACGAGCCTGACAGTGACGCTCAGTGTCACTAATGGCGTGCTGACGATGGGAACGTTGACAGGTCTGACGTTTACGACCGGTGACGGTACGTCGGATCCGACAATGACCTTCTCCGGCACCCAAGCGGCCCTGAACACGGCCCTGGCGTCTTTGAACTTTGCGGCCACGGCTGATTATAACGGCACGGCCGCCCTGACTTTTACCACCACCGATGGCGTTGCCTCGCCCGTAATCAAGACCGTCAATTTCAGCGTTACGCCAGTCGCTGATATTGTGGATGATTCAATCGGAACCAATCAAAACACAGCCATCACCTATAATGCCATTACAGGCGTAGGCGGCGGCAGCGCTGACAATTTCGAAAACGCTGGTCGCAGTGTGACTTCGGTGACGCAAGGCTTGCATGGTACGGTAACATTCACGGCGGCGGGCTCACTCACGTATACGCCTGCTGCCGGTTATTCCGGAATCGACTTCTTCAGCTATACCGTGACTTCGGGTGGCGTCACTGAAACGGCAAATGTCACAGTCAATATCGGTGCGGTTAACTGGCCGCCCACAAGTATAGCGCCTGCTTCTGCAACGACGATCGAAGACACAAGCTTTACCTTCTCTGGCGCCAATGCATTCTCGGTGAAAGATCTCGATGGCGTTCCCCTCATTGTAACGCTCAGTGTAACCAATGGTACACTCACCATGGGAACATTGCTTGGTCTGACGTTCACGACAGGCGACGGCACATCCGATACGACGATGACGTTCTCTGGCACCCAGGCGGCTTTGAACACCGCTCTGGCGACACTAAGTTTTGCTCCGACGGCTGATTACAATGGGGCTGCAGCCGTCAGCTTCACCACCACTGACGGTCTAGCGCCAGTCTCGAAGACCGTTAACCTGACAGTCACAGCTGTTGCAGATATTGTCAATGATACTGTATCGACGAATGAAGACACAGCAATTGCTTTCAATGCCATCACGGGACTTGGTGGCGGCAATGCGGACAATTTCGAGAATGCTGGTCGCAGTGTAACTTCGGTAACGCAAGGCTTGCACGGCACCGTGACCTTCACGGCAGCAGGCGTTCTCACGTATACGCCCAACACCAATTATAATGGCTCTGACACTTTCAGTTATACCGTCACTTCCGGTGGCGTGACCGAAACGGCAAGTGTCACGGTCAACATTGCGGCGGTCAATGACGCACCCACCAGCGTTGCTCCGACCACCGTCACCGTTGCAGAAGACGTAACTCTGGCCTTTACGGGCGGCAATGGGCTTTCAATTGCAGATATTGATGGATCAAACTTGACGGTAACGCTCAGTGTCACCAATGGGGCTCTGACGATGGACGTATTGACGGGCCTCACATTCACTTTGGGTGGCGGCACGTCGGATACGACAATGACTTTCTCAGGCACCCAAGCGAATCTGAATGCCGCCTTGGCATCTCTCAGCTTTGCACCCACAGCTGATTATCATGGCACGGCTGCCCTCAGCTTCACCACAACCGACGGCGTTGCTTCCCCGGTGTCGAAGATTGTCAATCTCACCATCTCTCCTGTAGCTGATGCTGTGGACGAAGACGTTTCAACTGTAATGAATACACCCTTTACGTTGAACGCCATCACCGGCGTTGGCGGCGGCGCTGCAGATGATTTTGAAAACGTGCCCACCATGACTGCGGTAACGCAAGGCCTGCATGGCACAGTAACGTTTACGGCAGCAGGCGTCCTCACCTATACCCCAAACGTCGGCTATCATGGCCCTGATAGCTTTACCTACACTGTAACGTCCGGTGGCGTAACCGAAACAGCGAACGTGATCGTCAATGTAACTGAAATCAATATTCCGCCGACAAGTATCGCGCCTTCCGCAGTGAGCTTGGCTGAAGACATGACCTTGGCTTTCACGGGCCTCAACGGACTGTCCGTCACGGACGTCAATGGGTCAAACCTGACAGTGACCCTCAGCGTCACCAATGGCACGTTGTCAATGGGCGTTTTGACGGGTCTCATTTTTACGGAAGGGGGAGGGCTCTCAGATACAACGATGAGCTTCTTTGGCCCACAGGTCGCTATTAACGCAGCACTGGCATCACTGAGTTTTGAGCCAACCCCAGACTACAATGGTGCTGCAGCCCTGACCTTCACCACCAATGATGGGGTTGCGCCGGGTGTGTCGAAAACTGTCAACCTTACGGTCACAGCCAGCACGGATATTGTCGACGATTCAGTGTCGGTGCTCGAAGGCACAGCAATTGTGTTCAACGCCATCACAGGCGTGGGCGGTGGAAGCGCTGATAATTTTGCAAATATTCCTGCAGTCACGGCGGTAACCCAAGGTGCGCATGGCACAGTGAGCTTTACCGCAGATGGATTTTTGACCTACACGTCCAGTGTTGGTTACAATGGCGCCGACACTTTTACCTATACGGTGACTTCCGGTGGCGTGACTGAAACGGCAAGTGTTACGGTCAATATCATAGCTGCCAATGTTCCGCCCACAAGCGTTGCACCAGCGACAGTCACCGTTGCAGAAGATGTGCCGCAGGCCTTTACCGGTGGCAATGCGCTATCGGTTGCCGATCTCGATGGATCAAACCTGACAGTTACCCTCAGTGTAACCAACGGTGCAATTACAATGGGCACACTCGCAGGCCTGTCGTTTGCAACGGGCGATGGCACGTCGGATACGACAATGACCTTCTCCGGCACCCAGGCAGCTTTGAATGCAGCGCTGGCGTCACTGAGTTTTGCTCCAACAACTAATTACCACGGAGCAGCCGCGCTTAGCTTCACCACCACAGATGGTATTGCAGCGCCTATCTCGAAGATTGTCAGCTTCACTGTGACCGCAGTCAATGACGCGCCGGTGGCCACGCCCACCACGGCAGCCAGCAGTGCCGAGGATGCCACGGTGACCCTGACACCGGCGGTTTCGGATGTGGATGGCGATCCCCTGAGCATCACGGCGGCGTCTTCGCCCCAGGGCACAGTCACCATCAATGGCGATGGCACCCTGGGCTTTACCCCCAATGCCAATTATCATGGCCCGGTGGTGGTGAGCTATACGGTCTCCGATGGCCAGGGCGGCAGCGCCAGTGCCAGCATCAGCTTCACTGTGACCGCGGTCAATGACGCGCCGGTTTCTGGTGCTGATACGGCCATTGCGATTGAAGACACAGTTCTGTCTGTGCCAGCTATCACAGGTCTCCTGGTCAATGACAGCGATGTCGATGGCAATTCGCTGGCAGTAACTCAGTTTGTGGTCAACGGTACGACTTATACAGCTGGCTCCATCGCCAACCTCTCAGGTGTTGGCAAGCTGCAGATCAATAGCGATGGCGCCTATGTTTTCAAACCCGCCCCCAACTATAATGGCCCGGTGCCGATGGTCACCTATACCGTTTCGGATGGCAGTCTAACCACGACAAATACCCTGACAATTGCGCTGACGGCGGTCAACGATGCGCCGGCGGCAAGCGCCAGCAGTATTACGATTGCGGAAAATACGTCTATCAATGGCATAATAACCGCATCCGACGTAGAAGGTGATCTGTTGACCTATACAGTGAGTATAGCGCCAGCGCACGGCAGCCTCACATTGAATTCTGATGGCACTTACCATTATATGCCCGCAGCCTATTATATTGGTGCAGATAGTTTCACGATAGCTGTAGCCGACGGTCATGGTGGTCTGACACTGGTTACTGTTCCTGTGAGCGTCCTTGCGATCGATCTCGAGACTCCAGTCAAGTTAGACTTTGAGCTCGACACCATACGACAAGATGTGATGACCGCAGAAGGAAGTATTGTGGATGCCACTGAATGGGCGGGATCTCTGAACAGCACCTATACTCAAATTGATGCTCGTGGATTGATTGATGCTGTTGTAAATTCTTTTGCCGAATTGAGCGGCGTGCAAAGAATAAGATCGGGCGGCGAAATCGCACATGTTGTTGACATGATCAGCAATGCGGCAATGAACCATGAAGGAACAGATAACGTCATTCCTTTTCATGGCGGTTCAATTCTAACGACCGATGGAGTTCAGGGTCATCAATTCTATTTTGGTGTTGATACGGTAATGAATGAGGGAATTCTTTATCTGCACATCACAGATCAGGCTCACGGAAAAATTGTCGACGTCCGGATTACACGCGCTGATGGTCGAGCTTTGCCGGATTGGATGCACGTGGTGCAAGGCCGCACCCTTATTGCTGAACCGCGTGCGAATGAAAAGCAAATCACAATCAAAATCCAGGCCCTTCTTCCAAATGGAAAGGTTGTTGAAGAAATCATTCAAATTGATTTGAATTCCGGATCTATTGAGCGCACTTCAGCGCAAGACAATTCTGCTGAGCATGCTGATCTCTTTACGAGTCAACTGGCGCTGGAAGAAGAACCAGCATTCGATGATGAAACGGCCTTGGTGCGAGCTTTGGCGTCGTTGCAACTACCAGCGTCGGCGCTGATAGGCGGGTAGGAAATTAAATAATGCTTAGTCGTATAACATCAGCCGCCAATCCAAATTTATTTGGCATGTCAGGTTATGGCAATTTTCTGAATTCCAGCCGAAAAGTGTGCGTTGGGATGATCGACAAGAGCTGCTTTTTCCAAGACTGTGGTTCTGCGCTCCCCAACAAGACTAAATTTATCTGGTCAAAGTGCGATTGTATTGAAAAATGCAGTCGCATTTGGCCGTGAACTGTTGACGTGGAGCCTAAACGGGAATTGACATCGGCGATGGTGGGCAAAAATTTGATTGCACTAGGAAGAGTTGGAAGCAGCCTGTTGATGCATGGCCGTTGCTTTGCTTTGTGTCTGTCGATGCTTTCCCTCAGCACTATGTTCGCGACACCGTCTCGGGCTGATAGTAAGAATTTGACTCGGGGAATTATTCGCGCCTTGGACGAGGCTTGGCTGTCGAGTGATCTGGGTCTTCCAATTGACCAGTTACCTTTTAAAGAGGGGCAGTCATTTCGCAAAGGTGATCTTTTAGTGAGTTTCGATTGTGCTGCCATTTTAGCACAAAAGACTGCCGCGCAAGCGAAAGTTCAAGCAGAGAGCATTACGTTTAAGAACAACAAACAACTCAAGCTGAGTAATGCGATTGGCCAATATGACGTCGATATTGCCAAAGCCAGGGTTGACCAAGCTGAGGCAGAATATGAAGGCATCGCTGTTACAGTGCGCCGATGCGATATTGTAGCACCCTTCGATGGCGATTTGGCCCAACTCAGCGTCCACCTATTTGAAATTCCTGAGCGTGGCACGCGCATGATGCAAGTTCTGAACAGTATGGCACTTGAAGTGGACATGATCGTCCCCTCAGATTGGCTCAAATGGTTAAAGCCAGGATCAAAATTTGAAGTGACCATTGATGAATTGGGAACCTCCGCGCCCGCTGAGGTCGTTCGGCTTGCTGCAGCCATTGATCCTATAAGCCAGACTATCAAAGTCGTTGGCCGCCTCACCGGTGATATCTCTCAAATACGCCCCGGCATGAGCGGCGCCTTAAAGTTTCAGGATTCTCCATGAACGGTTCCATCAAAATGTCACAGCCACAAACATTTGACCCTGATGCTACGATGCAAGTGTCGCAAGGTGCTGTCGATCAACTGCACCTGCCAGTAGCCACCACTAGACCAGTTGAACACAAGCCCCATATGGGTCTGGAGCTTCTTTTAAAGATTGAAGCGGAGGCACGGCGCGTCAACACCGTAAAAGAACTCGTTTTTTTTGCTGCCAATGAAACTTTAAAGCTGACCCGCAGCAGGCAAATTTTTATCATGTCGAGGAACCGCGGACGCAATATGGGTGTCGCTGGCATATCGGCGGTTTCCACTGTTGATCGAAAATCCGCCCATGTCACCTGGATTGAAAGTATTGTGCGGGCCCTTGGCGCTGATACAGGCTTGGCCAAAACCAGGGAGTTCCAGCTCCCCGCCTATACACCGGAAGGTGACGAGGAACACAAAACCTATCCGTTCCGCGCCATGCTCTGGTTACCTTTCAGACTGGCAGATGGTCATGTATTTGGTGGTATGTTGCTGGCAAGGGATATCCCCTGGGCAGAGGCCGATCAAATCGTGGCCGACCGATTGGCCGAGACCTTTGCCCATGCCTGGGCCGCTTTGGAAGGGCCACGCAAACTTCGCAAAAGTCGAAGCTGGGGCCCAATGTTTGCAGGCAGTGCATTGTTTCTTTTGTTGCTGGCGGGTTTCTATCCGGTACCAATGTCAGTTCTCGCTCCCTTGGAAGTTAGTGCCGTCAATGCCAAAATCATCGCTGCACCCCTTGATGGCGTTGTTGAGGCAATTCTGGTTGAGCCCAATGCGCAGGTCAAAACTGGCGATCCACTTATTCGCATGTCAGACACCGCTCTGCGCGATGAAAAAAATGTAGCAGAAAATGAAGTCATTGTGGCAGAGGCAAAACTGAAACTCGTAATGCAATCTGCGATAAATGATCCAAAGATGCGGCGTGAAATTTCGATTGCAGAGGCGGATGTCGAAGTGAAAAAGGCGCATTTTGACTATGCGGCTGACATGCTCAATCGGACAATCGTTGTAGCGCCTGCCGATGGTATTGCTGTGTATTCAGATCGTCGTGACTGGCTCGGTCACCCAGTGCAGGTTGGCGAACGAATTCTTGATGTTGCAGACCCATCTCAGCTTGAACTTCGAATATTTATACCAATTCATGACAGTATTGCTGTGCAGGAAGGGGCCAAGGTGAGGGCGTTTCTTGACTCCGATCCGGTAAACCCCGCGGACGCAAATGTGAAAAGCGCGTCTTATGAAGCGCGCCCTCATGAAAATGGCGTCCTCGCCTATCAGATTATTGCTGGTCTTTCGCTGAAAGAGGCCAAAGGGCTTCGGCTGGGCACGCGTGGCACTGCGCAAGTGTCGGGGCGTGATGTGCCATTGGCCTTCTGGCTTTTCCGCAAGCCATTCACAACGATACGCCAATGGTTGGGACTCTAAGCGAACTGCCACGGCTGCGTGAAGAGCTGCGTCTGCTGCGGGCTGGCCCGTCCCTGAGTGGCGCCCCAGCCTGGGTCATCCATGACCCTGCAACAAACAAATATTTTCATCTGAATTTTGAAATGTTTCAGATTTTGTCCCTCTGGAACAAGAGTGGCACAGCGGAAAAACTGCTCGAAAACCTCGCCATTCGATTTGGCCGTGTGGCCGATCCGAGTGAAATTGAAGCAGCCCTCCACATTATTTCCACCTCTCAACTTGCGCAATCATCAGCTTCCACGGACTGGCGCGGCCTTCATGCAACCGCATCGCGAAGACAGGCCTGGTATGTACGCGCGTTTCATAGCTATCTTTTTTTTAAGTTGCCGCTTTTCAGGCCGCAGAAATTTCTAGAAGCAACCTGGCCTTTTGTAAGATTTGTTTTCAGTCGGCCATTTGTATTTTTTGTGATGTGCCTAGGTTTTGTCGGGCTCTATTTCGTGTCGCGGCAATGGGATAGTTTTATCAACACCGTACCCTTTTTTTTTACGCCAGAGGGCGCGCTGATTTCCATTCTTGCGGTTGTTTTTGTGAAATCGCTACATGAACTTGGCCATGGCTATATGGCCTACCGATACGGCTGCCACATCCCCACCATGGGGTTGGCCTTTATGGCGTTTGTTCCAATGCTCTACACCGACATTACGGATTCATGGAAACTGAAATCCAGTCGACAGCGCCTCATGATCGACAGCGCGGGCATCCAGGTTGAACTTGCGCTCAGTATGGTCTGCCTGTTTCTGTGGTCATTTTTGCCCGATGGTGGCTGGCGCAGCGCCGCTTTCATAACGGCAACGGTGAGCTGGATCATGAGCCTGATGATTAATCTCAATCCATTGATGCGCTTTGACGGCTACTTCATACTCTCGGATCTTTTGGGATTGTCAAATCTGCATGAACGCACATTCGCGCATTTTCGGTTTCGGCTGCGTAGATTGTTCTTTGCTACGCATGAAGAACCTATTGAACGCTTCTCCCCTGCTTTGGATGCAGGCTTGGTGTTGTTTGCCTTTGCAACAGCTATCTATCGGCTTAGCCTCTACCTCGGCATTGCTATTCTTGTTTATCATTTCTTTATCAAGATCGTGGGTATATTTCTCTTTCTCGGCGAAATCTTCTTCTTCATCGTCCAGCCAACCTGGAAAGAGCTTAAAGTTTGGTGGTCCATGCGTAATCCAATTCTCAAACGCCCTAACACTTATGCAACCATTCTTGTTTTTGCGGTGGGCATCTATGCCTTCTTTTTACCCATATCGACCTCAGTCGATGCGCCGGCCTTGTCTGAGCCGGAAAATATCCAAAGACTTTTTTCGGAAGCTCCGGGAAAGATTATTGCAATCAACGCGGTGTCAGGGCAAATCGTGCACAAGGGTGACATCCTGTTTGTTATAAATTCCCCTGGTTTGGCATTCGAACGCCGTTCAACAGAAGCCGATATCAATCTTCGTGAACTCCGCCTGTCTCGCATCACCGCTGACGCAGAGGATCTCAATCAACGTCAGATATTGCAAGAAGAACTTGCTTCTTTGAATACAAAAATGAAAGGGTTGCAAAACACTGAAGCGGAGCTTGCCATACGTGCGGAATTTGAAGGCCAGCTGGCGGACATTTCTAATCGCATCTATGTGGGCAAGTGGGTTTCGCGAACTGAACAGTTGGGTATAGTTTTTGGCGGTATTAATACTGTTTCACGTGGATTTGTCGCGGGAGATGACCTGCCGCGCGTTTCAGAAGGGGTTAGCGCCAAGTTTATCCCTGATGACCTCACCGAAGTCAGTCAAGAATTCGCGCTTCATACAATTTCAACATCGAGTTCCGATAGAATTGACCTTGCCGCACTTGCATCCGTTAATGGCGGAAGAATAGCAGTAAACGCTTCAACTAAAAATGATTTGTTGCCGGTGTCGGCGCAATATGGTGTCAAAGCGATTGCGCGCGACAGCAGTGGAACGCCGAACTGCATTCAGCGAGGTGTTCTCAAGATTACGGCGCGCTCTGAAAGCATGGCGACACGCGTGTGGCGTCAGATTTTGAAAGTTGTGATCCGTGAATCTGGGGCATAATTAAGTTTTATGCAGTTTTTCAAGTTACGGCGAGAACGGTATGGGGAGGCCAAATGGCGAGTTGTTTTTTGCAATAAGCAAGCAATTCCAATACCATTGGCGCCTTGGACCAACGTCGACATGCACAATGGGTGTTGAACAATAGGTACCAACACCGCCACGTTCCGGTACGGCCATGACAAAATCACGCAGCTCTATCGTGGAAACGCCTGTTAGCGAAATGTCTGCGGCCTTGCAGGAAAGATGAAATGAATGTGGAGCTCCACCCACTTCGGCGTTATGTTTTTGAGTGCGACATCCCGATGTTACCACGGGCTTGATCCCAAAATGTGTTTCGATCTTGCCCAAGAGGAGCATCAGCCGGGGATCGAGGTTCTCGCTGGCCCCATTAAGTGTCGAAACGTCCGGTCTGCCTGGTTCTGGTAGAGGCATAGCCATCGCAATCACTGGCTTCTTTTGGTGTTTGAGAAAGAGATCCGGTGCGGTGAGCGAGCGTTGGGAACTAAACCGAAACTCCGTTTTCGCTTCCAATGCTATGCCTTGAAAGCTGAGAAAAATAACGGTTATCCAACCCATATGAAGTTTTTGAAAATTCATGAATCATACAATGATTTGATAAGGTTAATTTGTATTGTGCGAATGAGAAGCGGCAATTATTTTATAAGCTGAAACCGAAATGGAAGGCGCAAGTATCCTTTCACAACAGGTTGCAGAAGGAAGTCACCTCCGCTATAGGGAGCAAAGCATTGGGGCGTCGCCAAGCGGTAAGGCACCGGATTTTGATTCCGGCATTCGGAGGTTCGATCCCTCCCGCCCCAGCCAATCTTTTGCACCTGAAACACTGCTTAACATGGGCATTTCGGCGCATCCGATTTTTAGTCATGCTTACTTCATCAAGATTTTCCTCTGCCACCCAGGTTTGCCGGAACCTTTATCGGAACTACAAAGTTATGCCTCCAGGGTATAAGCAGAATTCTCATGGAGTCCCACATGGATGAAAAAAAGCAACTCTATCGCCGTCACAGTGACCCGGCCGACCTCAATCAGAGCCGCGCTGATTTGGGCAAGGATTTGAGTGAGAGTGGCGTAACGAACCAGGCTAACCCGAGTACGTGGAACCGCCAGACCGACTCCGACAGCATGGATGATTACAGCGTGAGTCCACGCCATGCTCAGGTGGGCCGTGATCCGGACATGGCACCCACCGGGCAGTATGATAATCGGGACAGGTCGGCAGAAAACACAGCGGGATCCGAGCGTGGCATCGATGCGAACCATGACCCAAGTCGACAACCCTCTCGCCATGATGAAGATTACTATCGGTGGCGCTCCGCGCACCTCAAGAAACTGGATGAAGAATACGAAGGCTGGCTTGCCGGAGGCAGTGAGAAGTTTTCGGATGATTTTTCCAAATGGCGCGAGGAACGCGAGAGAAAATCTGATCAGTCAGGTTCGATGGGCTCGTCTTCCGCTGCCGGTGATACAGCTACAAGCAAGTCTGATCGCACATAGAGCTAAACTAAAACATCCGGAGATGTAAACAACTTCTCCGGAGAAGTTGAACTCATGCAACTTGCTTCAATGTGAACCTCATGGAGAAGGTCGTGCCATTATTGTTGAGATAGCTGAAATCATCTCCAATCTGGGCGGCAAAGGATTTTATGAGTTTGGCTCCCATGCCGATTCCTTCTTCTGCTGGTATAAATCCACTACCATCATCCTGGATCGTCAATTCCCCTTTGTTTTCATCAAGTTGCTTCAGGGATATTTTGATGCTACCCGCTTCACGCTCGGTGAATGCATGTTTTAGGGCATTGGATACAACTTCATTCAAGATAAGCCCCAGTGGCAGGGCCACGTCACGATCTACCGTAACAGGTTGCAGATCTGTTTCAATTTTCACGTCGCCCGGATAACTGTCAGCAATATTCTTTGCGAGACTGACAATATATGGCTCCAATTCAACGTCGGCATATTGATCCGATTTATAGGCCTGTTCATGAATGGCTGTCATGGATGCAATGCGGTTAGCCATGTCAATTTTCAACTCGGACGGAATTGGTTGCAGCCTCACCAGCGAGGAAACGGCCTGAAGGTTGTTTTTTACCCGGTGATGAATCTCACGCAGCAGCAGTTTGTTCTGCTCATCGGATTTCTCCAACAGGGCTCGCTGTGCTGTTTCCCGACTGAGCACCTTTGAAAGATACCAAAGCATTGCGATCAGACCCAGTAACAGAGGCGCCAGGATCGCCAAGATACGAAGTTCAAAGCCATAGAAGCTTTTGAGCTCCTCCTTCAAAGAAACCGCGGCCAAGGCAACATAAGGGGTGTTTTTTATGGTTCGGTATCCCACAAGGCGTGTGACGCCATCGGCAGGCGAAACCGTCTCATAGGCACCAACTCCGGCTTTTGGGAGAAGATCGGTGAATAATACATAGTTGCTGAGATTGAGTGGCGCCTTAACCGGTGGAAATCGCGTAACAAGCCAACCATCCCCGCGAAATACGCTGACAGTTGAATTAACCCCGAGTTTCAGCGAATCCCACATTTCGGAGGTGACATCGGCTGGCACATCAAGCGCCGCAACCCCTGCAAATTTTCCATCGCGATCCAACCGATAATCAATCATGAAAGATTGTTTATGCGTTATGGGATCAATAATGAGCGATGAGTAGAACCACTTTTGTCCAGCCTTCAAAGCCATGAAGTCTGCTTCCGGCAATTGCGGAAAACTTTTCTCGTCGGAATTGGAAGTAAACACGAGCTTGCCCTGCTCATCAAAAAGCCCGGCACTTACTTGCGCTGGAAAACTTTTTGTAATTTCGGTGAACTCTTGTCGTGTCGCTTCGCTCAAGTTCTGGTTGGGGACGCTGAAAACTTTGTCAAGCCGTTGCAGCAGTAGAATGCTTCCGCCCGCAAGCCACTCCATATTGGCCGCAACCACTTGTGCCGATGTCTCAACCTTGGTCCGGGCATTTTTCAGGGTATCTCTGTAATTCTGCCAGAACATTAAACCGATCAGCAGGGCAACAACCGCTGCCATTGCAATAACAACTGCAAAAATGAGGGTAGGCGCCCTCCCAGGTTCCATTTTTGCTCCACCGGTCTTGTCCATGAATAGTTCGTATTCCAGTTCTCGATATTTTAGAACCCAATATAGGCCCAAATATTACTGTAGCCATATGCAAGATTGCAGGGAACCCATGGGGATTTGCGGCGTTTAAAGTCGCTGTCCGCGTGTTAACCAGACATGATGGCATAGGGAATGCAGGAGTTTTTCTGGTTTCCTCCCGCAGCCAACGAAATGGCAGGCGAGCCCTTGTCCCATCCGTGGGTCAGCATCTGTGACGACAATGGTAAGGTGTAACGTGGCTACACGGGCAAGTTGGAAAGGTTATCTTGAAATTGGTGAATTAACCTGTTCAGTTTCGTTGTATGCAGCAGCATCCACTGCCGGACGCGTCGCTTTCCACACTTTGAATCGCAAAACGGGTCATCGCTTGAAAAGGCAATATGTTGATGCGGAAAACGGGAAACCTGTAGAGCGAGACGATCAGGTAAAAGGTTATGAGATAAGCACGGGCGAGCATATCGTTCTGGAGCCTGAAGAATTAGCGGCCGCCATTCCGAAAAGCGACAAGACACTTCACGTAGTAACTTTCATTCCATGTGATGAAGTGGACCAAATATTTCTTGACGCACCTTATTATTTGACGCCCGCAGACGCCGAGTCCCGGCAGGTATATGCCCTGATCCGCGAGGCCATACGCGATCGTGATGTGGTGGCATTGGCGCAAACCCAACTCTTCAGGCGCGTGCGCACACTTCTTATTCGACCCTTGGGCCAAGGCATGATAGCAAATACTCTTAACTTCGATTACGAGGTTATTCCTCCGGATCACATGTTCGCTGACCTTCCGAAAAAAATCGGCAAAGGTGAAATGCTGACGCTGGCAGAACATATCATCGATACGAAGAAAGGCACCTATGAGCCTTCGGCATTTGACGACCGCTATGACGATGCCTTGGCAGAATTGGTACAGGCCAAGATAGCGGGCAAGAAAATTCCCAAACACGTGCCTGCGCCTCCTGACAATGTGATCGACCTGATGGAAGCCCTTCGCGAAAGCGCAGGCGCAGGAAAGAAAGCCTCCGCATCTACGGCTGTACGCGCATCCCCAAAAACCCGAAGTTCGCACCGCAAGAACGTGGCCTAGGCCATGGCTACGCTGCAAACCTATAAGCAAAAACGAAATTTTGAGAAAACCCCTGAACCCAGTGGCAAGGTCTCAAAGGGCTCAAAGAACCGCTTTGTAATACAGAAACATGATGCCCGACGTCTGCACTATGACCTGAGGCTTGAACTGGACGGCATATACAAAAGCTGGGCCGTTACCAAGGGCCCAAGCCTCGTCCCCGGTGAAAAGCGTTTGGCAGTGCATGTGGAAGATCATCCGCTGGATTACGGAACTTTCGAGGGCACCATTCCCAAGGGTGAATATGGCGGGGGCAGCGTTATTGTTTGGGACAATGGAACATGGCAACCCCTGAATGACGTTCACAAATCCTATGCCAAAGGGCACTTGGATTTTGAACTCAGGGGCCAGAAGCTGCAGGGCCGCTGGCACTTGGTGAAGATGCACCAGAAATCTGGTGATAAACGGGAGAACTGGCTGTTGATCAAAGCCGATGATGAAGCCGCCCGTAGTTCCTCAGACCCGGACATTCTCGAGGAACAACCGGAGTCAGTGAAATCCGGAAAGCACATCTCAGACATCGACGGAAAAACAGCGAAAACTGCCAAAGCCAACAACTCCGAGCCTTACATACGCACCAAGAAAGCGGCACTGCCGGACTTCGTGGAACCAGCCCTTGCAACCTTGGTAAAATCGCCGCCTGCTGGCAAGAACTGGTTGCATGAGATCAAATTCGATGGCTACCGCTTGGAAGTGCGTATCGAAGCGGGACGTATTAAACTCCTGACGCGGAGCGGCCTCGACTGGACGAAAAAATTCGACACGAAATTGCTGGCTGATTTTCAGTCTCTTCCCGCAGGCAAAGCCCTTATTGATGGCGAGCTCGTCGTTGAGAATGAACATGGCGCATCAGACTTTTCGGCCCTGCAGGCCGATCTCAGTGAAGGGCGCTCGGATCGGTTTTACTTCTACGCCTTTGATCTGCTTTATCTCGACACCGATGATCTCAGAGAATTACCCCTGCACCAGCGCAAGGAGATGCTGAAAAAACTGTTGGAAGGCATCACTGGCCATGTACGATATAGCGACCATTTTGAAGATCCGGCTAGCATGGTCTTGCGCCACGCCTGCCGCCTGTCTTTGGAAGGGGTAGTATCCAAGGATCGTAATGCCACCTATGTTTCCGGCAGATCTAGGTCTTGGCTGAAATCCAAGTGCTCGGCGCGGCAGGAGTTTGTGGTTGCGGGCTACATTCCTTCAACCGTTTCGCGTAAAGCCATCGGTTCCCTGGTGCTGGGAGTTCATGAAGGGAGCAAACTTCGTCACGTTGGCCGCGTAGGCACTGGGTTTTCAAACAAACTTGCCGAAGAACTGTTCGAAAAGCTCGAACGATTACGCACCGAGGTTTCACCATTTGCAAAAAAGCTTGCCGCATTGGAAGCGCATAATGTAAAATTCGTGGAGCCTAAGCTGGTTGCTGAAGTGGAATTCCGCGCCTGGACGGGTGATGGAAATTTGCGCCATGCCTCTTTTCGCGGTCTTCGTGAAGACAAGTTGCCTGAAACTATTGTTCGGGAGAAAACCGGAAAGACTGCAACCTCAAAACCGGCGGCAATCAATGTGAAGCTCACGCATCCCGACAGGATTTATTGGCCCGATCAAGGGATCACCAAGGAGGGCCTTGCCAATTATTACACCGATGTGTGGAAATACATGGCGCCTTTTATTGTCAACCGCCCCTTGGCTCTGGTGCGTTGTCCTAAGGGCATAAAGGGACAACAATTTTTTCAAAAACATGGCTGGAAAGGCATCAATTCAAGAATTGCATTGGTGAATGACCCCAAGGATAAGAATGGAGAGCCCTTTATTGCCATCAATGATATTGACGGGCTGATATCACTTGCCCAGTCTGCTGCTCTTGAAGTCCATCCCTGGGGTTCGACGCTAGCCAATTGGGAAAAACCCGACATCTTGATATTCGATCTGGATCCTGGAGAAAACGTGGGTTGGGAAGAGGTAATTGCGGCCGCCCACGAAGCGCGGGAGCGTCTCAAAAAGTCAGGGCTCGCGAGCTTTGTCAAAACCTCTGGAGGTAAAGGCCTGCATGTGGTTGTCCCTCTTGAACCCAAGGCGCAGTGGCCTGCCGTCAAGACCTTTTGCAAAAATTTGGCCGTTGACATGGCAGCCGATAGCCCGAAACTCTATGTGTCAACCATTGCGAAATCCAAGCGGGCAGGCAAGATCCTGATTGACTATCTCCGTAATCAACGGGGCATGACGGCGGTGGCACCTTACTCCCCTCGCGCGCGTGCAAGTGCCGCTGTATCCATGCCCTTGGCGTGGGACGAGTTAAGCCCGGCCATAGGCCCCGCTTATTTCACCATAGAAAATGCCATGACGCGACTTTCGTCACTGAGCAAGGACCCATGGGGGGGATTTCGGGCGGCAGCTAAACCACTCCCCTTGAAATAAATCAGCGCCGCTTTTGGGGAGAAGTTTCTTGGGAAAGGCTTATGCGAAGTGCATCCGAGATGTTAACCACGGTGGCAGGTTTCTCCCGGGGAGCTTCCAGTTCTGCCGGCTTCAACTTACCCTTCTTTTTTGCGGCAATAATGTCCATCAGGCGCTCTTGAACCGGGTCGCGCACTAGCGAGGGGTCCCAGGATTGGGTCTTTTCAGTAATGAGCCTCTTCATCATGGCAGTCAGTTTGGCATCAAGCTTTTCCTTTGGAATATCAGCAAAATATGGGGAGTCATCGCGCACTTCATCCCCATAGCGCAACGTCCACAGCACCATGCCCTTGTCGCGTGGTGCAATCATCACAGCTCGCTCGCGGCGATATAGTACGAGCCGGGAAATCCCTACCGTTCCCGACTTTTCCATGGCATCCCGAATAACCGAAAATGCCTCCTCGCCCACGGTGTCACGCGGCATGAGATAATGCGGGCGGTCATACCAAACCCATCCTATGTCATCGCGCCGCGCAAATTTCTCAATATCGATAGTATGGGTGCTTTCCAGAGCTACGGAATCAAGCTCCTCATCTTCAAGGACTATGTAGTCGCCTTCACCCCGTTCATATCCCTTGACCTGATTTTCTTCCGCAACGCGTTTGCCTGTCAAGCAATCCACATACTGATTTACCACCCGATTTCCTGTGCTGCGGTTCAGCGTATGGAAGCGCAGCTTTTCGCTCTCAGACGTGGCAGGTGACATGGAGACCGGACAGGTCACCAACGAAAGTTTCAAATAGCCTTTCCAGAAAACGCGGTCTGCCATTTCAAAGCCTCCAAATTCCTTCACAAACCAAGGTAATGCTCAGGAATGGCGAGAAGTTCCAGGTGCCGTACTTCCGTTTCGGCGTCTTGCGCGTTAATGTGAGTATCGAACCAAAGTGAGTGCAAGGATGAGCCGTGAAAGATCCCTATGAAGTACTGGGCGTGCCGCGGACCGCAAATACCGCCGACATCCGCAAAGCCTATCGGCAATTGGCCAAGAAGTTTCACCCTGACCTGCATCCCGGGAACAAGGCTTTCGAGGAACGTTTCAAGGAAGTGTCGATGGCCAATGACCTCTTGTCCGATGAGGCAAAGCGCAAACGTTTTGACAGTGGCGAAATCGATGCCTCTGGCGCGGAAAAGCCGCAGCAGCAATATTACAAGGACTATGCAGCAAGATCCTCGACGGGTTCGCCTTATGAAAACCCTTCTGGCTTCCAGGATTTTGCCGATACAGATGATGTATTCGCCAAACTCTTCCGGCAGCAGGAACGTCAAGCCAGACGCAGGCGCGGTGCCGATCTTCACTACCGGTTGAGCGTGGATTTTGTGGACTCGGTCTTGGGTGCCACGCGCCGCCTTACATTGCCCGATGGCGGCACTCTTGATGTCACCATTCCCGCAGGAATTGTCGAAGGCCAGGCCTTGCGTTTGAAAGGCAAGGGCGAACCTTCACCTGGTGAAGGTCCGCCGGGCGATGCCTTGGTTGAAATCAGTATTCTGCCCCACCGCTTTTTCACACGGGTGGGCGATGATATTCATGTGGAGCTGCCCATCAGCCTGAAAGAAGCGGTGCTGGGCGCAAAAGTCCGGGTGCCAACACCAGGAGGTGCCGTCATGCTGACAATTCCCAAGGGCTCCAATACCGGCTCTATCATGCGCCTGAAAGGAAAAGGCGTGGCGCGGCGCAATGGATCGGGCGACGAAATCGTCAAGCTCAAGGTCGTTCTCCCGCCAGAAAGCGACCACGAACTCGAACGCTTCATGGCGCAATGGGGCGAAGGGGCAAATTATGATCCGCGCAAAGGCATGCAGTCATGATGATAAGAAAAACGGATTTCATATTTCAAACGCAACTGGCTGAAGAAACCCTTGAGGTGTGGTTGGCCGAGGAATGGTTGCTGCCTGAGGAAGATCAGCAGGATTTTATTTTCACAGAAGCTGACATCGCCCGTGCCCGGCTCATCAGCAGCCTGATCAACGATTTCGGCGTTAACAACGAAGGCGTGGGCATCATCCTGAGTCTCATTGATCAGATGCACAGTCTCCGCAAGGCGGTAGCTGGAAAACTGGAGCAGGGGCCGAAATAAGCGGTAGGCCAACTCTGCAATCATTTGAGAGGAAATGGCGCAGACGACTGAAAATTCCAGGCGGACTGTGTTAAGGCACACGCCACAAGGCATCATGCCCAAAAATAAGAACAAAACGGCAGGAGCAAAACCGTGACGATAAGAATTGGTTTGATTGGTGCGGGCCTCATGGGCGCGGATCATGCAAGAATATTGGCCTCGCAGATCCCCGGTGCCACTTTGCAGTTCGTCTGTGATGCTGATGCCAAGCGCGCCAGGGATGTGGCAAACGAAACCGGCGCTGTAGATATCTCGTCAGATCCATTTTCCGTGATCCGCGACCCCAAAGTAGATGCTGTTCTTGTTGCCAGCCCCGATGCCACCCACGGTGAACTGACGATAGCTGCCATTGCTGCCCGAAAGCCGGTGCTTTGCGAAAAGCCACTGGCTCCAACTTCTGCGGAATGCCTCAAGGTAATCGATGCCGAAGTGCGCGGTGGCAAGCGCCTTGTGCAAGTTGGTTTCATGCGCCGCTTTGACCCCGCGTATGTTGATGTGAAATCCGTGCTGCAGCGCGGGATTATTGGCCCGGCCATGATGTTTCACTGCGTGCATCGCAATGTGTCCGCACCCCCATGGTTCACGTCTGTAATGGCCATTACCAATTCCGCGCCGCATGAATTTGATATTGCGCGCTGGCTGCTGGACACGGATTACAAGTCCATAAACGTGTTCCGCCCCACAGGCACCAATGTGGGCAAACCCGGCGCGCCTGTCTTCATGGTTGTCGAAACGATCGACGGAAAACTCGTCAATATCGAAATCAACAACAATGCCGCCTATGGATATGACGTGCGCGGTGAAGTGGTGGGTGAGAAAGGCAGCGTTTCATTGCGTTCACCCGTACTCAGCGAAACCAACCTTAACCTGACGCAGGCCGTAAGCTATGCCGAAGACTGGCGCCCACGTTTTGCCGATGCCTATCGGCTTCAGAATATCGCATGGATAAATTCCATTTCCTCTGAAAAATCTGTGGGCGCAAGTGCCTGGGATGGCTATGCCGCAACGCTGGTGGCAGAAGCAGGCGTGGCCTCTCTTGCATCCCGGTCCGCTATTGCCGTAACCCCCGTCAACAAACCAGATCTCTATTAACGCTCATCGAGGCACATTTATGAAAATCGGTATCGTATCGGACTCGCTCGGCCATCTTCCTTTTGAAACCATGCTGGATACAGCAGCGGGCCTTGGCATCACAGGTGTTGAAATCAACACGGCAAACTGGACGGCCGCGCCCCATGCAAATCTGAAGGAACTGGTTGCCAATGCCGGAGCCCGCAAGTCATTCCAGGTCGCATTCAAACAACGCGGACTTGAACTCATTGCCCTCAATGCCAATGGCAACCAGCTTCACCCGACAGAGGGCGAGCGCCAGTCCGAGGGGCTTTACGATACCATTCGCCTGGCCGGTGAACTTGGCGTGGAAACCGTTGTGCTCATGTCAGGACTGCCGGAAGGCGCCAAGGGCGATACCATGCCAAACTGGGTCATTTCATCCTGGCCGCCCGAAACCCAAACCATTCTTAAATATCAATGGGAAGAAAAACTGTATCCCTATTGGAACAAGTTGGTGACCCATGCAAAGCAGCATGGCGTGAAAAAACTTGCGGTCGAATTGCATGGCAATCAGCTCGTCTACAATGTTCCGTCCCTCCTCAAGCTCCGAAAGGAGATTGGCCCAATGGTAGGCGCCAATTTCGACCCCTCACATCTGATGTGGATGGGCGCTGATCCCTTGGCGGCAATCGACAAGCTTGGGGTCGCTATTTTTCACAGCCATGCCAAGGATACCATGATTAACAAGCCCGTGGCTGATCTCACCAGCCGCCTTGAAAATGGCTCGCTGATGGATATTCCGGGCAGGGCCTGGAGCTATATCACGTTGGGCTATGGCAATGGCGAAAGCTGGTGGCGCGATTTCTGTTATAGGCTTCGCATGGTAGGTTATGATGGCTGGCTTTCCATTGAGCATGAGGATGTGATGCTGTCGCGCGAAGAAGGCGTGCGCAAATCCGTTGAGCTTCTGAAAAATGTCGCGCCTTCCGAAGCAAGCGATTTCAAGCCACAGGCGATTTAAGAAGGCTATAGGACAGGAAGCAAACGTCCTGAATAACAGATGGTATTACTGCCCAGCCCGGCCGTTGGCCAATGATCGAATAATTTCCATGGTTGCAGATTTAATGGGTGCAACCGTGTCACCCAATAGTTCAATCCTGTCGTAACTATCGGCATGCGCAAGCACCGACTTGCGGAGCGCTTTGCCAAAAGCCAACCGCAGTTCTGTGCCGATATTGAATTTTGTGATACGGGTTTCGCGTGCAAGTTTCTGGCGCATGCCAATGGGAATACCGCTGCCACCATGCAGCACCAAGGGAAGCTGCGTTACGGCTTCAATCGCAAGCAAGGCTTCCCAGTCTATGCCAGACGTCTTTTCCGTGTTGAGATGCACATTGCCAACTGAAATCGCCAGCGCGTCCGCGCCACTCTCCCGGTCAAACAAGCCAGCCTCCTCAGCAGATGTGACGATGGAAGCACTCCCGCCGGCATAGCCCACAACCCCCACCTCTCCTTCAACCGAAACGCCCAATGGCTGGGCGCGCTTCACGAGGGATGAAGTCAGCTTGATATTGTCCGCAATCGCCAGTTTGGAGCCGTCGATCATTACAGAAGTAAAGCCATTGTCGATGCCCTCCCAGCATGCATCAAGCGTATAGGCATGATCGATATGGCAAACCACGGGAACCTTTGCCTGTTCGGCCAGATGCCGGAACATCTTTCCAAGAATAGGGACAGGCGTGTAAGCCCGGCATGAAGGGCCGGCCTGCAGTATGATGGGAATGCCGGTTTCGTCAGCCGCTTCCACATAGGCCTTGGCATCTTCCCAGCCCAGCACCACCAATCCTGCAATGGCATAACCACCTGAAAGGGCCGGTTGCAGCACATCGCTGAGGTTGGCCACGGTCATTTGAATTTGGCGATCATGTCTTTGATGCCAGGTATGGTTTCAACCTGATAGGCGTGACTGGGTTGAAAGAACTGCACCAGCGGCCTTTGGCTGAGCCCGCCAAGGATGGTGAAATAATACATTTCATAACCCGGTGCCGCCACGCAAGGGTGATAGCCATGGTCCAGTACGACGGTTGAGCCGTCTATGATATGATAGGCGTCTCCCACCTCACCATCTTCGTGCTGCACGAGTTGCAGCCCAAATCCATGGGCCGGACGAAAGCGGAAATTATAGGTCTCGTCATGCCGTGTTTCCAAAGGCAGCCGGTCCGTATCATGCTTGTGCGGAGGAAATCCGGACCATCCGCCCTGTCCCACGGTGAAGAGCTCTGAAACCAAGAGGCGTCCGACCCTGTCTCGATACTTCGTTCCAATGATGTGTTTTATCTTGCGATGGGTTTTCGTGTCATCTGAACCATATTGAATCTTGTCTATGTCTGCGGCACGAACAGCGAAGGGCTGCAGCACACCATCGAACTTGGCACCGGCCACAAATATCTCTGCCGTGTCTGATATACATGTCATGCGCACGCCAGCGCCCGTGGGGACGTATACGCCTTCCGGCTCTCCATTCCAGACATCGCCGCGCCGCTGGCCGATCGCAGCGAAGCGCTCTCCCGCAACCTCAATATCGAGAGTCCCCGTGGCTGGAACAATGCCTGTTTCATAACCTGGAACAACATATTCAAACGACTGGCCTCGATGCAGCTTTACAATATTGAAGTAGTTCAGCGGAACGCGCGCATCATTCACATCAACGATGGGACGGTTATTGTTTTCGTGCGGGGGGATATGCATGAGGACAGACCTTAAAGGAAATGACTGGCAATGAAATCTTCAAGTTCGACGCTGGTAGGCATGGCTGGAGCACAGCCAACCCGGGTAACGACAATAGCTGCGGCTGCAGAACCCTTTTTGACACTATTCTCAAGGCTTGCACCATCTGCAAGAGATGTGACGAAGCCAGCCATGAAGGCATCGCCAGCACCCGTGGGCTTGAGCGCAGTCACAGGGAAAATTCCTGTTTCAAAGGCTGCACCGCCGCTTAAGGTTATGGAACCCTTCTCACCCATTTTGTAGATAACAATTTGTGCAGTGCTTGCAGCAAGGCCCTTTGCACATGAATAGCCGTCAACCCCTCCTGCCATCACAGCAAATTCTTGATCATTACCGACAACGATATCGCAGAGAGCAGCGACGCGGGAATAGATCCGCGCCGCCTCATCCGGTCCGCTCCAAGAGTAGGGCCGGTAATCAATATCCAGAACCAGGGCCAGTCCGGCTTTGCGTGCAAGCTCCAGCGCCAGATAACCGGCAGTGCGTGAGGGTTCCGCTGCAAAACACGTTCCCGTCACGATGAGAGCGCGGAAATTGTCAAAATTCACGCCTCGCACATGGTATTCGTTCAACTGGAAATCGGCCGCTCCGTTTCGATAAATGACTGATTGGCAGTTTTCAATCCGCGTCTCCACCACCGCAAGGGAACTGCGCGTCTCCCCCTGTGTCACCGCAACATGGTCTGCATTGATGCCATAATTTTTCAATTCTTTTTGAATGAACCGGCCAACTGCGTCATGCGAAACTGCGGAAAGCAATGATGCCTGTCCGCCAAGCCGCACAATTCCTGCAGCGATATTTGCCGCTGAGCCTCCCAAGGCGGAAGAAAACATCTTGGCGTCTTCCATGCAGGTGCCGGGGGGATCCGCATAGAGATCGAGCCCCGCGCGCCCCATTATCAGAAAGCTGTTTTGTTTGAATTCCGTTCGTGTCATCTTGGCAATTGATCTTAAGTGCGGATCAGATAATTGCAATTGGCACGATCAACGGGATGGCGGATGCGGCATTGACCAGAATTGGGATTGGAATTGTGGGCGGCGGCTATATGGGCAAAGCTCATTCAGTGGCCATGAACGCCGTGGCTGCCGTTTTTGACACAAGGCTGCGGCCGATACTTGAAGTCATCTGCACCACGAGCGAGGTGGGTGCCGCAGAAAAAGCGCGTGCCTTTGGCTTTGCGCGCGCAACTGCGGATTGGCGACTGCTGGTGAACGATCCTGCCGTGGAAGCCGTCGTCATTGCCAGCCCGCAGCAAACCCACCGGGAGATTGCGCTTGCAGCCCTGGCGCTCAAAAAACCGGTGTTTTGTGAAAAGCCTTTGGGTATCAGCCTGGCCGAAAGCCGCATCATGGTGGAAGCTGCCGAGAATAGCGGTTGCGTCCATATGACTGGCTTCAATTACATTCGCACACCTGCGTCGCATCTGGCACGCGATATCATTTCTTCGGGTGAAATAGGCGCCATCACTTATTTTCGCGGCGAGCACACGGAAGACTTTCTGGCTGATCCCAACCTGCCGGCCTCATGGCGCACCAGGGAGCGTGCCAATGGCAATATGGGTGACCTTGCCCCTCACATTATCAACGCGGCTTTTGCCTTGGCAGGTCCGATCCAATCTCTCATAGCCGACATTGAAACCGTCCATAAAACACGCCCCGGACCCAGCGGGCCTGAAGTGGTGACAAACGACGACCAGGCCCAGATCATGTGCCGCTTTGAAAATGGCGCCATGGGATCGCTCTATGTGAGCCGCATCGCGACTGGCCGAAAAATGGGATATGTCTATGAAATATTCGGCACCAAAGGTGCCATCCGCTTTGACCAGGAAGACCAGAATGCGCTGTGGCTCTACAACGGCGACACCAAACCCGACCGTCAGGGCTTCACCAAAATTCTCACCGGCCCTTTACATCCCGATTATCTGCCATTTTGTCAGGGCCCCGGCCATGGCACTGGCTATCAGGACCAGATCATTATTGAAGCCCGTGATTTTCTGGAAGCAATCGCCGATAACGAGGCCCGATGGCCCACATTCCGCGATGGCATGCTGGTCAATCAACTCATTGAAGCTGCATGGCTGTCACACGAACAGCGGCGCTGGGTTTCTGTCAAAGACGTATAACTTTATGGGACATGCATGACAAAATTGAACTGGGGCATGATTGGCGGCGGCGAAGGCAGCCAGATCGGACCCGCCCACCGCATCAGCGCGGCGATGGACGGGCTTTACAGCTTCGTCGCTGGCGCCCTTGACGCGAACCCGGAAAAGGGCAGGGCCTTTGCCCAAACGCTCGATATCGCTGGGGATCGTGCCTATGGTGATTGGCGTGAAATGCTGGGGGCCGAAAGAAATCGTCCCGACAAGCTGGACTTGGTGACGATCGCCACGCCTAATTCCACCCATTATGAAATTACCAAAGCCTTTCTCGAGGCTGGCATCAATGTGCTGTGCGAAAAACCCATGACAATCACTGTGGAACAGGCAGAAGACATTGTGGCCACGGCCAAGCGCACCGGCATGATCTGCGCCGTGAATTACGGCTATTCCGGCTATGCCCTGGTGCGCCACATGCGTGCCATGGTGGCGCGCGGCGATTTGGGCAAAATCCGTTTGATCAAGGCGGAGTTTGCACATGGTTTCCATGCCGATGAAGCAGATGCTGATAATCCCCGAGTGCGCTGGCGCTACGACCCCGCCCAAGCCGGCATATCGGCGCAATTCGCTGATTGCGGAATCCATGCACTCCACATGGCAAGCTTTGTGTCCGGTCAGGAGGCGCGCGAACTCTCGGCGGATTTTGTGTCCTGTCTTGCTAGCCGCACTTTGGAGGATGATGCGCTGGTGAATTTTCGTATGGATGGCGGTGCAGTTCTGCGCTTGTGGACCAGTTCCGTGGCGGTCGGAAGCATGCACGGCCTCAACATTCGGGTTTACGGCGAAAAGGGCGGATTGCGCTGGGCGCAGGAATGGCCGAACCAGCTTTTCTGGACCCCTCTCAACAAGCCAACCATTACGCTCGAACGCGGTGGCCCTGGGCTGTCTCCTGAGGCCGACCGCGCTTCCCGGGTCGCAATCGGCCATGCCGAGGGCATGCCATTGGCTTTCGCAAATATCTATGCCGATCTGGCCGAAGTTATTAACGCAAAAAAGCAGGGCCGCGCGCCCAACCTCCTCGTGCAAAACTACCCCAAGGCCGTGGATGGCCTGCGGTCTATCGCGGCTATCGCTGCAGCCGTGGAATCCGCCAAAAACCACGGAGCATGGAAAGATGCGAGGCCACCTTCATTGCGCTGAGGTTTGTTTGAGAACCGTGCGCTTAATGAGCCAGAAATACAGCCAGTAGGGCAACAACCGCGCAATCTTGAGTGCAATCGCCAAGCGCTTGGGATAAGTTGTCTCGAACCGGCCCGTCGCCAATCCTTCAATTGTCCTTCGGGCAGCTTCTTCGGGCTTAATGATGAAAGGCATTGGAAAATCATTGGGTGCCGTCATGGGAGTCTGCACAAATCCCGGATTGACCACACTGATTTTAATCCCGCGTAGCTCCAGTTCAGGGCGAAGGCTTTCCGCGAGATTGATGAGGGCAGCCTTCGAAGAGCCATAGGCAGCCGACTTGGGCAATCCGCTATAGCCCGCAACAGAAGCAATCCAGGCAATATGGCCCTTGCTTCTTGACAGCATGGACGGAAGTGCTGCCGCTAAACAATTCACGACGCCCATATAATTGGTCATAATTGTCTTTTGAAAAACAAGGGGATCAATATTGTCGATTTCCACGGGAGCAAAAGTTCCAGCGCAGAAGAGTGCCAGATCAACCGGCCCCAATTCGCGCTCAATTTTTGCAAAAGTGTCCGCCACGCTAACTTGGTCTATGACATCGCAAGGATAGGGGCGGACGTTGGTTCCAAGATCGGAAAGCTTTTCGGCGCTTCGTGCAGAAGCTGCAACCTGCACCCCTTGCGCTGCAAGTTGTGCAGCGATTTCCCGACCAATTCCACTCGAAGCGCCTGTGATCCACACAAGCTTCCACGGCACCATGTGCATCAAATCCCGATGAAGGGTTGCAGCAAACGCGCGGGCCATGATTTAAAACGCGCGGGCTTGACGGTGGCCACCAGGCAAATGCATTCCGAACCCTGTTCCACAACGGGCTGATGTTCGAATTCCTCGTCTAAATCGGCGATGTCTCCAACACCAAAACGCCCCAGGCTGTCATTATAGGCACCCGACAGGATAAGCGTCAGTTCTTCACCGCCATGCCCGTGTTCCGGCATGGCTCTGCCTGCGCCGATTTTCATCAGAAACAGTTTGCCACGCGAGGATTTGGAAACCGGCAAGTCATAAAGCGCCAGGCCCGGGGCCTTTTTCTTCCACGCCACATCCTGCAACTCTTTGTCAGCAAGCAAACTACGCAATGGGCGGGGCAGGCTACTGCCCTTGCGGGGTTTTTGCGGAAAGCGGTGCAACGTAGCCGTCCCGATCATTCCAAGGGTTTTGCTGCGGCAACCGTCAGAAACTGGGGAACCTTCAAGGGTATTGAGAATTTCGCCTCCCAGCATTTCAGCACGGTGCACAGCAGCGCGGCAATGGCCACACATTGCAAGATGGGTTGCCACAACAATGGACAGGGCTTCATCAAGCGTTCCTGCTGCATGTGCCATGATCGTTGCGGGATCAAGATGGTGGTTAATAGTCAATGGTTATTCTCCAGCGACTTGCGCAGCCTGGCATAGGCCAGCCGCATGCGTGATTTCACTGTTCCCAAGGGCAGCTTCAATCTCGCTGCAATTTCACTTTGAGAAATATCTTCCACGAACGCCAGAACCAGAACCTCCTTCTGTTCCAGCGGAATATTGGCCAAGGCGCGTGCTACATTCTGCGCATCCTGCTTGCGTGAGACAATCTCGTCTCCACCCATGTCATCCGAAGGCGCGTCGTAATCTCCCAAGGCAGAGAAGGGCACCGTCGATTCCTTCCTGATCCGGTCAATGCGCAAGTTGCGCGCAATTGTGAAAATCCACGTGAGAACGGGGCCTTTCTGAGGATCATAGAGGCCGGCCTTGCGCCAGACGCTGATCATCGTTTCCTGCACCAGGTCTTCAGCCATTTCCGGGGGAGCGCCCTTGCGCATCATGAAACTTTTGAGCCGGGGCGTGAAAATATCAAACAATTCGGCAAACGCCTCCCTGTCTAGATTTTTTGCAATACTATGGATCAGCCTCCGACAAGCTTGGTCCTCGGTCTTGCGGTCTGACAGCGGGTCTTGTTTCAGCATGTTCCAAGCCAAAGCGTGCGCGATGTTGTTCCCACTATCTAACATGTTTTACCTACGCTGCACCCTTATTTTCGGATCATAAAGTTTTGATATCTCGGCCTGAGCCATTTTGGTCCAGCGCCCGTATATCACCTGACTACTGATCCAAAATAGGCATTAATCCATTGCAATCATTGAAAATCGCCGTAATTGGCGCAGGTATTTCCGGTCTCTCAGCTGCCTGGCTCCTCTCACAGCGTCACAACGTTACCATGATTGAGGCGGAAGGCCGCCTGGGAGGCCATTCCAATACGGTGGACTGCCGGACCCCGGAAGGAAGCGTTGCAGTGGATACGGGGTTCATTGTGTATAATGATGCAACCTATCCCAACCTTTCAGCGATGTTTGACTATTTGAATGTGGCGACGTCAGCCTCCGAAATGGGTTTTTCCGTCTCTCTTCGCGGTGGCGCCCATGAATATTCCGGTGCAAGTCCAGCCCATCTCATAGGCTCTCTCCGAAATGTCGCAAATCCCGGCCACTTGCGAATGGTGCGCGATCTCATCCGGTTCTTCAGGACCGCCGCTTACGAACTTGAAAGCCTTTCAGAAGAGGTAACGCTGGGAGAGTTTTTGGCCACCCATGGCTATTCTCAGGACTTTATAAATCTGCATCTTTTGCCAGTTGCAGGGGCTATTTGGTCATCGGATTCGCGTCAGATGCTGGATTATCCCGCACGTGGCTTTTTGCGGTTTTTTGTCAACCACGGTCTTCTGAATTTCTATGACAGGCCGCAATGGCGCACAGTAGTTGGCGGCTCGCGGGAATATGTCCAGCGCCTGCTGGAAGACAGCCGCATGCGGATCATCACCAATTGCCCGGTGCGCGCCATCACGCGTAACGCATGGGGTGTTAGGGTCGATGGCGTGGCAGGGTTCACCGAAGACTTCGACCATGTGGTTATAGCCAGCCATGCAGATCAGGCCCTTGCTATGTTGAGCGATCCCACCCGCGATGAGTTCACCTGTCTTTCGGCATTTCGCTACACCTCCAACCGCGCTGTTCTGCATCGAGATGAATCCCTCATGCCGCGCCGCAAAAGACTTTGGTCAAGTTGGAATCACATGAGCGAGGGCAAAGGAGATAACAAACCCGGCACGACGACCTACTGGATGAATTCACTACAACCCCTTGCCACCAGCACCAATCTCTTCGTGACGATAAATCCGGAACGCGCACCCGAAGCCCGAAAAACCATTCGGGAATTTGCCTATGCTCACCCCATTTTCAACACCAGAACAGGTGCCCAGCAGAAGCGCCTGTGGTCCTTGCAGGGAAAAAACCGTACCTGGTTCTGTGGCGCCCACTTCGGTGCCGGTTTCCATGAAGATGGATTGCAGTCAGGGCTGGCAGTGGCCGAGCAATTGGGGGGAATATTGCGCCCATGGAATGTGGCAGCCCCCAACGGGCGTATTCATGTGAAGCCCGTATCGATTGAACCCAAAACATATCCGCTTGAGGCAGCCGAATGAGCGTAGTTTCCTCATGTATCTACCATGGTGAGGTCATTCATCGCCGCTTGAGGCCCGTGAGCCATATTTTGCGTTACCGCGTCTACAACCTGTTTGTCGATCTCGCTGAACTGCAAAAGCTTGGCAGCCGCTTGAAATTCTTCAGCTATAACCGCTTCAACCTTTTTAGCATCCATGACCGCAATTTTGGCCCAGGTGACGGTACTTCGATTGAGGATCATGTCTGGCAACTGGTACGGGCTTCAAGCCGCGGCAGTGAAGTCTCCCGCATCTTCATGTTCTGCTATCCCAGCGTCCTGGGTTACGTATTCAACCCGCTCACGACGTTCTATTGCATGGACGCCGCGGATAACTTGGTGCTCATGGTCTATGAGGTTAACAATACCTTTGGTGAACGGCACTCCTATGTCATTCCGGTTGGAACCTCTTCCGGCCAGCGCTGCGAGAAGCGTTTCTATGTATCCCCCTTCAATAAAGTTGAAGGTCGCTATGATTTTACCATTGAATTGCCAGGCGATGAGCTGAAACTTGGAATACGCCTCACCACTGCTGAAGGCCCCTGCCTCACTGCCTGGTTCTCCGGCAAAAGACAAAATCTATCGGATGCGGCCCTTCTCAAGTCATTCCTCAGCATTCCATTGCTACCCATAAAGATTATGGGCGGCATTCACTGGGAGGCAGCCAAACTCTGGATGAAGGGCATGCGGATCGTGCATCGCCCCAAGCCCGTCACCCCCAACGTCTCAATATCCAAAACCGCACGCGAATAGAGGAATTATTCATGTTCAGAATTGTTGTCACATATATTGCCACCCTGGTGGTTTTTCTCGGGATCGATATGGTTTGGTTGGGCTGGGTAGCGCGCTCTACCTATGTAAGTGAGATGGGCGACCTGATCCGCAAGCAACCCAATATTACGGCTGCCATCTTCTTCTATGCGATCTATGCGGCAGGACTTGCATATTTTGCCGTTTTGCCAGGGTTGCGGTCAGGTTCCAGCGCTCAGGCACTGATGCTGGGCCTGGCGCTGGGACTGGTGGCCTATGCCACCTATGACCTTACCAATCTCACGGTTTTGAACGGGTACACCCTGAAGATCGCCCTGATTGACCTCGCCTGGGGAACATTTCTCTCGGGTGTTACAGCCATGGCTGTTACAGCCATGTTGCAAAGGTTTTAGCTCACTTTACACCATATCGAGATAGGCTTCGTATTCGAAGTCGGTGACCTGTGCAGCAAAAGTTGCCAATTCCTGGCGTTTGCAGGCAACCAGCATGTCGCGCAACATGGGCGGAAGTGTTGCTTCCACGATTTCGCCGCCCGCGAATGCATCTATGGCCGAGGCCCAGTCTGGTGGAAGGCCCTTGAGCTTGAGCGTATAGGCATCACCGCGCACCGGATCAGCGGGTTTGATTTCCCGCTCAATGCCAATGATGGCTCCGCCCAAAATGCCTGCCAGCACCAGATAAGGATTTGCGTCAGCTCCTGCCATGCGGTGTTCAATGCGCCGGGCCTTGTGTGAGCCTCCGGGAATGCGGATGGCAACGGTGCGGTTTTCATATCCCCAGGCGGCAGCCGATGGCGCATGCGATCCTGGACGCAGCCTGCGGTAGGAGTTGAAATGCGGTGCAAACAGCAACGTGGTTTCGCCCATGGCGGCAAGCAGTCCACCAACGGCATGCTGCATGATCATGCTGCCCTGGTCCCTGCCATTGTCGAAGACATTATCGCCGTTCTTGTCGAGGCAACTGAAGTGCACATGCAGCCCGCTGCCCGAACGCCCGCCATAAGGCTTGGCCATGAAGGAGGCGGCAAACCCATGTTTGCGCGCCACGCCCTTGACGATGCGCTTGAACAGCACCGCATCATCGGCGGCCCGCAAGGCATCGTTCACATGCATCAGATTGATTTCAAACTGGCCCACGCCGTTTTCGGCGATGGCCGAATCCGCCGGCACCCCTTGCAGCTCGCAGGCGGCATAGACATCGCGGAAAAACGATCCGAATTCATCAATCTCGTCAATGGAAAGCACGGAATCAGCATCCAGGCGCTTGCCCGTTAACGGCGAAATGGGAGCAACCGGACGATCCTCCTTGGGATCATAGAGATAAAATTCCAGCTCCATGGCCACAACGGGAAACAATCCCGCGGCCGCATAGCGCTCCACGAGTGCTCCCAGCGCGCGGCGCGGATCACCCCCGAATGGAGCGCCGCTTTCTTCGCGCAGCCACAAGGGGATGAGTCCCGTGGGTTCAGGCGTCCAGTCCATGGGCAGGATGCCCCGGCCTATGGGCTCGCAGAGGCCATCCGCGTCGCCCGTGGTAAAAACCAGTGGCGAATTCTTGATGTCCTCGCCCCAGATATCAACGCCCACCACGGAAAGCGGCATGCGCAATCCGCCACTCAAGACTTTCTCAGCTTGATCCACCGGAATGCGCTTGCCGCGCATGACACCGTTCAAATCGCAAACCGCAGCGCGCAAGCTGACAATATCGCTCTGGTTTTCAAGCCAGTTCAGCGTTTCTTTCAAATTCATCAAAAATCCCCATATAAGTGGCGGCAATACTAGCTTTTGTGGCTTCCACACGCAAAGACCAAGTGGCCGACCGTGTTTTGTGGTTAAACAGAAGCGCCAAAGCGTCGTTCGCAACTTGAGACCAGCGTTGATTTCACGTTAGAAAGAACCATGACAATCCCTTTCGATTCCCGCGCATTTCGCTCGGCCCTGGGCACTTTCGCCACCGGCGTTACCGTGATGACTGCGGTTTCGCCAACCGGTGATCTGGTGGGCAATACGGCAAGTTCGTTCAATTCGGTATCGCTTGATCCCCCCCTTGTTCTGTGGAGCCTGTCGCGCAACGCCTATAGTTTCGACATCTACATGAAGGCCGAATATTTTGCGGTCAATGTTTTGCGCGAGGGCCAGGATGATCTGTCGGCCCGCTTTTCCAGGTCATCTGGCGACAAGTGGCGCGGCATTGATTATGAAACATGGGACACGGGCTGCCCCATATTGCCCAATGCCCTTGCGATATTTGAATGCCGCAGCGCCTTCACCTATGATGGCGGCGATCACGTGATTTTCGTGGGCGAAGTGCTCAAGTTCGACCATGATCCCAAAGGTAAACCACTTGTATTCTGGCGCGGCGGCTATCACCGCACGGTGAGCTGAATGTTTCTCTCAGTCTTTGAACTCTTCAAGATCGGCATTGGCCCCTCGAGCTCGCACACGGTGGGACCCATGGTGGCAGCCCGCAGGTTTCTCGAAACTGCCGAGGTGAAGAATGCCGCCCATGTCACGGTGACGCTGCATGGCTCGCTGGCTTTCACCGGAAAGGGCCACGGCACCGACCGGGCCATCATGCTGGGGCTGGCAGGTGAGAAACCAGATCAGATCGAACCTGATGATGTTGAAAGAATCCTAAGCGAGGTGGCGGAGAGGAAATTCATCGAGGTGCCGGGCGGCCTTCCCGTTTCCTTTGATCCTGTGAGAGATATCATTTTCGACTATGGCCCCGCACTCTCAGGCCACGCCAACGGCATGGTTTTCCGGCTGCTGGACGCCATGGGCCATGAATTGCTGAGCGAGACTTATTATTCCATCGGTGGTGGCTTCGTGCAAACACAAGCCGAACGACGCGCGGCAAATTCCGCGGAAAAGCCTGCTGTTACAGAGGCAAGCGCCGTGCCCTATCCATTTTCCACCGCCAAGCAAATGCTCGAGATGGGTCGCGCGTCTCGCCTCAGCATCGCTGAAATGAAACGGCAAAACGAAACGTGGGCAATGTCGGATGCGGAATTGAACCAAGGCCTCGACCGCATCTGGGCTGCGATGAATGCCTGCATGAACCGTGGGCTAACCGCAGGCGGAATATTGCCTGGTGGCTTGAAAGTGAAACGCCGCGCCAGCGAAATCTACGCCCAGCTGAAAGCCGAGCAGGGCGACAATTCCATCCAGCCCCACCGCATCATGGATTTTCTTTCGGTCTATGCCATGGCGGTGAATGAGGAGAATGCCGCAGGCGGCAAGGTTGTGACAGCCCCCACCAATGGAGCAGCTGGCGTGATGCCAGCCGTGGTGCGCTATTATCTCGACCACTGCCTCGATGCCAATGCCGAAGGCATCCGCTGCCTGCTGCTGGTCTCATCGGCGATTGGCGGCATCATCAAGCACAATGCCTCGATTTCAGGCGCGGAAGTGGGCTGCCAGGGCGAAGTGGGATCCGCCTCCGCCATGGCCGCAGCGGGCCTTTGCGCAGCCCTCGGCGGCAGCAATGAGCAGGTGGAGAATGCCGCCGAAATCGCCCTCGAACATCACTTGGGGATGACCTGCGATCCCGTGGGCGGCCTGGTGCAGGTGCCTTGCATCGAACGCAATGCCTTTGGCGCGGTGAAGGCGGTGACCGCCGCGTCACTCGCTCTGCGCGGCGATGGCAGCCACTTCATGCCGCTGGACAACTGCGTCGAAACCATGCGCCAAACCGGCATCGACATGAGCGACCGCTACAAGGAAACCTCGACCGGAGGCCTTGCCGTGAATGTGGTGGAGTGCTGAGATTTTTCTGGAATTTCGATGGGGTTTTTTGCAGTGATGTGGAGCGCGAAGTTTCACGTGAAACAAATTCCTATTAAAGGAATATAGTTTAAGTTCAATATCTTGGGCT
>JANMAE010000004.1:0-10894 GCA_031359445.1 Hyphomicrobiales bacterium | reverse complement strand
TTCCGCGCCCAGCGCGCCGTCAACTGCGCGATGATCCGTAGACAGAGTAACTGACATCAGCTGTTCGATCACGATACTGTTTCCACGCACGACAGGACGGCGTTCACCGGCGCCAATGGCAAGAATTGTGGCCTGCGGTGGATTGATGATGGCCTGGAAATTTTTTACGCCCATCATGCCCATGTTGGACACCGAGGTCGATCCGCCGGTATATTCCTCAGGCTTCAGCTTGCGCGCCTTGGCGCGTGCCGCATAATCCTTCATCTCAATGGAAATCTGCGAAAGGCCTTTGCTTTCGGCATTGCGCACGATAGGCGTGATCAATCCGCCGGAAATGGAAACCGCCACGCCAACATCTGCCTGATGGTGTTTCACCATTGCATTTTCTGTCCAGGAAACATTGGCGTCTGGCACCTTGATCAGCGCCATGGCCAGCGCCTTGATGATGAAGTCGTTTACCGAAACTTTCCAGACAGGCTTGCCTTCCTTGTCCTTGGGCGCGCGCAAGTTCAGCCGTTCACGCAGCGGCAACAGATTTTCCAATGAGCAATCAATCGATACATAGAAATGCGGAACCGTCTGCTTGGATTCCGTGAGACGCCGCGCGATGGTTTTGCGCATGCTGTCATGCGGCACGAGATCATAGGAACCAGATGCGAATTGTTTGAGCACTTGTTCATCGGAAACGCCTTGCGGCATTACAACGGCTTTGGCGGCAGGCGCAGCATTAGGCTTGGCATGCTCGACATCTTTCAGGATAACGCGACCATGGGGGCCGGAGCCTTTCAATGCAGCGAGATCAATGCCCTTTTCCTTCGCGATACGCTTGGCGAGTGGCGAGGCGAAAATCCTTGCGCCTTCCCCTCTGCCGCTTGGCATGGGAGAAGGTGGCCAAGGGGCAGTTAAGGGCTCTTTCGGAGGCAGGGACAAAGGATCCTTGCCCATGCTTTGCACGGCAGCGGGCGATTTTGCTGGCATCTGACCAATATCTCCCACCTTCTCTCCGTCAGCGAGAATAATGGCTATGGGCGCATTCACCAGAACATCATCCGTGCCCTCGGCTACAAGTATCTTGCCCAAAGTCCCTTCATCGACGGCCTCCACTTCCATCGTCGCCTTGTCGGTCTCGATTTCCGCGAGGACATCGCCAGACTTCACCTTATCGCCCTCTTTCTTCAGCCACTTCGCAAGCTTGCCCTTTTCCATCGTGGGCGAAAGGGCTGGCATCAGAACATTCACGGGCATGAGAAATTCCCTCTTATGACTTCACGGCTAATGGAGAATGCTTGGCTGCGGCCTTGGCCAGATCAGCACTTAAATTCTTGCGAATGTCTTCCAGATTGCCAGCTGTGCTGCCATGCCCCATCTCGGCGCATGCCGCTGCCACTTGCTCCGCCATGCCGGCCAGCACATGACCCCAGACATCGACCTTGCCAAAAGCCATCGCATTCAACGAGAGACTGAGATGCCCATGCGTGATCCAGGCGCGCATCAATTCCCCCGCCTTCTCATCATGAAACACTTCATGGGGCGGCTGCAACTGATGGGGATGGGTGTCGTGGCTATGGTCGTGGTGATGATGATCATGGTTAGACATAGAGAACTCCTTTGACAGCGGCCACCACCTCATCAACATTGGGCAGTGCCAGTTTTTCAAGATTGGCGGCATAGGGCATCGGCACATCCTTGCCAGCAACGCGGGCAACGGGTGCATCGAGATAATCAAAGGCATGTGTCATGACTTGGGCAGCAATTTCGGAAGTCACCGAAAACTGCGGATAGCCCTCCTCCACCGCCACGCAGCGATTGGTTTTCTTGACGCTCTCAATCACGGTGGCCAGATCCATGGGGCGAAGAGTACGAAGGTCAATCACTTCCGCCTCAATGCCTTCGCCTGCCAGCTTTTCCGCAGCCGCAAGCGAATAGGTCATCCCGATCCCGAAGGAAACAATCGTCACGTGGCTGCCCGCGCGCGCGATCCGCGCCTTGCCAATGGGAACGATCCAGTCGTCCAGCTTTGGCACTTCGAAACTCTTGCCGTAGAGAATTTCATTTTCCAGAAAGATGACCGGGTTGGGATCGCGAATGGCGGATTTCATCAAGCCTTTTGCGTCCGCAGCCGAGTAAGGCATCACAACCTTGAGCCCCGGGATTTGTGAATACCAGGCCGCGTAATCCTGCGAATGCTGCGCGCCCACCCGTGCCGCAGCACCATTTGCACCACGAAATACGATGGGGCAGCCCATTTGGCCACCTGACATATATAATGTCTTGGCCGCCGAATTGATGATATGGTCAATGGCTTGCATGGCAAAATTGAAGGTCATGAATTCCACTATGGGCTTCAGTCCGGCAAATGCGGCACCTGTGGCAATGCCCGTAAACCCATGCTCCGTGATCGGCGTATCAATGACGCGCTGTGGGCCGAATTCTTCGAGCATGCCTTGGCTGATCTTGTAAGCGCCCTGATATTCGCCCACCTCTTCGCCCATCAGGAACACGTCCTTGTCAGCCCGCATCTCCTCTGACATTGCTGCACGAATGGCTTCCCGCACCGTCATCATCACCATTTCGGTGCCTTCAGGAATGTCGGGATCTTTCAATTCGGGAGCAAGAGCTGGCGGTTGTGATGCAACCTGCGGCTCAGACTTCTTTTCGCCTTCCTCCTGCCTAACCTCAACCGCCGCAGGAGCTGGCTTGGCAGCATCAGCTTCACCAATCACCGCAATCGCCGTATTCACTTTCACATTTTCGGTTCCTTCCGGAATCAGAATGGAAGATAACACGCCTTCATCGACCGCTTCCACTTCCATGGTGGCCTTGTCGGTCTCAATCTCAGCCAGCACATCACCGGATTTGATATTGTCGCCCACCTTCTTCAACCATTTCGCCAACTTGCCCTCTTCCATGGTAGGTGAAAGGGCGGGCATGAGAATATTCGGCATTACGGCGCTCCCGTCTTCAAGCTGACTTGTAAATGTCGGTATAGAGTTCGGAAGCATCCGGCTCAGGATTGCTCACTGCAAAATCCGCAGCCTCGGTGACCACCACGCGGATATCTGCATCAATTTTTTTCAATTCATCCTCACTGGCAATATTGGCCTTCAGAATACGCGCCTTCACCTGTTCAATTGGGTCACGCTCCTCGCGCATTTTCTGCACCTCTTCCTTGGCGCGGTATTTCGCGGGATCCGACATGGAATGGCCCCGATAGCGGTAGGTCAACATTTCCAGGATGTAAGGCCCCTCACCCGAGCGGCAGTGCTCCACCGCACGATCTCCAGCTTCCTTCACAGCACGCACATCCATTCCATCCACTTGCTCAGACGGAATACCAAATGCCTCCCCGCGTGCACCCAGATGATCGGATTTCGCCGTGGAACGAGGCGCTGCAGTGCCCATGGCATAGCGGTTGTTTTCAATTACAAAAATCACCGGGAGCTTCCACACCGAGGACATATTGAAGGTTTCATAGACTTGACCCTGGTTGGCAGCGCCATCGCCGAAATAAACCAGTGAAACATGGTCATTTCCGCGATATTTATTGGCAAATGCCAGGCCCGCTCCCAGCGGCACCTGCGCTCCAACAATGCCATGACCGCCAAAAAACTGCTTCTCCCGGCTGAACATATGCATGGAGCCGCCCTTGCCGTGGGAATATCCGTCTTTCCTGCCAGTTAGCTCGGCCATGACGCCTTTGGGGTCCATTCCACAGGCCAGCATATGCCCATGGTCGCGATACGAGGTAATGACCTGATCACCCTCCTTCACCGCCATCTGCATGCCGACAACGACCGCCTCCTGACCAATATAGAGGTGGCAGAACCCGCCAATGCTGCCCATGCCATAAAGCTGGCCCGCTTTTTCCTCAAAACGGCGGATCAGCAACATGTCGCTATAGGCATGCATTTCTTCTTCCGAAGAAAAGCCACTGTTTTTGAGGTCGGGCTTATCGCCTTTTTTGCCTTTGGAATCTTTCCGCGCGATATAGGCCGATCTAACCGCCATATGTTCCTCCAATTCTGCTTAATACTCTCTATATAACACTAAGCAGTTGGAAACACTCGCTTTTTGTAACGTTAACCAAATTTTGGTTTACATGGCGGAATTCGTTGAGAAATTATTAAGGTTCGATGAGGATAAGCTCATTGGACCCGGCCACATCCAGCGTTTGTCTTGCCATCTCATCCAGCATGTCGGGATCGATGGATTCTGGCCTTAGGAGGGACACCCGGTGTTCAAGAGTTCCCTTCTCCTTGGAGATCAACGCAAGCTCATCTGTCAGTTTTCCAGATTGCGCGGCGAGCCCATTTCGGTAGTCAAACCCGCGCTGTCCATACCAGGCGTGCCAGCCAAAAAACCCCAAAAGTCCAGCGCAGGCAAATGTCACCACAACATCAAACTTGTAAATGCGCATCGAATTTCCAATTCCCGTGAATTGTCACACATTTCGCCCGAGATGTTTAATGAAGAGTAAATAGATTATGGTATGGATTGCTTGATTTTTAGGCTATTGATCACAACTTAGTAGGCAGAGGTAAATTACGATGCTGTCAAGCAGTCGGTTTGTGGTGGCAATTCATGCCCTGAGTGTACTGGCCAAGAGTTCTGCTCGGGGTCCGGTTTGCTCATCCATGATTGCCAGCAGCGTGGATACCAATCCTGTCGTCATCAGGCGTTTGATGGCTGAACTTGAAAAGGCCAAGCTGGTCCGCTCAGTGGCTGGCCGCTCCGGCGGCTTCACCTTGGACCGCACGGCAACCACAATCACACTTGCCGATATCTACCAAGCTGTCGAAGACGATGCCGTATTTCGCATGCACAAGACTGATCCCGAGTCGCGGTGTCCAATAGCCTGCCAGATGAAGGCCATCCTGCAGCAACCCCTGCGCGCGGCAGAAACAGCGCTGTCTTCTGCCCTTTCCAAAACCACCCTTCAGGACGTCGCCAACGCAATTAATTAGCGGGAAGCAAGTAGTTAAGGGAACCCTTGGCCATTATCGCCGTTGGTAATCCTGTAGTCCTGGCCAATTCGATTTTCATGAATTCTCTTGAACCTTGTGTGGTCATACACATCGAGTCCTCATGGACAATATTGTAGATAGCTTCAGTTTTTTGCATGGCGGGGGAGTTATGGGGGCTCTAACTCGCGATTTTGACTGGAAGAAATCATTGGTTGGGAGTCCAGACAGGTGGCCCCAAAGCCTTCGGGTAATGATCCACTTGGTCCTGAACGCAAGACATCCCATGCTAGTGTTCTGGGGCAAGGAACTTATACAATTCTACAATGATGCATTTGGCGAAACTTTGGGACCCGACCGCCATCCAAAAGCTTTAGGTGCCAAGGGACGAGAATGTTGGGAAGAAATTTGGCCAACGGTAGGTCCCCAGATTGAACATGTCATGGCTGGAAAGGGCACCGTGGGAGGTGACGAACGCTTGATTCCCATAACGCGCAATGGTCGGGTGGAAAATGTATGGTGGACTTACACTTACAATCCCATTGAACACAAAGGAGGCGTTGGCGGTGTTCTGGTGATTTGCGAAGATGTGACAGGTCAGCATATGGCCAAACAGGCACTGGAAGATCAAGCAACACGACTCAAAGACCTGTTTGAACAAGCTCCGGGTTTTATGGCGGTGTTACGTGGACCAAACCATGTTTTTGAAGTGACCAATAAGGCATACAGAAATCTCGTAGGAGACAGAAATTTTATCGGAAAGCCCGTTCGAGAAGCGATTCCGGAAGCAGAGGGCCAAGGCTATTTCGAATTGCTGGACAAGGTGTATCAAACGGGTAAAGCGGAAATCGGTGTACGAAAGCCGCTGGATATCAACGTTGCAGAAGAAAACCTTACAAAACACACATTTCTTGATTTCGTTTATCAGCCAATCATGGACGCCAACCAGATCGTTATCGGCATTTTCGTCCAGGGTGCTGATGTTACAGACCATGTGCACGGGGAAGCGCATTTGCGTTTGATGAATGCAGAACTCCGCCATCGCGTGAAAAACACCCTCGCGATGGTGACGGCCATTGCCGGAAATAGTTGGCAAAATCCCACTTTAGGAAACCCGCTTTCAGTTTTTCAGGAACGGCTTGTGGTGTTCGCCAAAGCCCATGATATGCTTACCAAGGCAACTTGGGCCACCGCAGAGGTGGAAAACGTGGTGCGCAGCACGCTGGATTTTCACCTCAATGCAGTCCAACGCCTATCCATTTCCGGGCCTCCAACGATTATTGGATCCAAACAGGCTTTATCATTGGCTCTGGCAATTCATGAGCTTGCAACAAATGCAGAAAAATTTGGCGCACTCAGCAATACGCAGGGAAAAATCCTTGTTACCTGGGGTGAAGAGCTGCTTGATAGCATTCCAACTTTTCATTTTATATGGCAGGAAATCAATGGCCCGGAAGTCCATCCACCCGCCAAATCAGGTTTTGGAACGAAGCTCATACAACGGGTTTTGAGCGCTGACTTTGGCGGTGACGTGCGGCTACAGTTTGATCCTGTTGGTTTGAGCTGCCACATCATAACGCCGATGAAAAATCTGGCCAGCAGCAAAGGCCAGGCATTCGATAATTGATAAGGGAACCATGGAAAAAGTCACTTCTGCCGTAAAATCAATTTTTACCGCGACGGAGCGGACTTATTCGCTGAATGAGGCCATAAAAGCCTGCAGGCCAAGGGGAATTGTGTCTTTACTTGGAGTATAGTGCGGCGAAGTCGGTGATACCCCACCGCACCAGAAATTTGGAGGATGGACCAGATCTATACAAGGCGTTTCGCGATAAGGAGAATGGTTGCATCAAAGCGGTAATCTTTCCCCACGGTTAGCTATGAACGTCTTAGACGTAGCGGACGTTGGAGAGACTGGTGTGTCGCCATGGGCGATGCTGATGTTTTCCGTGCATCTTGCTATTCACCGCCTTAAGCAAGATTTGCCTCATACCCGCAAAAGTTCCAGCCCATGTCGTGGTATGCAACTTCTCATCAGCGCGACTAATCCACGCCTCTCGATATGAGTGGGAAAGCACCATATCAAGCTTTTTCCCGAAATTTTCGGCGCGATTAGCAATCTCAGCAATCCTCGCATCGCCCCAGAATCTGACGACATCAGATATAGGCGTAGATACAACCGGCAATCCAGCAGCAAGAAATTCCGCAATTGCGGGCCGCCTGAACTTGGTGGATTCATTCATGGCAAATGGCAGGAAGCCAGCATTCCAATGCGCCATATAATCAGGCAGCTCATTGTAATTTTTTTGTGAGAGCCAGTGAATATTTGGGAGTTGAGCCAAGCCACTGGGAGCAATATTTAATATCTCTCCAAGCATCACGAAATGATATTCCGGTCTTCTTTCCGCCAGCTCGCGAAGCAGTAGCTGATCAATACGGTCATCAACAGCTCCAAAAAAACCAATCCGCGGTTTGCCAATGCTGGCTTGATCGGTAGGTTCTCCAACCACCGCCGCCCGTCGACCCTTGCCGAAATGCACAATGTCCACGCCATTGGGAAAAGGATGAATATTCGCATGGCCATCTTTTTTAGCTTCGTACAGACCGTAAACATCTGTGAACACGGCAGAGGCACGCTCCAGAAGCTGGGTTTCCAAAGATCTAAGATTTGCAGGCGCTTCCTTGAAAGAGGAAAGCGCACTTGTGCAATCATAAACAACAAGGTCAAAATAGAGAAGATTACTCATGGGAAAGGCGAGTGGCGTACAATACCAGGCGAAACGCCGCGAGCTTTTCCGATCTTTCAACAGCATGCTCAATAGAACCCGCTGCATCACCATCGTCTGGTTCGAACTTAGTCCTTGTGGCAAAACCGGCGTAACGATTGTGATATTTTCTTCTCTATCCTCCACTGTAAGTTGTGGCTTGCAATCTTTCTCAAAGACCGGCTCTTCGACAAAAATAACTGAATAATATTTGGCAGCTTCCTGCATGAGAAATTGAGGTCTTTGAAAGGCGTCTTTCCAACGGACATGCGAAAAACAAACAATTTGCTCAGATGGTGGTTTGCGTTGAAGTGCTGCGTCGCTGATGAAACTCACTCGAACTATCCTCGTCAACTCACAGCTATGCGCATTAAGAAATACGCACTGTCACAACCCTAATGGGAGATTTTCAGAAAAGTTCCTTCTATGTGCAAAAAACTGCAGCGATAGCTTGATCGTTCTACGTCTTCTGAGCTGTATTTCTCCAAGTCCCGCGAATCAGCCGGATTGGTCAGCTCCAAAACGCTTTATCCAGCCAACACACTTCGCGAAATGCCAAAAGAGGAAGTTCTTGCCTGGAAGCCAGGAGATTCCTTCACGCGTAAGGCCTTCGTGATAACGCTGAGTAACCGGCAAACCGCTGAAACCATTGTCGATTTAACCGGTGCCAAAGCCCGAGGACTTCCCTATACTGTCCACGGTCTGGCATGAAGTCACAGTCAGCCCAGCCTACTTCTTTGATCGCGATCCTTCGGCTAAGCTGAATTCTGAATTTGCAAGTTCCCAGGAGACACCACAATGAAAATCTACGGCAGCGTTGTTTCTCCTTTCGTGCGCATGACATTGGTGGCGGGCCACGAATGCGGGATCGGCGACAGAATTGAACATCTGCCGGCAGATGCAAGTCCCACTGCCGTTAATCCAAGTCTCACCGCGCGCAATCCCATTGGCAAAATCCCTGTCCTCGAAACCGATCATCATCACCCGATTTACGACAGCCGCGTTATCATCGAATATCTTGCCCATGTGGCCGGAAATGAAACCCTTATTCCAGATGACGGCGTGAAGCGCTTTCGCGTGCTCACATTGCAAGCCTTGGGCCAGGGCCTCGGCGATGCAGCCGTTGCCTATCGCTATGAAACCGCCACTCGCCCCAAGGAACTGCAATGGAAAGAGTTCGTGGGGCGCAGCGAAGCCCGGTTCAACGCCATATTTGATGATCTCGAAAAGAATTGGACGGCTGAGTTCAACGATGTCACCGCCGGAACCATAAGCGTGGCATGTGTCCTCTCTTACATGGCCTACCGGATGCCTCACATCGCCTGGGCCCAAAACCGCCCTGCTTTGGCAGCTTTCCACAAGAAATTCAGCAATCGCGACAGCATGGTGAAAACCGCGCTGCCCGCCAGTTAAATCCCATGGAGAGAACTGTCATCATCGCAGGGGGAGGCCCCGCCGGACTAGCTGCTGCATGCCTGCTGGCGAAAGATGGCGTGATGACAACCCTCATTGCCCCTCCTCCCATCCATGACCCGCGCACGGTGGCGCTGATGCAGCCTGCCATTCAACTGCTGAAATATCTCGAAATCTGGCCCGCTGACCTGGAAGCGCAAACAGCGCCGCTCCGCAAGCTGCGGATTATTGACGAAACAGGTGCGCTGATTGCAAGCCCCACCGTAGAATTTGACAGCAAGGAAATAGGGTTGGACGCATTTGGCTGGAACCTGCCCTTGGCGCTCCTCCTGCCTGCCCTCCAAAATTGCGCGCAAAACCTGGGTGTCCGCTTCATTGAAGGCACCGTGGATTCAGCAATACCCGCAGAAGACCATATCTGCATCATTTTTTCAAACGGCGAGACGCTCGAAGCCCAGCTCGCCATTGCAGCCGATGGAGCAAATTCCGTGTTGCGCGCCTCAGCTGGAATTAGCACAGACACATGGAATTATGATCAAACCGCAATTGCCACGAGCTTTGCGCATAGCCAGCCCCACAACGATGTTTCCACCGAGTTCCACCGCGCCGCGGGCCCATTTACGACCGTGCCCATGGCGGGCTTGAGGTCCAGCTTGGTATGGATGGAGCGCCCTGCCCGCGCAGCCGAGATCATGGCCCTCGATGATCAGGACCTGGCTGCTGAAATACAGGTTGTAACCCACGGTAATCTTGGCCTCATTTCTGCCATTGGCGCCCGCAAGGCTTTCCCCATGAAAGGACTCACAGCCCGCCGTTTTGCCAAATCCCGCACGCTTCTTGTGGGAGAAGCCGCACATATGGTTCCTCCCATAGGCGCGCAAGGGCTCAACATGTCTTTGCGCGACGCAGCACTCGCAGCAGACCTCATTCTCGGCAATGAAGATGCAGGCGCTGCCGCCGTGCTCACAGAATACAACAAACTGCGCCGCGCCGAAGTGCTGCCGAGGCAGCAGGCGGTAAATTTCATGAACCGGTCGTTGCTCGAGGGTTTCCTGCCGCTGGAAGCTGCCCGTGTGGCAGGTTTTACTGCCATCAAGCTGGTGCCGCCTCTCAAGCGCGCTGTCATGCGGCGAGGCATTGCTCCCGTCAGAAACACACCCTTTGCAATGCGCGAAACACCTGTGGGCGAAACACCATGAGCGAGCTACCAACGGCAAAATTTCAGATCGGCCAGATCGTCAAACACCGCTTGTTTGCCTTTCGCGGCGTTATTTTTGATGTGGACCCGGTATTCAGCAACACCGAAGACTGGTGGAACTCCATTCCCGCAGAAGCGCGCCCCCGCAAGGACCAGCCTTTTTACCACCTTTTGGCGGAAAATGATGACACGGAATATGTGGCTTATGTCTCCGAGCAAAATCTCCAGCCCGACCCCAGTCACACGCCCATTCGCCACCCGCAGGTCAAAGATTATTTCAAATCCTATGACGCCAAGAAAAATGCCTATACCTTGCGCGAACGCCGCGCCCACTAGCGGCCCGTTGCATATGCCGATGTGCCATACCTCTGGTAGAATTAATTCCTAGGCATCCAGGAGCGCGCTGCACGGCAAAGTGCTGTTCTGCGCTAGAGCGGATAGCCGCCGCCCTCCAAATCCCTCTCCATGCCTCTTGGAATGAGATTAAAGGCCTATATCGATGTTCATTGTCCGATTACTTGATTTCATGTCCCGAATCGACTCGCGCGGACTGGTGC
>JANMAE010000061.1:0-71011 GCA_031359445.1 Hyphomicrobiales bacterium | reverse complement strand
CAAGAACACGGCTGTGCCCACGTGATCAATTCTGTCACCGAAGATGTGGTGGCCCGCGTCAAGGAAATCACCGGCGGCAAAGGCGTGCCCGTGGTTTATGATGGCGTGGGCCAGGCAACCTTCATGACCTCGCTGGATTGCCTCAGCCCCAGAGGCCTTCTCGTGAGTTTCGGCAATGCGTCAGGCCCGGTAAAATCCTTCGATCTCGGCATCCTCGCCAGCAAAGGCTCGCTTTACGTAACGCGCCCTACGCTCATGACCTACACAGCAACCGAAGCCGAACTCGCGGAAACCGCCGCAGACCTCATGGACGTCGTACAATCCGGCAAGATCTCCATTCCCATCAACCAGCGCTATGCACTGGCAGATGTTGTAAAAGCCCATCAGGATCTGGAATCCAGAAAAACCACAGGAACCACGGTGTTGTTGCCATGAACCCGTTCAAGCCTGCGATTGGCTGGCTGTTAACTGGAGGGGCAGCGTCCAGCAGAACTGCTTGAGAGGGTGGCCCACTCCGGTGAGCACTTGGTGTTGGAGCATAAAAACTTTGCCAGAGTTGCCGATGGCACGGCATGGGCCAAGTTCAAGGGTTGGCCATTGCCATCTGCGAGCGTGCTCACCACCATGCCGGCAAGCTTGCCGTGACTGTCGAACACGGGACCGCCGGATTCTCCCCTTTGCGTATCCATCTTCATGACCATGGCATCGGGATAGCCGAATTTACCGTAGCGCACGGCCCGGCCAAAGTTCATGGAATCAATCGTCCCAAAGCGCGCGGTATCACCTTGGGCATGCGGTCTTCCCAGAGAAAACACCGTGTCGCCCTTTGCCAGGCAGGCATTTGCGACCGGTCTTGCGGAATGACCTTGGAAACCTCGGAGTTTGATCAAGGCCATGTCGTTGGTAGGTAGAATATCCACCACGCTGCCTGAATAAACACGTCCATTGGCCGCGCGTGCTGAAACCAGGTTTCCAGCCGCCACGCCCACATGTGCTGCCGTCATTACGTAGCCATCATCTTCGACAATGAAACCGCTGCCGGAGGTCACGGCGGTCTTGGTGCCGCGGTCTCCGGTGGAGTTCCTGTCATCTACTTTAGAGACAGTGAGTGTGACGTAGGAGGGGCCTGCATTGCGGATGAGCGACGTCATTTCAGGCGTGAGGGACGTGCCAACAGGCGCCGATGTCTGCTGGACATTGATGTCACGGCTTTCAAGGTCAACTTCGCCAGCAGCGCAGCCAGCCAGGAACATACCAAGAGCGAGATAGGAAAACAGAATATGGGGACGCAAATTGCAAAGCCTCGTTTAGGGAATCATTAGCTATAAGCTGCGGCGCAAAAAAGGCAGAAAATGAAAACGGCTCGCAATTTGCGAGCCGTCTCCACAGATATCAAGCTTCGATTAGAAGCGGAATACCGTTACGAGGTCAACAGACGTCACGTTGTTGTTGCCGCCCTTTGGATTGATGTATTCAGCTTCCAAGCCGATGGTGAGCTGCGATACGGGATCATAGTAGATGCCAGCAAGAGCAGAGGTCACATCATTGTAGTTAACCAAGCCAAGGCTGTGGTAGTTCTTGTAGCCAGCGCCCAATTCCGCATGAACGGCATCGGTCAGGTTGGCGCTCAAGAGAGCAGACACGCCTTCAAACTTGGCACCGCTCCACTGTTCGCCAGCGGCGGCAGCAAGAGAGATGTTGGCCATGTCGCCCAGCGAGAAGCCAAGGCCTGCACCAACCTGCCACTTACGGCCGTCTGCATCAGCGGCAGCACCTGGTACTACAACAGTAACAGTGGTAGTACCACCAAGCGCAGTGTTAGCAACTACCTGAGATGTGGTAGCCGGACCAGCAACCGCGTTGTAGTCATCCTTGTTCCAGTAACCGGCGGAAATTTCGCCGCTCAGTCCGTCGCCGGAGTACTTGATTTCACCGGCAACGCCGATGGAGTCATCAGTACCAATGCTGGCAGAACCGTCTTCAATTGCGATGCCCATGGAAATCGGACCGCTGACCCAGCTCAAACGCATTTGCGCGTCATCGCCTGGGTTGAAGGCTACATCGGCATTGTCCGTGTAGTAGCAGGTGCAAGCGCCATCATAGCCGTAGCCGATGTTGGCAAGCGTGCCGGTATAACCACCACCGAGCGTCAGCTCAGGGGTCATTGACCAGTAGCCCCAATATTCTGGAGATACCAATTTAGGATTGCCGCTGTTTACGATGTCATAATCACCGCGGATCTTGAACAGGACACCAACTTCACCAACAGCAGTATCGGTCTTGCCGGTGACCTTGATTTCGCCACGTGAGCGAATGTCGAAATCATCGTCACCACCGGTACCTTTGGTACCTTTGGAGTCAACATAGGTGATCGCTGCGCGAACGAAGCCCGACCAAGTCACAACTGTTGAAGCAGGCATGTCAGCCGTTGGCATGACGCCAATGACAGTAGTCTTGTCGCTATAGGAAGGATCATCGCTTTCGAGGCCAGGAATAACCAGAGCATCGCCTTGCGAAACGGTCAGCATGGAATAGCCAATTGGAGCAGCGGGAGCTGCTTCGAGCTGGGCAACACGTGCGTTTAGTGCTTCGAGTTGCGCCTTGAGAGCGGAGGTTTCATCAGCACGAGCGCTAACCGTTACGGCTGCGAGGGCAGCGGTAGCGAGGAGTGCTACTTTCATTGTCTTCATTATTTTATTCTCCTACAAATCTTTGGAGTTGAGTAGCCCCCCGATCCCCTGCAATGAGTAGGGAAGGCGATGCACGACTCGTTCGCACACCGTTACCTTATCAACTCTTACGGTCGTTAAGGTCAACGCATAACACCACGTCTTGGCCAGAATTTCGCCACATGTGGCGCAATGGCAACAGTTTTGGAACACCTGTGAACGCTTAACATAAACCTAACAAGTTCAATATCTTAAGAAAGAATTAAAGCAGCGGTTTTGCCTTGGTAGCCGTTATAGCCATCTCCCCCTTTCAATGGTAACAGAGCCGCAACCAACGGTTTCCCGCCTTGATTCACGCGGTGAAACGTAATGCCTGAAGGGGGACAAGAAATGCGGAAATTCCAACCAGGAAAATGGCTGTTATGGGCACCCACGATGAGCGCCCTCCCTTTCCTCGCGGCCTATTGGTTCAATACTGACCCGATGTCCACAACCATTGCTAGCAATGTGACCCGGCAGCTCGTTGCGGTTGGAGAGCAATGGGCAAAACCCTCCTTTGACGTCCGGGACGTCACCATTGCAGGTGACGCGCCAAGCCAGGCAGCCATTGATAAGGCCATCGCAGCTGTGAGTGGAACCTATGGCGTACGAACAGTTGCCAGCGCCGCGCGAATTATACCACCGGTTGCATTGCTGCCGCCCACCATCAATTCTCTCTTAACCCGGCTCAACACCCCCGAAATCCACGGCACCTGGCAGGAAGGTCTTGCCAAAACGCTGGCGGTCAAACTCGCCGACAAGACATATAATCTGGGCACATCGCCCGAACTCACTTCAAAATCCGGCCAATGGACGCTGAAACCCGCATCCCCCCTCGCAGACGGCAGTTATGATGTGGCAGCGGAAGTCTCGGATGGAATATATGCGCCGATCGCTGCCACGGCACCCGCAAAAGTCACAGTCGACACGCTGCCGCCAGTCGCACCTGTCTTCACGCCCCTGCCACTTGGCACGGTTTGGCCTTTCACCATGACGGGCACCTGGGCGGAAGGCGATGCCACAGCCCTGGTGGCCAAGCTGGCCAACAGATCATGGGAAGTGGGTAAGGATGATGCACTGAAATCCGACGGAAAGGGAAACTGGAGTTTCGCACCAGTCCTCAAACTGGATCCCGGCTCCTATGACCTGACACTTAAATCCACCGATGCAGCGGGCAACCCGTCCACGACCACAGCTCCGGCAGCCGTCGTCGTGCCAGAACCTGTGCCACCACCTGTTCAGCCCATTCCAGCACCCCAAATGTTGTCGCCTACCGTTACACCGGGCATGTTCATGGACGCCAAGCCTACGATAGCTGGCACATGGTCTGAAGGCATAGCCAAAGACCTCACTGTAAGGCTGGGTGATTCAAGCTACATCTTCCGCAAGGATGCGGCACTTACCTCCGACAGCAAGGGCAATTGGAAACTTGCGTCCGCCACTGTTCTCAAGGATGGAGCTTATCCGATAAGTGTGGAAACCACCGATGCTGCGGGAAATAAATTATCCAGCGCCGCAGGGCAGCAAATCATGGTTGATGCCGCACCGCCGCCGCCTCCAACAGTTTCTCCCGTGGATAGTCAGACTCCGCCCGCATCACTTGCGGGAACCTGGGCCGAAGGTGATGCCACAAGCCTAAAAGTTTCCATTCCGCAAACGGGTTATACCTCGACTTTTGGTGAAGCCGGAAGCAGCCTGATGTCCGATGGCTCTGGCAATTGGTCCGTAACACTTGGCACGGCACTGCCGCCCGGCACCTACGACGTTGTCGTCGAAACCGCAGATGGCATGGGCCGCAAGTCCCTCGACCAAACCAAAAACGAAATCAACGTAAAAGCGCCACCACCACCGCCGCCCAAACCGGTTGTAGAACAGACACCTCCACCACCTCCGCCGCCTAAACCGATTGTAGAACAGGCACCGCCGCCACCGCCACCGCCCAAACTGGTGGTAGAACCGCCACCGCCTCCACCTCCGCCGCCCAAACCGGTTGTAGAACAGGCACCACCACCTCCACCTCCGCCGCCTAAACCGGTTGTAGAACCGCCACCGCCTTATGATTGTGGCGCTGTCCTCACCAAAATCAGCACGGTATTCCCGATACGATTCGAATTTGGGCACACAAGGCTTGTGACGCCTTACAACCTCGCCTTGAATCAATATGTAGCTCTGCTGAAAGATCCTCGCTGCAGCACTGTCAACGCTTCAGTGATGGGCCATGCAGATTACTATGGCCCCCGGCTCTTTAATCAGGCACTGAGTGAATTGCGGGCTCAGGCAGTTGTTTCAGCTCTCGCGGGCGGAGGCATTGATGCCAGGCGCTTGAGCACAACGGGGCTCAGTGAGAGTAATCCTGTCGACCCCAACAAAACCATTGAAGCCCGTCGCAAAAACCGTCGCGTTGAGATAACATTGACCAAGTGAAGGAGGTTGCCATGAATGACATTTTTAACTTTCAGAATTCCTGGATCATCGTGGAGCAGAACTGGTGGTTGATGCTGCTGGCGCTCGCCTTGGGGATTTGGGTTGGTTGGAAAACCGCTGATCCGGACCAACAAGCAACTTAAAAGGAAATGAAGTAATGACACACTATCTGCTGGAACTTGCGCTCTGGATCTTGTTGGCCTTCTTTATCGGCTGCATTCTTGGCTATCTGTTTCGCGGATGGTTCGGAAAGGACGAGGTGCAAACGCTTCAGTCCAGCGCAATGGTATCAGCCCCTGAGCCCAAGGCTAACACCCCTGTACCATCCCCGCCGCTGGTTGCGCGTTCAACCGCAAGTGTAGAATCACCTCCGCCAGAAACCAATCGTGAAGAACCAAGGACGGTGGCACCACCGGTTTATGCTCCAGCGCCCGTTGAACCATCGCCTCCGCCGCCACCACCAACCCGCATAGCAGCAGCGCCGATGGCTCCCCGTGTTGCTACACCTGCAAAATCCGAAGCCATGGCCGCTGTTTCTCCGGGGAAAATGGAAAGACCACGAGGGATTTCTGCTCCGCGTGGCGGCAAGGCCGATCCATTGCAAAGAATCAGCGGTGTAGGCCCCAAAAACGAAAAAGTTCTCCATGCGCTGGGCTTTTTCCATTTCGACCAGATTGCAGCTTGGACTGTGGAACAGGTTACATGGGTTGATGATCATTTGAAGTTCAATGGCCGGATCAAGCGTGAGGAATGGATCAAGCAAGCCAAACTTTTGGCCGAAGGCAATGATGATGAATTCAATAAACTCTATGGAACGGCACGTTCGAAGACCGAGACCAAATAGCGCACGCGAACCCTTAAATAGGGCAGGCTGGCAGAGCCCGCTTCTAACGTAGACCCTCGTTTTCATCAACGCGTTGGAGCCATCGTGAAATGGCTGCAACGCTTTCTGTTTCGTCAAGAAACGGAGCATGGCCCCGGTCCGCCACAGTTGTTGCATCAAGGTCTGGATTATGGGTTTGCATCTCAGCCACTGTGGCGCTGCTCAGGAGATCAGAATTCGCACCCCGCAGCACAGACACGGGCATTCCTGCGGTAGTTGAATAAATTTTCCGCACATCCGAGGCCCGGCCTGCCTTGATGTCATCGAAAGAAACAAATGTCGCGGCAAGTGCCGGATCATAATCTGCAACGACTCCGCCTGGCACCGGCCTGAACAAGCGGCGCGCAAAGGCCAGCCACGCTTCATCAGCAAGGTTGTGAAAGCCGACATTTTGCTGTTTCAGCATGTCAGCGGCGGCGGCAAAATTCTCAAAAACCACTGTCTTCCCGATGTAACTCCGTATACGGAGCAAACCCTCCATGTCGAGTGCGGATCCAATATCATTCAGCATCAGGCCCGCCATCCTGTCGCGATGCATGGCCGACATCAGCATTCCCACCAATCCACCGCGAGAAGTGCCGATCACGGCCACACGCGCCACCTGCAAATGATCAAGCAAAGCTATTGTATCAGCAAGTTCCACATCTGGCCGGTAACACGATGGATCAGTTGCATATCCTGATTTCCCGCGCCCGCGAAAATCCGGGCAAATGATCCTGCGTGTTCGCGCAAGCCATGGTGCTATGGTTTCAAAATCCCGGCTGTTTCGCGTAAGGCCGGGAAGGCAAAGCACCGGCGTAAAATTTAACCCCGCTGCATTATAGTCTCGCGCAAAAAGACGCAACCCATCGCTGCTTTGATAATAAACGGAAAGGAAGTCTTGCTTCTCAGTCACAGGATTTGATGAGCGCGGCAATGGAATAACTGCTGCAAGCCGCCGCACTCTCGATTTTATCTGTCGCGGCCACAGTCACTTCAGCAGGCGTGCCCCGTTTCAAATCCAATGACATCGCATGCACCGTGTCAGGTGCCAGCCGCGCGCGGTAAACATGCGTGTTCTGCAGCACCTTCTGCACATATTGCCTGGTTTCCTGGAAGGGGATGGATTCAACCCAGTCAATCGGATCAACCTGACCACCGCGTGGATCGCCATATTCGGCAACCCATTCCTTGGCGCGCCGGGGACCGGCATTATAGGCAACCAGCGTGAGAATATATGAACCGTTGAAGTTTTCCACCAAATCCGCAAGATGCGCCGCGCCAAGCTTCACGTTGTAAGTGGGATCACCCATAAGCTTTGACGGCGTGTAGGGCAGGCGGTATTGCTTGGCGATGAGGCGTGCGGTACTTGGCATGATTTGCATCAAACCTTGAGCGCCCACCTTGCTTCCGGCATTGGGATCAAATTCGCTTTCCTGCCGTGACAGGCCAAACACCAGGGCCCGCTCAATGGGCCGTCCCATCTGTGGCCATTTTGGCAAGGCTTGCGTGGGGTAGGACCAATAGTCAATATCAACGTTACGCTGACCTGCGGCTTTGGCCAATCGCAATGCCATGGTCGTGCCGCCGAGTTGCTTCGTGATTGAAGCCACGGCATTCATGTCGTCGACCCGGTCAAAACGGCTGGCCATTGACCACACGAACATATTCAATGAACTCTTGCCGTTTGCCTTGGCAACAAGATTGAACGCGCGAACCACTTCATCGCCTTCAACTTTTGCAAGTGCCGCAGACGTGGGCGTTCCTCCACGCACTTCTTCCGGCACTTTTGCAAGGCCAATTTGCTCGCGCGCCAATTGCCCATAATAGATTGTCGAATGCTGTGATGCATCCTGGAAAGCGGCGCGAGCATTGCCCTTGTCACCAAGAGCCAAGAGGCTCCGGCCGATCCAGTAAGCGGCGCGCGCTTTTTCTGTGCGTGAGGGTGCAACTTCGGCCAGCTTGTTGAAATGCTTCAGTGCCGTATCTGCATCCTTCATATATCTGAGCGCAATCCAACCCGCGAGGAACTCTGCCTCAACGGCGTTCGCCCCATCGGCAAATCCGTGAGATTTGGCAATTTGATAGGCAGCTTTGGTCGAATCGGCATGACTTACGCCCACCGAATGGCGTGCCACGATCCTGCGCTCCACCCACCATGCGTCGGCATCTCCCATCGCTGCGGCATTGCCAGGAACCGTCACCAATATTGAACGCGCCTTGGCGTAGCGTTCAAGCCGGCGATTGTAATTCACCAGAGCATATTTCATGCCCAGTTGCTCGCGCATCGCCGAAGGAAGTGCCGCAAACTGCTTTTCGGCGCCTGAAACACCACGCAACAGGGATTGCGCAACTTTGGCAGCCGCCTGATAATCGCCGCCAAGTTTCTTGGACATGCGAATAGCACCATTGGGCGACTGTGCATAAACCATGCGCCACATCCGGCGCCTGTGGTCATCTATGGTGAGTAGCCCGCCAAATTCCGCAAGAACAGATTTCTCCATGGTGGCATCAAGGTCAGCGTCATTCCAAACCTTCTGCACCAGCGATCGTGCAATCGTGGCATTGCCAGTTTCAAGTTCAGCCCGAGCGAGTGCCAAATTTCCCTCAGGGGTCACAGGCACGCGTTTTTCAAAATGGGCCATCGTGATATTTGCCGGTTCGCGATTGCTGTAGAGCGCCTGTTCGGCCCGCTTCAGCAGGGTCTCTGTGAGCGGCCACTTGGGCGCAGCATTGAGGAAGTCCATGATGCGGGCATAGCCTGCATCTTTCCAGTGATCCTTCAGGTAAAGCAGTTCGACAAGTTTCACGGCAGCAGCGTCACTGGATTGTTCCGCCATGGCCCCCGCGTCCGCGAAACGGCCTTTGAGCGCCAATTCAGTAGCCTGAACCGCCGTGCTTGAGGCCTGAGGCGCGGCAATCGCCGCAACCGGCATGACAAAACCTACCAGCGAAATACTAGCGGAACTCAAAAGCAGCGAGGTGAAAACCGCCCTACCAAAACTGCGTAAATACATGCAAAACTCACTTTTGAAGTTACAGCCCTAGAGAGCAAATGCGACCAATCCTTGGCGATCACTATTGCTTGCTCGTCTAAAATTCCGCGTCTATGGTGCGCTCCACGCCTTGGCAGCACATGTTAATATCGTAAGCCGCCTATGGTTTCCAACTTATTACCAAAGAGGTATGCCGTGAAGTTTAGTGGTTCCTTTCCAGCATTGATTACACCCATGAAGAGTGGAAAGGTAGATGAGGCAGCTTTCCGTAAATTCGTGGCCTGGCAGATCAAGGAAGGCAGCCACGGTTTGGTGCCCGTCGGCACCACGGGCGAATCTCCCACAGTGTCTCCCAATGAGCACATGCGCATCACCGAGATCTGCATTGAAGTGGCTGCTGGAAAAGTTCCGGTTATCGCGGGAACGGGTTCAAACAACACGGCCGAGGCCATTGAATACACACTACACGCGAAAAAGGCGGGCGCAGATGCTGCCCTTGTGGTTGTGCCCTATTACAACAAGCCGACCCAGGAAGGCCTCTATGCCCATTTTCGTGCCGTCGCAGAATGCACCGACCTTCCGATATTTGTTTACAATGTTCCGGGCCGCACCGTGGCCAGTATTTCCGTCGAAACACTAGCGCGTCTCGCCAAGGATGTTCCAAACATCATCGGCACCAAGGATGCATCCGCCGACCTGGCGCGCCCATCAATGCAGCGCATGGCCTCTGGTGAGAAATTCATCCAGCTTTCCGGGGAGGACGGAACAGCCTTGGCGTTCAATGCCCATGGTGGCGTGGGCTGCATATCGGTCACAGCCAATGTGGCGCCCCGCCTCTGTGCCCAGTTCCAGGAAGCCACATTGAAAGGCGATTTTGCAGCAGCCCTCAAGCTCCAGGACAGGCTCATGCCACTGCATCACGCTTTGTTTGTGGAAGCGAGCCCGGGCCCGGTCAAATATGCCGCCAGTCTTTTGGGTTTGTGCGAACCCGAAACGCGACTGCCGCTTATTCCAGTTATGGAATCCACCAAAAAAACCGTACATGCCGCAATGGTTCATGCGGGTCTGCTGAACTAGCATGTCCTCCAAGGCAGGCGGCGCCAAAGCCGCACGCAAGCAGGTAGGCATCAAGGTGGTGGCTGATAACCGCCGTGCCCGCTATGAATATGAAATTCTGCAAACTTTCGAGGCAGGTCTGATGCTGCAGGGCTCAGAGGTGAAATCCCTGCGCGAAGGGCGGACAAATCTGGCCGAAGCCTATGCCACGATGAAGGGCGGCGAACTTTATCTGCTGAATTCCAATATTCCCGAGTATCGCGAAGCAAACCGCTTCAATCACGATCCCAAGCGGCCGCGAAAACTTCTGCTGCATGCCAAGGAGATCCAGAAGCTGGCGGTTGGCATCACGCGCGAGGGCCTCACCCTCATTCCACTGAAAATATTCTTCAACCCGCGCGGAAGGGCCAAGATCGATATAGCCTTGGCCAAGGGCAAGAAATTGCACGATAAGCGCGAAGCCATAAAAGACCGGGATTGGGGCCGCGAAAAATCAAGGCTGATGCGCGACAAGGGGTAGCAATGCATCACTTTTTGGGTCTGAAACTGCCCGACGTATCGCTTGTGTCCACAAGTGGCGGTACTGTAAATCCGTCCTCCCTTCAGGGCACCAGCATTCTCTTCTGTTACCCCTACACCGGCAGGCCCGGATTTGCCGATCCGCCGGATTGGGACAGCATAACAGGTGCCCATGGTTCAACCCCACAGGCCCTGGCATATTCAGAGGCCTGCGAGAAATTCACGAGGCAAAACATTCAAGTTTATGGCTTGAGTTTTCAAACCCCGGAGTGGCAGCAGGAATTTGTTGCCCGAACAGCGTTGCAAGTGCCATTGCTTTCAGACTCCGAAAAGCGTTTTTCAAACCTGTTGGGCCTGCCCACATTCATGGCCGGGACCGAACACTTCCTCCAGCGAATGACACTCGTTGCAAGCAGCGGCGTGATTGCAAAAGTGCGATTCCCGGTCAAATCGCCTGCCGAGGACGCGGCGGAAATCCTGCGGTCTGTTTCGTCATGATTCTTATTGCCCTCGGCAGCAATATCTCCGGGCCATGGGGTAATCCTGCTGAAACAATGGTTCGGGCAATCAAGGAAATGGCAGCATCCGATCTGAAGGTTGAAAAGGTCTCGCGGTTCCTGCTCACTGCACCTTATGGCAATGTCAATCAACCTGCATTCATCAATGCAGCCGCGCAAATTGCCACCCACCTGCCGCCCCTCGCGCTCCTGGAGAAACTTCACACCATTGAAAAATGTGGTGGACGCAAACGTGCCATGCGCTGGGGACCACGATCGCTTGATCTCGATATCATCGATTATCACGGCCTGATCCTGTCATCGCCACGCCTCACGCTTCCGCACCCGGGAGTTGCTGATCGTTTTTTTGTCCTCAAGCCAATCGCTGAAATGAACCTGCACTGGAAGCATCCGGTGCTGCATATGACAGCAGCCCAGTTGTTGCGGCGCATGGGCAGGTTCCGCGGAGGAGGCGAGATTTAAGCAGCTCTTAACGGTCGTGCTCCAAACTCTCCAGCCAATATCAAAAAATGTCAGGGCAAGAGCAGGGAATGCGTAAAGGGCTTTTGGTTGCAGTTGCAATCTGTTTCACAACAAATCTTTCCTCCGTCTCCGCAGATCAATTGAAATCTGAGCACGGTGGCTTCCAGATCTTTGGAAGATTTGAAACAGATCCGCAAACCGCCACATTATTTACGCCGAACCTTTCGAATTCCAAAAATCCGGCCACTGCCCACCAAACCGTGGCTTTTGACTCGCAGTTCAAGCCCGGTTCAATCCTGATCCGTACATCAGAGCGAAAGCTATACTACATCCTGAACGACAGCCGCGCCATCATGTACCCCGTGGGTGTTGGCCGCGAGGGCTTTACCTGGTCCGGCCGGAACAAGGTCACGCGCAAGGCAACCTGGCCGGATTGGCGGCCCCCGAAAACCATGATCGAAAGGGAAGCGGAAAAAGGTCACATCATCCCGGCCTTCATGCCAGGCGGGCCCGAAAACCCTTTAGGCGCGCGTGCGATATATATTGGCGATACCGATTACCGCATTCATGGAACAACCGCACCTTGGAGCATTGGCAAGGCCATGTCGTCCGGCTGCATCCGCATGATGAATAGCGAAGTCATTGATCTCTTTGACCGTGTGGAAATTGGCGCCGATGTTGTCGTGGAGTAATTTTCGCAACAGCATCCAAGAGGGTGAAATCTTAAACGCTCCGTTAACCTAAACGAGTCATTATCGCCTTGTGAGTTTGTTTGTGGAGTTTGTTATGCGTAATTTGCCAGTGGCCCCAATGGGGTTCTCTCGATCCAAGATATTGGCTTCAGTCGCCTTGGCGATAATGTTGGGCGCATGTTCAAACGCCGTCGAGCGTTTCGCCGAAAACCCATCCAATTCTGATCCGGTTTACACCGCCTCTGTGCCAAAAAAGAAAAAAATGGGCTATGAGGATACGAGCGACGAGGCCATTGTTTCCAGGCCACTATCCAATGCAACGGTAAACCCACCACGCTATTCCTATAACTCCCAAACGTATAAAAAACCAACTTACAAGCCATCGGCCTATGATGCAGAGGCTCCTGTTGCTGACGAATCTGCCGATAACCAGACCGCATATGTGAAGCCAAAATATCAGAAACCGGTTTACGATACTACGACTGACGCGGCGCCCGCAGCGTCCGGCTCTGTGCGTGTGGGGCAGGGCATGACCCTATATTCCATAGCAAAGGCAAATGGCCTCACCGTTGCCCAATTGGCATCAGCCAACCATATCTCGCCGCCTTATTCGGTAAGTTCCGGTCGCGTGTTGCGCATCCCCGGCGTGGCACACGCCATGCTGCCAAAACGCGTGATGAGCCAGTCCAATATTGCCTCGAGTGAGGACGTGACACCCCTGTCACTGCGCGCGAAAAAACTGTCACCAGCCGGCACCCACACCGTGGCCAGCGGCGAAACACTCTTTTCACTCGGCCGCAAGTACGGCGTTTCACCCTATACGATTGCCGATATGAATGGCCTCTCGCATTCCAAGGCTTTGAGCATGGGCCAAAGCTTGCGTGTTCCTGCCGGCAACAATGCGGCAATGGCAGATAATGCAGGCGACGAGCCTAATCAGCCACAAATGGCTTCCAATGAATACCAGCCCAAAATCATTGATCGGCCAAAAAATCTCGCTGCCAGCCAATCGCTTGCTGCCGAAGAAATCCCGGTTGCAACGCCTGCCGCTTCATCTCCATCGCAGCCAGCAGCCCAATTGAATGCCGCTCCCATCGGTGGCGCAATGCGCTGGCCCGTCAAAGGAAAGGTCATTTCCGAATATGGCGCCAAGCCAAATGGTTTGAAAAATGAAGGCATCAACATTGCTGTGCCGGAAGGAACAGGCATTCGTGCTGCTGAAAGTGGCGTGGTTGCCTATGCCGGAAACGAATTGAAGGGCTACGGCAATCTCGTTCTCGTTCGCCACGAAGGCGGTTGGGTTACGGCCTATGCTCATGCAAGCGAATTGTTCGTGAAACGCGGCGATACGGTCAAACGCGGCGACGTCATCGCCAAGGCAGGACAGACAGGTTCGGTCTCCAGCCCACAACTGCACTTTGAAGTGCGCAAGGGTGCAACGGCCATGGATCCGCTCAAGTTCCTTTCGTCGGCCACTGCGTCCAACTGATACTAAACAGCCCCTGCAAGTGAGAACCCGGTTCTGATAATCGGGTTTTTGCTTTTACGGCTTTATTTTCATGCCAGCCTTGCCTGCCACGTCCTGAATATATTGCCAGGCGACGCGGCCAGATCGGCTTCCGCGCGTAACTGACCATTCAATGGCGCCTGCATGCAATTGTGCTGGCTTCACGGGCAATTTGAAATAGGCTGCATAGCCATCAATCATTTCCAGGAATTCGTCCTGCGAACAATTGTGAAATCCCAACCACAGCCCGAACCTGTCCGACAGGGACACTTTTTCCTGCACCGCCTCGGAAGGATTGATGGCGGTGGAAGTCTCATTTTCAATCATGTCCCGCGGAAGCAAATGCCGGCGATTGGATGTAGCGTAAAGAATGACATTGTCCGGCCTGCCTTCAATGCCGCCATCAAGCGCTGCCTTCAGCGACTTGTAAGACGCATCCTGCCCATCAAACGAAAGATCGTCGCAAAAGACGATAAAATTCACTTCAGGTGATTCCCGCAGAATAGTCATAAGGGAGGGTAGACTCTCGATATCCTCGCGATGGATTTCAATGAGTTTGAGACTGCCGCCAGTTTCCTCGTTCACCGCATGATGCAACGCCTTTACCAATGAAGACTTACCCATGCCGCGGGCCCCCCACAGCAAGGCGTTGTTCGCAGGAAGCCCTCTGGCAAAGCGGCGCGTATTCTCCAGCAGAATATCGCGCGTAAGATCAATGCCCTTGAGCAGTGCAAGCTCCACGCGGTTCACCTTCGCAACAGGCTGTAGCGTACCGGGAACCGCATGCCATACAAATGCACTGGCAGCTGCCAAGCCTTGCGAGGGCGCAGGGGAAGGAGCCAGCCGTTCCAGCGCCGCTGCAATCCGTGAAAGCAATGCATTTTGGGTTTTTTTGGTCATGGCATGCTCATAGCTGCCCCCGCAAAGCAGGTAAAGAGTTTGCAAGTGTGCGGTTGCAATGCGAAATTCCATCGCTATATTCCGGCAAACCCTCTATCAGGCCAGTTCATGGCCATCCCACCGCAGGAGTCTTCATGTTTATAACACCAGCCTATGCCCAAGCAGCAGGAGCACCTGCAATGGGCGATTTCATGAGCATGATCCTTCCTCTGGTTTTGATAATGGGCGTGTTTTACTTTCTCCTGATCCGCCCTCAGCAGCGCAAGCTGAAGGAGCACCAGGACATGATCTCCAAAGTGGCCCGTGGCGATACGATCGTGACCACAGGCGGACTTATTGGCAAGGTGGTGAAGGTCGTCGATGACAAGGAATTGCTTGTGGAAGTGGGCGAAAACGTAAAAGTTCGAGTATTGCGTCAGGGCCTCAGCGATGTGCGCGCCAAGGGCGAACCCCTCAAAGCGGACGCGAAGTAAACTTACATGCTCCCATATTCCAGATTCAAGACAATCGCCATCCTGGCTTCCGTTCTCATTGCATTGCTGTTTGCACTCCCCAACGCGGCGCCGCCGCAGATGCAAGCGTTTTTAAAGAACACGTTGGGGGCAAAGTCCATGCCCTTGGGATTGGATCTTCAGGGTGGCGTCAACATCGTTCTGGAACTGGACCGCAAGGATTTCAAAACCAACCTTTTGAAGCAACTCACCAGTGACACGCGCGCGACGCTGCGTGACGCGAAAATCGCTTACAAGGGTATCACGCAATCGGAAAATGGCGTGAGTGTTCGTCTATCCAATGCCGCTGACGCCCCAACCGCCAAAACCGAACTGACAAAACTCTTGCAGCCCCTGAATGGCGGGCTTCTTTCCACGGGTGTTGCAGTCAATCTCTATGAATTCTCCAACCAGAATGAACTGGTGAATTTGAATTTCTCGCAATCCGGTTTTGATACAAAAGTTTCCACAGCGATTACCCAGTCGCTCAGGATTGTATCAAATCGCCTGAATGGATTGGGAACCACTGAACCTTCAATTCAGCAGCAGGGCCGTGACCGCATTGCCATCCAGTTTCCCGGTATCAGTAGCTCAAAGGAAATCCTGGATATTCTCGGAAAGACAGCAAAATTGACGTTCCAGCTCCTTTGCCAGGAACAGCCGACCGGTCCCAATCAAACGCCACCCCAAGGCTGTGAAGAGCTCCCCCTCAAGGACAAGCCCGATCAGAAGATTTGGGTTCAAACCTCAAGCCGTGCCACGGTCGACGGTGCTGACTTGACCGATGCACAACCAAGCTTTGACCAGAATAATCGTGCGGTCGTGAGCTTCAAATTCAACCAGAAGGGATCCCTGCGCTTCGGTAAACTTACTGCAGAAAACGTGGGCAAACCCTTTGCAATTATCCTAGACAGTATCGTCGTAAGCTACCCCAACATCAACGAAGCCATTCTTGGTGGTTCCGGCCAAATCTCGGGAAATTTCACAACCGAAGAAGCCAACAGCCTTGCTGTGGTGCTGCGCTCCGGCGCTTTGCCGGCAAAACTCAATATTGTGGAAGAACGCACCGTAGGGCCAAGCCTTGGTTCTGATTCCATCAAGGCAGGCTTTAACGCAGCCATCATCGGCCTGATCCTCGTTATGGTATTCATGGTGGTGGCTTACGGACTGTTCGGTCTCTTCGCGGATATTGCTTTGCTCTTTAACCTCGCCATGCTTATCGCGGTCATGTCCGTCGTAGGCTTCACGCTCACGCTGCCAGGCATCGCAGGCATCGTTTTGACCATGGGTATGGCAGTGGACTCCAACGTGATCATTTTCGAGCGCATCCGCGAAGAATGGCGCAATGGACGTTCCGCCATGGCTTCGATGGAGACGGGATTTAGCTCCGCCTTGGCCACTATTCTTGACTCCAATCTAACGGCATTGATTGCAGCAGTGGTTTTGTTCGGTGTGGGTTCTGGCCCAGTGCGGGGCTTTGCTATCACCCACGCAATCGGCATTCTCACCACAATGTACACAGCCTTTACCGTCACCCGTTTCATCGTAACGCTCTGGGCACGCTGGGCGCGACCCAAGGAGGTTCCGCTGTAAGGCGGGTTTATTCTCATGGCATTCAGACCTATTCGATTCATTCCCGACGACACAAAAATTCCGTTCATGCTGTTGAGCCGTTTTGGCTTCTTCGTATCGGGCCTCTTGTGTCTTGCCTCCCTGCTGCTGTTCATTTTTGTTGGCTTGAATGTGGGCGTCGATTTCAAGGGCGGCTCCGTCATCACCATTCGCACCGAACAGGTTGCCAATCTGGATCAACTGCGGTCAAAACTGGATAGCCTTGGCTTGGGTGCTGTGGAGCTTCAGGAATTTGGTTCCCCCAATGATCTGCTGATCCGTATTGGAACGCAGGAAGGCGGAGACCCGGCCCAGACATTGGCGGTTGAGAAGATCAAGTCGTCGCTGGGACCTGGCATTGAATACCGCAGTGTGGATGTTGTGGGACCAAAGGTTTCTGGCGAGCTGGCAGAGCAGGGCATCATCGCCGTTGTGGTAGCCATTCTCGGCATTCTTGTTTACGTCTGGTTCCGGTTTGAATGGCAGTTCGCCATCGGCGCGGTAATTTCACTTCTCCATGACGTGCTCTTGACCATCGGCCTCTTCTGCCTGTTGCGGATCGAATTCAATCTCCAGATCATTGCCGCCATTCTTACGATTGTGGGTTATTCCCTCAACGATACGGTTGTTGTTTTTGATCGCATCCGCGAATACTTGCGCAAATACAAGTCCATGCCTCTTGCCGATTTAATTGATTTTTCGCTTAACTCGGTTCTTCCGCGCACCATTCTTACCTCGGTCACCACCATGCTGGCCCTCATCGCACTTTATGCATTCGGCGGCGAGGTTTTGCGTGGCTTCACCTTCACCATGATCTGGGGTGTTATCGTGGGAACCTACTCGTCCATCTTCATCGCATCTCCAGTGCTCATCCTGTTGGGCACCAACCGCGAGGATGCCCGCCAGAAAGCCAAGGTAAAACCCGTCAGGCCGTGACCACTTTTCTACCATCGCGCGCGACCATCGACGCCTATGGCAACGGCGGATTCCGTTTCGCAAGCATGTCGCATGTGGGCTCCCTGCTGATATTGCCAAGCGGCATGCATCGCTGGGACGTGACCGAATTATCAAACCTGTTGCCACAGGATTTTTCCCAGGTATTTGCAGAGGCCAAGGACATTGATTTCTTGCTTCTCGGAACCGGCACAACAATGGAACGTCCCCCAAAGCCAATCATCAAGGCCTTTGCGGATCGCAATCTTCCCCTTGATTTCATGAGCACGGGTTCAGCGGTTCGAACCTATGGTGTCTTGCTGGCAGAAAAACGCAAGGTGGCCGCAGCTTTCATCGCTGTCCAGAATGCGGAATGAACGCGCATGTTGAAAATCTCGTGGCCCAGGGTGACAAGAACAACTATCTCAGCTTGCTTTTTGCGCCAGAAAGAACCCGACCCCAACTCCTGTCCCTCTATGCCTTTAATCTGGAAATAACCCGCATAGCTGATCTCGTCAGCGAACCGCAGATGGGCCTGATTCGCCAGCAGTGGTGGCTGGACACCATCGATGGAATCTATGATGGGCAGACGCAGGATCACCCCGTGGCACAAGCCATGGCGGCAACGGTGAAAACCGCAAGCCTTCCCCGCCACGCGCTGCGCAACCTGGTGCTCGCCCATGAATTCGATCTCTATGACGATGTGATGCCCGACTTGGCTGATCTCGAAGGATACCTCGGCGAAACCCAGGCGGCCCTTATTCAAATGGCAGCGCTTATAATTGGTGCGCCAGCGCCGGAGGCAGCTGGACTCGCCGGTGTTGCACAAGGCATCGCATCAGTGCTGCGTTCCAGGAATTTCAAGAAGTATATTCCGGCGGATATGATGCAAAAGCTGGGAGAACAGCAGGCCATCCGGCAATTATGCAGCCACGCCAGAAAACGGCTTGAACAGGCCCGCGTCATTCACATCACCAGCGCAGCCCTTCCCGCATTTTTGCCTGCAAGCCTCACTGAAATGTATCTTTCCCGCATCGAGCGAGGCGACAAATCTGAAGTTGCCCAGTTCTGGCGTCAGCTAAAAATCTGGCGCGCGGCGCGCAGGAACAGCTTCTGACAATCGCCCGCTATGCTGCCGCAGAAACCAAACAACTTTCGATCCATTTTGCAAAATCATTTTGGGCGCGGGACGTATAGGCACGCTTGCGCTCAATTGCCTTTTCGCTGTGATCCAACCTCTTTCCCTCAATGCGGCGTGGCGCTGCAACAGGTGGGAAAAGTCCAAAATTCACGTTCATCGGCTGAAACGAACCGCTGCCCTTGTCGGTCGTTTCAATATGACCGCCAGTAATATGATTGATGAGGGCACCATGCGCTGTCGTGGGTGGCGGCAAGGCGAATCCCAAACCCAGTCGTTCAGCCGCCGCCATCCGCCCCGCCATCAGCCCCATGGCAGCACTTTCCACATAACCCTCAACGCCTGTGATCTGCCCTGCAAAACGTAATTGCGAACACGCCTTCAAACGCAATTGATCATCCAGCACCTTGGGGCTGTTGAGAAACGTATTGCGGTGCAGGCCACCCAGTCTTGCAAACTCAGCATGTGCCAGGCCCGGAATGGAGCGAAACACGCGGACCTGGTCGGCATATTTCAGCTTGGTCTGGAAGCCCACCATATTGTAGAGCGTCCCCAACTTGTTGTCCTGCCGCAGCTGCACCACGGCATGAGCTTTTACATCCGGCTGGTGGGCATTCGTCAGCCCGCGCGGTTTCATCGGCCCATGCCGCAAGGTTTCCGCGCCGCTCTCGGCCATCACCTCGATAGGAAGGCAGCCACTGAAGTAGGGCGTCGACTTCTCCCATTCCTTGAAATTGGTTTTCTCGCCATCCAGAAGCGCCTGCACAAAGGTTTCGTATTGGGCGCGGTCCAAAGGACAATTAATGTAGTCCTTGCCGGTGCCTCCCGGCCCCACCTTGTCATAGCGCGATTGAAACCACGCCCTGTCCATGTCGATGGAGTCCCGGTGAATGATGGGAGCAATGGCATCAAAAAATGCCAGATCTTCTTCACCCGTTATGCCGCGAATAGCCCTGGCTAGAGATGCAGAGGTCAGCGGCCCTGTGGCCACAATGACATTGTCCCAGTCTTCGGGCGGCAGGCCGCTGATTTCCTCATATTCAACGCGCACCAAGGGATGGCTTTTCAGCCGCGCAGTCAAATCTTCCGAAAACGCATCGCGGTCAACGGCCAGTGCTCCTCCGGCTGGAACTTGATGGCGGTCAGCCGTCCCCATGATAAGAGAACCTGCTTGCCGCATTTCCCAGTGCAGCAAACCAACTGCATTCTGATCCGCGTCATCCGACCGAAAAGAATTGGAACATACGAGTTCCGCAAAGCCTCCCGTTTTATGTGCGTCCGTGCCAACCTTGGGACGCATTTCATGCAGAACCACCGGCACGCCCACCCGCACGCATTGCCACGCCGCTTCCGCTCCCGCCATGCCGGCGCCAATAATATGTACAGGTTTTGTCATGGCAAGCCGCATAGCACAGGCCAAGGCGTGAAACAAACTCACGGCTTGCGGAAATTCGGGAGGAGGGGCAAGAGGAATTCGGAGGATTTTTCATGTCCCGTATCGATGCAGAGCTTGCAGCCGAACTCGAAGCCATCCGGGCTCAATCCCTGTGGAAAACCGAGAGGCCAATTTATTCTCCACAAAGCTCGCACATAACAGTTGCAAGCAAACATAACATATTGAATTTATGTGCTAATAACTACTTGGGATTGGCTGACCACCCCGCCTTGATTGAGGCCGCAAAGCAAGCGTTGGATAGTCATGGTCTAGGCATGGCATCCGTTCGCTTCATCTGCGGCACATCCGATTTGCATAAGGAATTGGAGGCCCGCATTGCCCGATACCTGCAAATGGAGGATGCCATCCTGTATGCAGCATGTTTCGACGCGAATGCAGGCGTTTTTGAACCTTTGCTGGGCGAACAGGATGCCGTCATCTCCGATGCCCTCAACCACGCCTCGATTATTGATGGCATTCGTTTGTGCAAGGCCGCGCGCTTCCGTTACGCCAATGGCGACATGGCTGATCTCGAGGTGCAATTGAAGAGGGCGCGGTCTGAAAACCGGCGGCGCCTTCTCATCGCCACGGATGGTGTTTTCTCCATGGATGGCTACCTCGCCAAACTGGGCGAAATCCGCCTTTTGGCCGACAAGTTTGAGGCCCTCATCCTGGTGGACGATTGCCACGCAACAGGTTTTGTCGGTCCTCAGGGGCGTGGCAGCCCAGCGCGAGCGGGCGTAAAGGTGGATATCCTCACCGGAACCCTCGGCAAGGCCCTGGGAGGCTCCGCAGGCGGCTATATCGCTGCCTCAAGGCTGATTGTGGATCTCATGCGGCAGCGCTCCAGGCCCTATCTGTTTTCCAATGCACTGCCTCCTGCCATCGTAGCCGCCTCCATCAAAGCCGTCGACCTTGCAGAGAATGGTGACGATCTCCGTGGCCAACTATTCGCCAATGCCAGGCATTTCCGTTCCGGCATGGCGAAAGCAGGTTTCCAACTCTTGCCCGGTGAGCACCCAATCATTCCCGTGATGTTGGGCGAAGCAGAATTGGCCCAATCCATGGCCGAGAAACTCTATGAACGTGGAATCTATGTCACGGGATTTTTCTTTCCCGTGGTACCCCAAGGCAAGGCCCGCATTCGGACACAGATGTCTGCCGCACACACGCCCTCTGATATTGACAGCGCCATCACCGCCTTCACAGCGGTCGGCAAAGAACTGGGAGTTATCTGATGCGCGCTTTGGTCAAGGCTGAAGCCAAGCCAGGCCTTGTTCTCCGTGATGAACCCATACCGCAAATTGGCCCCGACGACATCCTGATCAAGGTTGCCAAAACTGGCATCTGCGGCACTGATTTACACATCTGGAACTGGGATCAGTGGGCAAAAAAGACCATACCCGTGCCCATGGTGGTGGGTCATGAGTATGCAGGAATTGTCACCGAAATCGGAAGCCATGTCCGCACCGTGAAAGTGGGCGACCGTGTTTCGGGAGAGGGCCACCTCATCGGCATGAAAAGCCGCATGGCAAGGGCAGGGCACTTTCATCTCGATCCGGAAACGCGCGGCATTGGCGTCAACGTGCCAGGCGCCTTTGCCGAATACGTAAAACTTCCCGCTTTCAACGCCATTCATCTTCCACCGGAAATTGATGACGAAATCGGAGCCATCCTGGATCCGCTGGGAAATGCTGTGCATACGGCACTCGCATATGATCTCGTGGGCGAGGATGTTCTGATTACCGGCGCTGGTCCAATAGGCATCATGGCCGCTGCGGTGTGTCGGCATGTGGGCGCGCGCCACGTCGTCATAACTGACATAAATGACTACCGCCTCGATCTCTGCAATCAGGTGACCGACGCGGTGACAGTCAATGTTTCGAAGGAAGACCTCAAATCCGTAATGGCACGTATCGGCATGCGCGAGGGGTTTGATGTGGGACTTGAAATGTCAGGGGCACCCGTGGCTTTTGACCAGATGACAGACCACATCATCGTCGGCGGAAAAATGGCCATGCTGGGTATTCCCTCAACACCCGTCCCGGTGGATTGGAACCGCGTCATTTTCAAATCACTCACCATCAAGGGCATCTACGGTCGCGAAATGTTTGAAACCTGGTACAAGATGATAGCCATGCTGCAGTCGGGTCTTGATGTGCGCAAAGTGATCACCCACCGCATGAAAGCCGTGGACTTTGCGCAGGGCTTTGCCTTGATGAAACAGGGCTCATGCGGCAAAGTTGTCCTGGACTGGTCGTAAGCCGCAGTTGATCAGCCCTCCCGATTAGGCTAGCTGGGTTTGACTGCAAATGAGAGACGCACAATGTTGTCAGCTTACGGAACTCAAAATGGTTGCTTGACAGAATTTCCCCCAGGGGATGCGCCGCATGTGCCGGATGGAGCCGTGTGGCTTGACATGGTCGCGCCTACGTTTGAGGAAGAGGCCGCAGTGGAAGCCGCATGCAAGATTGATATTCCCACCCGCGAAGAACTGGCGGAGATTGAGGCCTCCAGCCGTCTCTACCAGGAAGATGGCGCAGCCTTCATGACGGCCAACCTCATTCGTCGCGGCGAAAATGACAGGCCGGAATCATCGCCCGTCACCTTCATCATCAAGGGCAATCTCCTCATCACCATTCGTTACCATCATCCCCAGGCATTTCCGGTATACGTTCACCGCGCCATGAAACCCCAGAACACCGCAATGACCGGTTGGGGCATTCTGCTCAGCCTTCTTGAAGCTGTGGTGGATCGTGCCGCTGATCATCTCGAACGCGTTGGCACCATTATTGATGATACCTCGCGCGCCACGTTCAACTCCAGCCGAACGCCCAAGGGACGCAAAGCCCGCAGAAGACCGATGAATTTTTCGGCGCTGCTCGATAACATCGGCGAAGAAGGTGACTTTAATTCAAAGATGCGCGAAAGCCTTGTCTCCATCGGCCGCATGACAGCCTTCATGCAGGCGCTCATCGATCAGATGAAGCAAACAAAAGATGTCAAGGAAAACCGCGGGCGCGTCCGGGTTATTCAGCGCGACATACAATCCCTGTCCGACCACTCCTCATTCCTTTCTGGTAAAATCAGCTTCCTGCTGGACGCCGTGCTTGGCATGAGCGCCATCGAACAGAACAACATCATCAAGATATTCTCCGTTGCATCCGTCGTATTCCTGCCGCCCACGCTGGTAGCCAGTCTTTACGGAATGAACTTCAGGTTCATGCCCGAACTCACTTGGCAATACGGTTATCCCATGGCCATTGCACTCATGGCGCTTTCCGCCTTTCTTCCATGGCTGTATTTCAGGCAGAAGGGCTGGCTGTAATGCCAGTCTTTTTATGGGTTGCTTTAGGGGGTGCCATGGGATCGGCGGCGCGTTACGGCGTGAATGTTTGGTCCGGTCGCATGTTAGGCCAGGGATTTCCCTGGCACACGCTAATGGTCAATGTCATCGGCTGTTTTGCCATGGGCATTCTCGTGGCGCTGCTGGCGCTGAAGGTTAATGTGAGCCCAGAAACGCGCAGCTTTCTCACCACTGGCGTTCTCGGTGGATTTACGACCTTCTCGGCTTTTTCACTGGACTTCGCGCTTTTGGTGGAGCGCAGGACCTTTGGCGCAGCGGCAGCCTATGGCGCAAGTTCGGTCGCCCTGTCGCTTATCGCTGTATTTGCAGGATTGTATCTGGTACGCACCCTCGCATCATGATCTCATACACGCTCAATGACTTGCCCAGGCACAATCATGCCTGCTGATGTCAAACGTTATATTGTTTCTGCTGATGAAGACGGCATCCGCTTGGATCGCTGGTTCAAAATTCATCTCCCGCAGGTAACGTTTGCTTATCTCAACAAGCTCACCCGCACCGGCCAGGTGCGGGTCCAGGGAGGCCGTGCCAAAACCAGCACAAGGCTCCAGGCAGAACAGGAATTAAGGGTTCCTCCCCTGATGTTTGATACCCGCCCTGCCGACGCACCCAAGGGCAACGTAACGCCTTTGTCGAAGGAAGAGACCGAACTCTTTGAAAATATGGTGATTTTCGAGGATAAAGATCTCTATGTTCTGAACAAGCCCTCAGGCTTTGCGGTTCAGGGCGGTAGCAAGACATTTCACCATCTCGATGGCTTGCTCATGGGCATGGCCAAGAAAAGTGGTGAGCGCCCGTTGCTCGTCCACCGGTTGGACCGCGACACGTCAGGGGTAATCGTCGTGGCCAAACGAAGGTCGATTGCTTCGGCATTGGGCAAGCTTTTTGCCACGCGCGCCGTGAAGAAAACCTATTGGGCGGCCGTCAAAGGCGTGCCCAAGCCGCCGCAGGGCCGTATTGATGTGCCGCTGCTGAAGGCTCAGGGCCCGGACGGTGATCGTGTAAGGGCAGGTGACAAGAACGATGAAAACGCCCAGCACGCCATAACCTACTATGCAGTCGTGGATCAGGCACCACCCATTACAGCATGGGTGTCGCTCAAACCCGTAACCGGACGGCAGCATCAGCTCCGCGCCCACATGGCCTATATTGGTCATCCGATATTGGGCGACGAGAAATACGAGGGGAATGCGGATATGCCGGAAGGCGTATCGAAGAAGCTCCATCTCCACGCCCGTCGCATTGTATTCCCTCATCCCCGCGAAGGGATTGTGGACGTATCGGCCGAACTGCCACCCCACATGCACGAAACCTGGGACATGTTTGGCTTCGATCCTAAGCGCTATCAGGCCAATGACGAATGACTGATGAAACTCCCGACCAACGTTTTGAAAGATTGTCGCGCGATCGTATCCAGCACATTTTGCCGAAGCGCTTTTATAAATCCGTAAGTGTCACGCAAGGCCTGGAAATCGCGCTGGATCAGCGCATTGTCAAAACGCCGTTGAAAGCTCCGCTGAAACTGCCAAACCGCGCGCTGGCGGGCGCTGTAGCTGCGGAATGGGAGGCACAGGGCGAGTTCATTAATCCTCACGCCATGCCTTTTACAAAACTTGCCAATACAGCCATTGATCGCGCCACCGCCGAGCGGCAATCCATCACGCAGGAAATATTGGACTTCGCGGGCAGCGATTTGGTGTGCTACCGCGCCACCGTTCCGGAAGGTTTGGTGTCCCTCCAAAATCAATTGTGGAACCCTGTTATCGCCTGGGCGTTCCAAACACTGGGAGCAAGTCTTGTCGTTGCCCACGAAATTGTCCATCGCCCACAGCCGCAACAGGCGATGCAATCCTTTGAAAGTCATCTGAACAATCTGGATACCTTCAGCTTCACCGCCGCACATAATCTTACCACCCTGACAGGTTCCGCAGTTCTCGCCCTCATGATGGTGGCAGGTGACATTTCGGCAGAATTGGCTTGGACTGCGGCGAATGTCGATGAAGATTGGCAAATCCAAACCTGGGGCAAGGATGACGAAGCCGTGGCAAGAAGAGCTGGACGGCATAGGGAATTTTTGGCTTGCGTGGACTTCGTCAGGCTTGCCATATCGCGGACATGATTCTGGAAGAAACGAACCTGCAATAAAAAAAATCGAGGGGGCTTTGGCCATGACGTCTCGCCTATTGTTGTCAGCTGCTGTTCTGATCTGGATTGGAAGCGCAAGCGCATTTGCCCAGTCGGCGCCGAGCGATCTCGTCGCCGCTTATCAGGCGGGCGTTGCCGCAGCCAAATGCAATCTGGGACTTGATAGCGCCAAATCCAGCCAGCTCGGCGATGCTGTCCAGCGCATAGAACAGCGCAGCGGTCTGGCTCAAAACGATCTTGATGCCTTGTGGAGCAAAACCCAGGCTGACGCTGACGCGGACAACGCAGGTTTCTGCGCCAAAGCTTCTGCCGACATAGATGCGGTAATTAGCTCAGCACAGTAATTCTGGCGGCCCCCACATCTCCCGTTTGACGAAACGCCCAGTTGCTGCTTGGGTACACACCCTCTAGAGGGTGTTCATGCAGGAAATTCTCTTAAAACTGGAAAAACGCCGGGCTGAAGCCAGGGCCGGGGGCGGAGAAAAACGCGCCGCTGCCCAGCATGCCCGCGGCAAGCTCACGGCCCGCGAGCGTCTGGACGTGCTGCTGGACGAAGGCTCGTTCGAAGAATTTGACATGTTCGTTGAACATCGCAGCACCGATTTTGGCATGGAAAACAGCAAAATCCCCGGTGATGGCGTGGTCACGGGCTGGGGCACCGTAAATGGCCGCTTGGTCTACGTCTTTGCCAAGGACTTTACGGTGTTTGGCGGTTCGCTCTCCGAGTCGCATGCCCGCAAGATCACCAAAATCCAGGACATGGCCTTGCAGAACCGGGCACCGATTATCGGTTTGTTCGATGCAGGAGGCGCCCGCATTCAGGAAGGTGTCAACGCCCTGGGTGGCTACGGCGAAGTCTTCCAGCGCAATGTGCTGTCGTCCGGCGTCATTCCGCAGATTTCGGTTGTCATGGGCCCGTGCGCTGGTGGCGATGTTTACTCCCCCGCTATGACCGACTTCATCTTCATGATCCGCGACACCAGCTACATGTTTGTAACCGGCCCCGACGTGGTCAAGACCGTAACCAACGAAACGGTGACGGCGGAGGAACTCGGCGGCGCCTCCATACACACCACCAAATCCTCCATTGCTGACAAGGCTTATGACAATGATGTTGAAGCCTTGTTGCAGATGCGTCGGCTCATTGATTTCCTGCCGTCCTCCAACACATCGCCCGCACCCGAGTTGCCGAGTTTCGACACGGTGGAGAGGAACGATGCCTCGCTGGACACGCTCATTCCCGCCAACCCAAACCAGCCCTATGATATGAAGGAACTCATCCACAAGGTCGTGGATGAGGGCGATTTTTTTGAAATTCAGGAAGCTCACGCAAAAAACATCATTGTGGGACTGGCGCGTATTGGCGGACAAACCATAGGTCTCGTTGCAAACCAGCCGCTCGTACTTGCAGGCGTGCTGGATAGCGACGCTGGCCGAAAGGCTGCCCGCTTCGTGCGCTTCTGCGATTGTTTCAATATCCCCATTGTCACTTTCGTGGATGTCCCCGGTTTCCTGCCCGGAACGGCGCAAGAGTCTGGCGGCTTGATCAAGCATGGTGCAAAACTCTTGTTTGCCTATGCCGAGGCCACCGTTCCAAAAATCACGCTGATCACCAGAAAAGCCTATGGCGGTGCTTATGTCGTGATGGCCTCCAAGCATTTGCGCGGGGATTTGAACTACGCCTGGCCCACGGCAGAAATAGCCGTCATGGGAGCGCGCGGGGCCACGGAAATCATCTATCGCAGTGAACTCGGTGACAAAGCGAAAATCGCCGAACGTGTGAAAGATTACGAAGAACGCTTTGCCAATCCATTTGTGGCAGCCGAGCGTGGTTTCCTCGATGAAATAATAATCCCCCACTCAACGCGAAAGCGCATCGCAAGAGGGCTTGCCATGTTGCAACATAAGGAATTGACTAACCCATGGAAAAAGCACGATAACATACCGCTTTGAAGAGAAAATCATGCTTTTATTGAACGGCCTCCTGAAACGTCTCATCAAAATCGGAAAATTCACGCTCATAGATGCGGAAGGTCAGACTCACATTTTTCAAGGCACGACAGGACCGGAGGTCGCCGTCCGGCTGCACGATCCTAAACTCTACAAATCGCTTTTCTTGCATCCCGAACTTCATGCCGGCGAAGCCTATATGGATGGCAAACTGACAATCGAGCAGGGAACGATCCGCGAATTCCTGTTGCTGTTCATGCTCAATCGCCGGAATCTGCGCACCCACCCGCTTCAAAAAATGCTGAATACGGGGTTGAAAAGCATGCGAAAATTGCACCAGCGCAACACCACGAAAACTGCCAAGAAACATGTGCAGCACCACTACGATCTATCCAATGATTTTTACAAATTGTTCCTCGATGAGGACATGAATTATTCCTGTGCCTATTATCTCACCCCCGATGACACGCTGGAAATTGCCCAGCAGAACAAGCTGCGTCACATAGCGTCCAAGCTCAACCTGAAACCCGGCCAGCGCGTGCTGGATATAGGCTGCGGCTGGGGCGGCATGGCGCTTTACCTTGCGGCAAACGCCGATGTTGAAGTCCTGGGCGTTACGCTGTCCACGGAACAGCTTGCGTTGGCAAGGCAGCGGGCCAAGGAACGCGGGCTGGAGCACCGTGTGAAATTCGAGCTGATCGACTACCGCGAAGTGAAAGGCAAATTTGATCGTGTTGTGTCTGTAGGCATGTTCGAACACGTTGGCATCGTCCACTACGACGAATATTTCAACCACATCCGCGATCTTCTGACAGATGATGGTGTAGCCGTGGTTCATTCCATTGGTCGCAAAGGCGGTCCAAGTTCCACAGGCGCATGGATCCGCAAATATATTTTCCCCGGCGGCTATTCGCCAGCGCTCTCCGAAGCAACGGCCAGCGTGGAACGCTCAAGGCTCTGGATCACTGACATCGAAATCCTGCGGCTGCATTATGCCAAGACACTGCGCGCCTGGGAAACGCGCTTTCAGGCTAATCGCAGCAGGGTAGCAACCATGATGGATGAACGCTTCTGCCGCATGTGGGAGTTCTATCTCATCTCCAGCGAGTTGGTTTTCAGCCACGGAAGCCACATGAACTTCCAGCTTCAACTCACCAAAAATGTGCACACGCTGCCAATAACGCGTGACTACTTGAGCGCGGCCGAGGCTGCCCTAAAGTAGTTCGCCCACCAGGTCATATTCTTCCGCTTCAACGATACGTGCCCGCACCATGTCTCCTGGCTTAAGCTGTGTCTGGCCCGGCAGGAATACGTTGCCATCAATTTCGGGCGCGTCCCAAGGCGAGCGCGCAACCGCCTCATCATTTTCAAGATCAATCGCATCCACCAGCACGTCAATCTCGCGGCCCACTTTGCCTGCGAATATGGCGGCAGAAATGTCTTGCTGGGCTTCCATGAAGCGGTGGTAGCGCTCTTCCTTCACTTCGTCAGGCACTTGGGCGAGACCCAGATCATTGGCCTTGGCACCCGATACGGGTTCATACTTGAAACAGCCCACCCGCTCCAGCTTGGCTTCCTTCATCCACTGCAGGAGATAATCGAAATCAGCTTCCGTTTCGCTTGGAAATCCGACAATGAATGTTGAACGGATGGCAATGTCCGGGCAGATTTTCCGCCAACTCTCCAACCTGTCCAGAACCTTCTCCTGATTGGCAGGCCGTTTCATCGCCTTTAATACTCCAGGTGATGCATGCTGAAACGGAATGTCGAGATAAGGCAATATTTTTCCCTCAGCCATCAAAGGGATCACATCATCCACATGAGGGTAGGGATACACATAATGCATGCGCACCCACGCTCCTAGGTCACCCAGCTCTTTTGCCATGTCATAAAACTTGGCGCGAACCTCACGCCCATGAAATTTGCTGGTGGCGTATTTTGTATCCACGCCATAGGCGGATGTATCCTGGCTGATAACGAGCAGTTCCTTCACCCCGGCTTTCACCAGGCGTTCGGCTTCATACAAAACGGAAGCCACCGGCCGCGAAACCAGATCACCCCGGATGGATGGAATGATACAAAATGAGCAGCGGTTGTTGCAGCCCTCGGAAATTTTGAGATAGGCGTAATGCTTGGGCGTGAGCCGCAATCCCTGTGGCGGCATCAAGTCATAGCGCGGATCATGCACTGGAGGCAGTGCCGCATGCACGGCATTCACCACCGCCTCATATTGATGCGGACCTGAAATCGCCAGAACGCCCGGATGGGCCGCGCGAATGGCCGCTTCTTCAACCCCATAGCAACCGGTTACTATAACCCGGCCATTCTCCTCCATGGCTTCGCCAATGGCAGCCAGGCTTTCGGCCTTGGCGCTGTCGAGAAAACCACAGGTGTTGACCAGCACAACATCGGCATCTGCATAGCCCGGAGCGATGAGATAGCCCTCAGCGCGAAGCTGCGTAAGAATACGCTCGGAATCCACCAGCGCCTTGGGGCAACCAAGTGAAACGAGACCAACTTTCGGGACATGCTTGTTCATGGAAGCGGTATGTAGAGCAATGCATGCAAAAGGGCAAATTAGCGAAATGGCCCTTGGGCCACGAATTGATAACCCTCAATAAATTGTCTGTTTCATGCGCTCCGGATAGGCTTCGTCATAACAGCGAAGTTGCTGCTGGAAGCCCATGGAGATCATGAAGCTCGGCCTCAGTTGTGATGTCAGACATGCATAACTCCGCGTCTTGCGTTTTGAATGACTTAAGGCACTATGCCCCACGAATCAAACGGGCAAAGGGGTGGGGTAATGAAGAAACTTCCGGTAATAGGTGCGATGAGCCATGCCCTCTCATCCACCCGCAATTTCATCGGTTTTGCATTTTATATCAGCTGGCCTTGGATTGTGATGCTGTTACCGCTGAACGTCGCCGTAAATCTTTACCTGGTCAATCACAATTTGACCGATCCCACGAAATACAATGGCACTGCCTCGGCACTCACCTTCATTCTTAGTGCGGCAAACATCCTTGTCTATTCTTCCATTGCGGTGAACTGGCACCGTTTCGTGCTGATTGATGACGTTCCCGTGGGCTTGCAGAGGTTGCGTCTCGATGGATTGACGTTGCGCTATTTCTTCAATGTTATCGGAATAATGTTCATGGTGGGCTTGTTGGCAGCCATCTGCATGGTGCCTGTTGGAATTTTGCTGGCAATGTTCGGAGGCACGCTGCACGGTCTACCTGCTTTTCTTTTCGGTCTGGCCATCCTGCCCATAGTAGGCTTCCTGCTTGTCTCATTTTATCGGTTGAGCGTAAAGCTGCCAGCGGTTGCCTTGGGTCGCACTGATTTTACATTTGGAAATGCATGGCGCGCGACAAGCGACAATTTTTGGCAGTTCCTCGGACTTTTCCTTTTATTTTTGATATGTACCGTGATCGTTCTGCTAGCCTTGCTCATGGCGGCTTTCATCTTCAGGTCTTTCGGATTGGCAGGCCTGTCGATATCCCTGGCCATGCAGGTCATGGTAAACTGGTTGATGACAATTCTCGGCGTAACGCTGCTCACCAGCCTGTATGGTTTCTTCGTGGAAGGCAGGGATTTCTGATGATAGCGTGTTGAAGCGGCGCATTGCTCTTGCCTTTGCCGCTTGATACAGTCCTCCGCGAAGTCACGCCACGGATCCCATGTTCAAGAAAATCCTGATTGCCAATCGCGGCGAAATTGCCTGCCGCGTCATCAAGACTGCCCGCAAGATGGGCATCTCAACCGTCGCGGTTTATTCCGATGCTGATAGCCGTGCCTTGCATGTCGAGATGGCCGACGAAAAAGTGAACATAGGCCCCCCACAGGCCGCCCTGTCCTACCTCTCCATCGAAAACATCATCGCCGCCTGCAAGGCAACAGGCGCCGAGGCGGTCCATCCAGGCTATGGCTTTCTATCCGAGCGATCAGCCTTTGCCCGAGCACTTCAAGATGCGGGCATCATTTTTATCGGTCCAAACGCCCATGCCATTGACGCCATGGGCGACAAGATCGAGTCCAAAAAAGCCGCAGCTGCATCAGGTGTTTGCATTGTGCCTGGCCATCTGGGCGTCATTGAATCCGAAGACGAGGCCGTGAAGATTGCGGGCGAAATTGGCTACCCGGTGATGATCAAGGCCAGTGCCGGTGGTGGCGGCAAGGGCATGCGCATTGCATTTTCAGCAACCGAAGTACGCGATGGATATTCGCGCGCCAAATCAGAAGCCAGATCCAGTTTTGGCGACGACCGCTTGTTCATCGAAAAATTCATCGAGAATCCCCGCCATATAGAAATTCAGGTGCTGGGTGACAAACATGGCAATGTGATCCACCTCGGTGAACGCGAATGTTCCATCCAGCGGCGCAACCAGAAAGTCATCGAGGAAGCACCGTCTCCCTTGCTGGATGCCAGAACCCGCAAACTCATGGGTGAGCAGGCCGTAGCTCTTGCAAGAGCCGTGAACTACGATAGCGCGGGCACAGTGGAGTTTGTCGCGGGCCAGGACCGTTCCTTTTATTTTCTCGAGATGAACACAAGATTGCAGGTGGAACACCCTGTTACGGAACTCATCACCGGCATCGATCTCGTGGAACAGATGATCCGTGTGGCCGCCGGGGAAAAACTCGGCCTCCGACAAGGTGACGTCATGTTCAACGGTTGGGCGATTGAAAGCCGCATTTATGCGGAAAACCCTTATCGCAGCTTCCTCCCGTCAATTGGGCGCCTGGTGAAATACCGTCCCCCGGCCGAACGGGTTCGCAACGGTGTTACCACACGCAACGACACCGGCGTTTTTGAAGGCGGCGAGATATCGATCTGGTATGACCCGATGATTGCCAAGCTCTGCACCCACGCATCCACACGGTCCGAGGCAATTGCTGCCATGTCTCAGGAACTGGACAATTTCTATATCGACGGCATCCAACACAATGTGCCTTTTCTCTCGGCTATCATGGACAACAATCGCTGGCGCGAAGGCCGTCTCTCCACGAATTTCATATCAGATGAATTCCCGCAAGGCTTCAAGGGTAACCCGATGACAGCCGAATTGGCAAACAGGTTCGCCACCATTGCCTGTGTGCTCGACCATGTCGAAAATAGCCGCAGGCGCAGGATAGGCGGCCAGATGCGGGGCAGGGCCGTTAAGTTTTCCCGCAGCCGCTGCGTAAAACTCGACCAGGATTGGCATTGCGTCGAAGTGGTGCATGAGACAGACCGCATCATTCAGATATTGCACCCCGGTGAGCGCGGCGAACGCGCCGTGATGAGCCACTGGACCCCAGGCATGCCTGTGTGGCACGGGTTCATTGATGGCGAAGAACTCCACGTTCAAGTGCGCCGCATCGCCAACGGATACCGCCTCACCCATCGCGGCGTTTCAAGAGATGCCTGCGTCTATACGCCTCGCGAGGCCGAGCTCGTGCTCCTCATGCTGGAGAAGCCCGCAAGCGATACATCAAAGAAGCTGCTGTGCCCCATGCCGGGTCTCGTCATTGCCATTCAAGTAGAAGAGGGCGCAGAGGTGAAAGTTGGTGATCCCCTGGCCATCGTCGAAGCCATGAAAATGGAAAACATTCTGCGCGCCGAGCATGATGGCACGGTAAAAAAAATCAACGCCAAGGCTGGTGACAGCCTCAGCGTCGATGCAGTGATCATGGAATTCAAATAGATTAGCCCAACAGGCCTTCTGCTTTCATGGCAGCTTGCACCGAGGGGCGCTTGGCCATGTCTGCCATGAAGCGGGAAATGTTCTTGCGGGCGCTCAGGTCAATGCCAAGCCCCTTGCACCAGTTCATGACGGTGAAGGCATAGGCATCTGCCACGCTGAACGACTTGCCGGTCAGGAACTTCGTTTTGGCAAGCACCGATTCAACATAGTCCAGCCGCTTGTTGACGCGCTCGAGAATGATTTGGCGACCTTCTTCTGGCATGCCCTTGGCAAACAGTCCGCCAATGATTTTGTGAAGTTCAGAAGCAACGAAGTTCAAGGTTTCCATCGCGCGGTAGCGTGCCATCGTGCCAGCCTTCGGCAGCATCTTCGTGGCCTTGGCCTTGTCCGCAAGATACTGAAGGATTGTGGAAACTTCCGTCAAGACTTCGCCCTTCTTGAGTTCTAGCGTTGGCACATAGCCCTTCGCATTCACCTTGTTGAAATCCTTGCCGCCTTCAGTTTTCTTAACGCTGAGGTCGACTTTCTCCATGTCGAACTTTTTACCGAGTTCGCACAAGACAATATGCGGCGCAAGTGAGCAGGCGCCTGGAGCATAATAGAGTTTCATGTTGAGCATCCCAATGGTTGTGGTTGCGAATATCACTAGCAAATAAGAGAAACAATACAAGTGACAATTAAGGGAAATGGCCAAACACAGCCTGAAAATTTGCTCTCAGCGCCACATCAGCATCAGCCATGGACATAGGCAGACCCAGATCAACCAAGCTGGTCACGCCATGTTCCTTAATCCCGCATGGAACTATGCCTTCAAAATGACTGAGATCAGGATGCACATTGAGGCTGATTCCATGGAATGACACCCAGCGCCGCACTCTGATGCCGATTGCGGCAATCTTATCTTCCCGGGAGTCATGCTGAACCCAAACCCCAACCCGATCCTCGCGCCTCTCACCCACCACATTGAGTGACGAAAGCGTAGCGATCAGCCAGTCCTCCAACCCGGCAACAAAAGCCCGCACATCCTGGCCCCGCTTCTTGAGATTGAGCATGACATAGGCCACGCGCTGGCCGGGACCATGATAGGTATATTGTCCGCCACGGCCAGTCGCATGAACCGGAAAGCGCTGCGGTGAAATCAGGTCGCTGTCTCTGGCCGAAGTCCCAGCCGTGTAGAGAGGCGGGTGCTCCAGCAACCACACAAGCTCAGTAGCCTCGCCCTTGGCAATGGCCTCAACCTCGCGCTCCATGCGTTGCAGAGCCGCCTCATATCCCACTGGAGAATGAGCTGCTTCCCAGCGCACAGGTGCCGTACTTTTCAAGTGCCGGGTAATATCATTTCGCCGCGTCATTTCAGCTATTTCCCAGTTTCGACTTTCAAACGCAAGCCGTGTACACTTATGCCTTAAGAATCGCAGGGGTGGGGCATATGGAGATTCTGGCATTTCTGATCGCAGTGGCAGGCTTGGTCACAGCCCTCAGGGCATTGAAGAAAATTTCACGCCTCGAGGCGCAAATAGCGCGACTTGCCAAACTCACGATAGCACAAACTCCGCAAACCACTGTTCCCGAACCCGGGGCAGTCTCGGCTAAGCCAGTTGAAAGCACAAACTGGAAGGGAGAGCGGGTGGAAAACCCCGCGACCCGACCTTCCTCGGCCATTTCTGAGCCCGCAAGGATGCCTCGGATTTCACCAAAGCCCAGCCGCGACATGGAGCAGGCCGTGGCTTCGCGCTGGTTTGTCTGGATCGGCGGCGTGGCACTGGCAATTGGCGGATTGCTTTTTGTGAAGTACGCCCACGATCACAGCCTGATATCGCCCACAACCAGAATCATATTGGGCCTGTTGCTGGGAGCTGCCTGTATCGCTGGAGGTGACAGGCTGCTCCGTCGCATGCCGGAATCGAACTATGTGCCGCCAGCCCTTTCTGCCGCCGGACTGGCGATTATATTCGCAAGCATCTATGCGGCCTACGCCCTTTATGAATTGGTGCCGCCAACCACAGCCTTTGTCGGCTTGGGTTTGACGGGCTTGGGTGCTCTGGCTTTGTCCCTGCGCCAGGGGCCGCTGATAGCGGCACTGGGTCTGGCAGGATCCTATCTCACGCCAACAATCATCTCCTCTCCTGATCCTTCAGCCTGGAATTTCTTCCCTTATTTATTCGTCATACTGATCGCAAGCTTTGCTGTCCTGCGCAAGCGCAGCTGGTGGTGGTTGGGTTACGTGTCAGTAATTGCTTCAGCGGCATGGGCGCTTCTCTGGCTGAACGGTCCATACGAAGCAGCAGACACCTTGCCCATTCAACTATTTGCCCTGACACTGGGTGCAACAGCCTTCTTTGCCATTTCCGGTCTTTCTATTTTCAAGGCAGAAAACGGCTCGTTGCTTTCTCCCTTAAGCATGACCCCACCTCTGCAAATCGCTTCGTCAGGCGTTGCTGCGGCATCCATTGTTTTGGCGGCAGTTGTTTTCAAAAGCGAACACGCTCCATTGGCTCTCGGAATGTTTCTTATGGGAATGGCTGCTGTTTCTCTCATATCCTGGTGCAAAGCGGGAACGACTCTCGCGGCACTTGCCGCTTCAGCCCTGACATTTTACGTCCTGATGGGCTGGTCCCAAGCCTCGCTTACAACCTGGGCCATGGATGAACAGGGGTTTTGGTCAAACGTTCTAGGCGGCGATGCGCCCGAATTCCTGCGCTATGCATTGGCAACAGGAGCAGCATTCACCGCTGCGGGAATTCTGGGCGTTGCCGCAAAAAGACCCCCCGTCACTTGGGCCACTCTCGCGTCCAGCTCAGCATTTCTCTATCTCTGGGGCGCATGGGCCCGCGTCGACGACCTTTTGCTGGATAAGTGGTGGGCAATGATAGCAGCAGTTACCGCATTGCTATTGCTGTCCACCCTATGGACGAGGAGAAACGCCCTCGCTGACACGCGTCAAAATCTGTCCTGTGGCCTGTTGGCAATTGGAGCCGCAGCCCTTCTGGTATTTGGTGAAGACCGGATGTTTGATAACATATGGCTCACCCTCGCCATTGCAATTCTCGCCACTGCCTACGCCTTCCTGCGCAAGGCCATTCCGCTAGTTCTTCTCGGTCCCACAGCCGCAGCCCTCGGCTCATTCACCGCACTAAGGTTATTCGTTTCCCGCGAGATATGGACCGATAATATCGCCCTCCCGTTGGGGAAGCATTGGCCCATCTACGGCTATGGCGTTCCCGCGTTTCTGTTCTACATGGCCAGCCGCTCGCTGAAATCTTCAGGAGATACAAGATCGGCAACGGCCTTCGAAGCGCTCACCCTGGGCCTGGCTATTTCCCTCGTCTCACTCGAATTGCGGGTGTTGATCGCGGGAGGTATTGGCAGCGATTCCCTGTCGCTCCTTGAAATGTCAGCACATATCCTCACATGGCTTGGTGCGAGCTATGGGCTGATCTACCGCCAGAAAATATTCTCCTCATTCGTTTCGCTATGGGGCGCTCGGATATTGCTGTCTATGGCGATTGGCGCAATTCTGATCTTGAGCCTTGGAGTGTTGAACCCCGTATTCACCGAGGAACCCTTCCCAGGAAACCTGGTCTTCAATACACTCCTGTTAACTTATGCAGCTCCAGCCATATTGCTGGCGCTTATCTCCCGGAACCTGCAATCCCTGAATTGGGGGAAGCTGAAGTTACCCTTCGGCATTGCAGCCCTCGTGCTAGCGCTCACTTACGTCACGCTGGAAACCAAGCGTGTCTTCCAGGGCCCGGCAATGGTGGCATGGTCACTGTCGATAGCAGAACCTTATGCCTATTCCGTTGTATGGCTGGCCTCGGGTCTCGCGCTATTTTTGGCTGGTATCAAACTAGGGCACCAGCATCTCCGCTATGCCGGTTTGGCAGTGTTGGCGCTGGTCGTATGCAAAGTGTTCTTATGGGACATGGCGGAACTTGATGGAATATATCGCATCCTGTCCTTCAAGGGTCTTGGCCTGTGCCTTATCGGAATGGGTTGGGTCTATACGCGGTTTGTCCAGCCTGCCGCAAAAGCGTGACCTAAACGCCGATGTTGTCGATCAGCCGCGTTGTGCCCAGCCACGCGGCTGCCAGAAGCCGCAAGGGTTCCCCGCTCCGCGGCACCGGCACGGCCAGTGTTTGCGCATTGCGCGCCGTAACGTAATCGACCTTGAACCCAAGCGTTGTAAGGGAGCGTGAGGCGGCCCGCATTGCCTTTTGAGCGTCAGTCCCCTTCCGGATTTTTTCAGCGCCTTGCACCAGGGACTTGTAAATTGCCGTTGCCTGCGTGCGTTCTGATTTGGTGAGGTATCGGTTGCGCGAAGAAAGCGCCATGCCGTCTTCGTCGCGAAGTGTTGGAACGCCAACGACTTCAATGGGAATATCAAGATCGCGCGCCATTGCCCTGACGACCTGCAACTGTTGATAGTCTTTCTCCCCGAACATGGCAAAATCCGCGCCACTCTGGATAAAGAGTTTGGCAACCACGGTGGCCACGCCATCAAAAAAGTTTGGACGAAACTTGTCCTCAAGATTGACCTTGGCTGGGCCCTTTAAGGAAACCGTCGTCGAAAACTGTGGGCCATACATTTCATCCGCAGTTGGAACGAATATGAGTGGAACGCCAGCGTCTGCCAGCTTGGCTATGTCACCTTCCTCGTCCCGCGGATAGCGCCCCAGGTCTTCGTTGGCGCCAAATTGCTTGGGATTTATGAAAATGGATACAACCACGGCGTCTGCCCGTTTCAGCCCTTCCTGCACCAGCGCCAAGTGCCCCTCGTGAAGCGCACCCATCGTAGGTACTATTGCGTATTTCAAGCCATCCGCGCGCCACCCCCCGGTTTCGCGGCGCAGTGCTGCAATGGAACGAATGATCTTTGGCTTCACGACGTTATTCCCCAGCCCCCTGCGTATTGACTGCAAAGGCCGAATGGATGTTTTGCACAGATTGCCTTATGGCATGTTAATACCATGACCGGAGTAGCATATGTCCAATAATTCCTCACGCGCAGCCATTGCCGATCACCTTTTTGCCGATGAAACAGCACTTGTAAAGGAACTGGCGGTGCAGGCGCAATTGAGCGCAGAAAATAAGCGGCGTGTCGCGGATCTGGCCAAAAAGCTTGTGGCCGCTGTCCGGGCAAACCGCCAGACGCAGGGTGGAATTGATGCATTCATGCAGGAATATGCGCTGTCATCGGAAGAGGGCGTGGTGCTCATGTGCATGGCGGAAGCCTTGCTTCGCATTCCAGATGCTGAAACGGCAGATAAGCTCATAGCCGATAAAATCGGTGGCAAGGACTGGGAAGGCCATCTCGGCAAATCCGATTCACTGTTTGTGAACGCCTCTGCCTGGGGCCTGATGCTCACCGGTCGTATTGTGGAACTGGGGCAGGGGACACGCAAGGACACCAGGAGTTACCTGAAACGCCTGATCACGCGTTCGGGTGAACCGATCATCCGCAGCGCGATGAAACAGGCCATGCGCATCATGGGCAAGCAATTCGTGCTGGGCCGCACTATTGCGGAAGCCCTGGCAGTCGCCAAGCCCATGGAGAACGAAGGTTACCGCTTTTCCTATGACATGTTGGGTGAGGCAGCATTCACCGCAGAAGACGCAGCAAAATATTATGCGTCATACGTGGGGGCCTTGAAGAAAATCGGTGCTGCAGCGCTTGGATCGGATGTTTTTTCGCGTCCATCGATTTCCGTAAAGCTGTCAGCCCTTCATCCCCGTTACGAAGTAAAACAGGAGCATCGTGTGATGGCGGAACTGCTGCCGCAAACTGCCCAGCTCTGTGAACTTGCAAAATCCTTGAACGTGGGCCTCACGATTGATGCAGAAGAAGTGCCAAGGCTGGAACTTTCCCTTGATCTTTTTGAGCGGATTTCAAAACTGGAAAGCCTGCGGGGCTGGAATGGCCTGGGCCTTGCCGTGCAAGCCTATGGCAAGCGTGCAAAACCAACACTTGTATGGCTTGCCGAACTTGCCAAAGCCACCGGCAGGCAGTTTCCCCTGCGCCTGGTGAAGGGCGCCTATTGGGATACAGAAATAAAGCGGGCGCAGGAGGCTGGCCTTGAAACCTATCCGGTATTCACTAGAAAGGTTTCCACCGACGTGAGCTATCTCGCTTGCGCCCACTATTTATTGGCCAACCGAAATGTCTTCTATCCGCAATTTGCCACCCACAACGCTCACAGCATCGCTGCCATAAAAGTCGTTGCCGGAGAAGCAGGGGGATATGAATTCCAGCGCCTTCATGGCATGGGGCAAGCCCTTTATGACCAGGTCGTCGGAAAAAATAAATTGGATGTGCGCTGTCGCATCTATGCGCCGGTCGGAAGCCATGAGGATCTACTTGCCTATCTCGTGCGCCGGTTGCTCGAAAACGGCGCCAATACCTCATTTGTAAACCGGCTGGCAGATGACGATGCACCGATTGCAGACATCATCGCGGATCCCGTCGATCAAGTGAAAGCTCTCCCCCAAATTCCGCACCCCAATATTCCTGATCCGCGAAAAATATTTCCGGGCCGCACAAGTTCTGCAGGCTTCCCTCTCTGGAATAATCCCACGCGCGTCTCGCTCATGAACGATATTCGCCGGGAGCTTGCCGGAACATTCGAGGCAGCCGCAATTGTGGAAGGCAAAGTCACTCGAAATGGCACCCTGCGCAATATTCATGCACCCCATGATCACAGAATTTTACTGGGTGTGTCACACGACGCCGATGAAGCAGCTGTCGAGCAGGCTATGACTTCAGCCTCCCGACACTGCCGCGAATGGGATGCCCGTGGCGGTGCATTGCGCGCTGAAATCCTGGAAAAGGCAGCAACACTCTTCGAGCAAAAATCTCCCCGGCTTTTGGCATTGCTTGTGCAGGAAGCTGGAAAAACACTGGATAACGCCTTGTCCGATTTACGCGAAGCCGTGGATTTCTTGCGATACTACGCAGCCCGCGCCCGCGCGGAATTTGAGCTGGAATCGAAGTTGCCTGGCCCCACAGGTGAAAGCAATGTGATGTCACTGCACGGCAGAGGGGTCTTTGCCTGCATTTCACCGTGGAATTTTCCCCTGGCAATTTTCACAGGCCAGGTAGCGGCTGCGTTGGCTGCGGGCAATGCCGTGATGGCAAAACCTGCCGAACAAACGCCGCTTGTCGCATATGAGGCCATAAAACTGCTGCATAGTGCGGGCGTTCCCGCAGAGGTTCTGCACTTTCTCCCAGGTGATGGCGCCACGATCGGCAAAACCCTGTTGGCTCATCCCGCATTGTCGGGCGTTGCATTTACCGGATCTAACGAAACGGCACTGATCATCAACCGCTCACTCGCTGCGCGTAATGGCGCCTTTGTTTCCCTGATTGCGGAAACTGGCGGCATGAATGCGATGATTGTCGATAGCTCAGCCCTGCCTGAACAGGCGGTGCGTGACGTATTGTCCTCAGCCTTCGACAGCGCCGGCCAGCGTTGCTCGGCCGCCCGACTGCTGTTCCTGCAGGATGACATAGCACCTCGCGTCTTGGCCATGTTGAATGGGGCCATGGCGGAACTCCGTGTCGGCAATCCCTTGGAATATGCCACAGACATAGGACCCGTGATCGATGAGGCGGCAAAAATTAGCCTCAATGCACACAAGGCACGCATGGCGAGCGAAGCTAAAACACTGGTTGATCTGGCGCTTCCTGCTGACTGCCAATACGGAACATTTGTGTCGCCAGCCGCCTATGAGTTGAATTCCATTTCGGCTCTCAAGCGTGAAGTTTTTGGTCCTGTTCTCCACGTCGTGCGTTTTGCCGGAAACCGCTTGGCAAATGTATGCGATGCCCTGAACGACACAGGCTTCGGCCTAACACTCGGGCTGCACACCCGCATCGAGAAAACCGTGGAAGAAGTACGCAGCAGGGCGCATGTTGGCAACGTATATGTGAACCGTAACCAGATCGGGGCAGTTGTGGGCGCCCAGCCCTTTGGCGGCGAGGGGCTTTCAGGAACCGGACCCAAGGCGGGTGGACCACACTATCTCCACCGTTTTGCTACCGAGAGGGTATGTTCAACAGATACCACAGCCTCCGGCGGCAACGCTGCGTTGATGTCGATTGAAACCTCTTAATCAATCTTTCCTCAATAATTAAGGAGTTAATACACAGTGAGTTATGTTGGGAAGCGGAGGACGCGCCATGATCAACGCAGATTTCGACTTGCAGAAAGAGCCAAAGTCCGCTTTTGCCTCCTTTGAGGAAGCCACGCGTTATCTCGAAGATTGCTGTGCGCGGTTCAATGTATTGCACCTCTCGTACTGGCTGCTGAGCCAGACTGATGGCACCCCGGATCAGGTTACCTGGATTGCCACCTACGACCCCGCTTACATGAGCCATTACATGATGACCTACACGCCTTTGGGCGATCCCACATTTGAAGCATCGATTGCCGAACATGTGTTCCATGATTGGGATGAGGTGCTGCGCGATGACGAAATGATGCAGAACCTTTTGCCTGTGGCTACCAAATACGGAATTACCCGCTATGGCGTGTCCATTCCACTTCAGGATGCAGATGCGGGCGACATATTGTTTTCCGTGAACGTGAAATCATCTCCGGCAGAGTGGGCCTTGTTGCGTCATGACCTGGTTTCCAAATTTCGTCCCTTTGCCCATTATTTCCATCAGCGCGCCAGCGCCCTCATCTCCGCGCGAAAAATCTCCGAGCACAATTTCGCGGCCTAATCCTTATCGGGCTTGAACGCCAACCCGCGTTCGATGGCGTGGCTGCCGAACTTTGCACGCAATTTATCCATCGCAAGTTCGGCTTTGGTCAAGGTCGCAAAGCGCGCGTCCAATGTAGCTGTCTCAGCAGCATCTCCTGCCGCGGCAAGATGGGAAATTCCCACACCGATCAACCTGAACGAAGTGCCAGAGGCCTCTTTCTTTAGAAGCGGCTGCGCTGCGGAAAATATGCTGTGGGCAAGCTGGGTGGCAACGGCAAGCGTGGTATTGCGGCTGCGGACCTTGAATTCACTGGTTTTGAGCTTCAGCGCAACAGTATGACCCACAAAACCTTCCTTCTTGGCCCGCCGGGAAACTTTTTCGGAGAGCTGCCACAGAATGCGTTCAAGCTCGCTGTAACTGGTAATATCATTGTCGAATGTCGTTTCGGCCGAAATACTTTTGGTATCGTCGCGGGCCGAAACATCCCGCACGTCTTCGCCTCGCGAAAAATGATATAGCCTTGCACCGATGATCCCATATCGCCGTATCAGTTCGTTGCGTTCCATCCCTTGCAACTGCCCAATCAGCGTAATTCCGTCCTTGCGGAGTGTTTCCTGAAATGCCCGCCCAACGCCCCAGATGAGTCCCACCGGTTTCTCTGCCAGAAACGCCTTCGCCTCTGCCCTTCCGATAACGGAAAACCCGCGTGGCTTTTCAAGGTCGGAAGCAACTTTCGCGAGATATTTATTATAGGAAAGCCCAGCGGATGCGCTGATCCCCAACTGCGATTCGATTGTTTTCAGCAGTGTTGCCAGTGAAACTGCCGGGCTGTGTCCATGCAGCCGTGTCGTGCCCGAAAGGTCGAGAAATGCTTCGTCAATAGAGATAGGTTGAACCAGCGGCGTAAGCTGCAACATGAGTTCCCGCACTTGACGCCCAACCTCTGCATATTTTTTCATGTTGGGCCGGATGACAATGGCGTCGGGGCAAAGCTTGAGCGCCTTGAACATCGGCATCGCCGATTTTACGCCTTGGATACGCGCCACATAGCAGGCCGTGGACACAACGCCGCGCGTTCCGCCCCCGATAATGATCGGCTTGTCCGCCAATGCCGGATTATCGCGCTTTTCCACCGCCGCATAAAAGGCATCACAATCAATATGCGCTATGGAAAGCTCATACAACTCGGGATGGACCTTCACGCGCGGGCTGCGGCATGAGCGGCACCGCCCATCCCCCGCGGCCACTGCCGCGAGACAGTCCCGGCAAAATCCGTGTGCGAGGGGGCCACTTTGCATGATCCCAGTCTAGCTGACGGCGATCAAATCCAAAACATGGGAATGCAGGTCACGCCAGTTATTTGTGCTCAGCGAAACAAAATCCAAAGGCGTCGAGTTCCGGGAAAACCGCTCGTCTTGGACGAAATGCACGAGATGAATGTCTGGCGCGTGTTCATAGGCAGAGGTGATGAAACTCGGGCTGTCATCGATAAAAACCACCGGTGCTTGAACCGCTTGCGCAATCCTGCGAATGGCAGGCCCTTTTGGCCCGGAGTTGGTAATCACAGGGAAATTCAACCCATGCCCTTCGAGGTTCTTCCTGCGGTCATCGCCTGCGACATGTGGCAGGTTGGTAAGCATGACCACATCGGCATGCTCGGCAAAATTTTGGAGCGATTGAATGGCGCCTTCGATGGGCTGCATGCCCAAGGTCCGCTGGGCAAAGAAAGCATCCACAAGTTCGCCAGTTTCCTCAAATCCCAAAAGCGCATTGCTGTGAATATGCTTTGCCCGGGCGAAGGAATGGATCGTCTCGGAGAAATCCAGCGCAATGCCCTTGAGCGCAATAAATTCCTCGAATTCCCGTGTAAAATGCACAACAACTTCATCTACATCGCAAATCACCAGGGGCCGACCCGGCGTGATACTCAGTTCCGCTATCTGGGCGGCCGTAATTTCATGAATCATGGGAGGCTCCCGGAAAAGCCTGCCGGGCGCGGACAACGTCTTCAGGTCGGCATTTCCCGGCTTCCGCGAAGGCCAGAAGCAGCGTTTCATGGTTGAGGAGGTGGTCCAAAACCGCCCCCAGCATCAAGGGATCGCCCGCGCGCTCCCGCAATTCGCTGCCGTCCAAGCCGGTTTCCGCCATGAAATCACCAAGTCTTTCGTGTTCTTCAGCAATAAAAGCCAACGCATTCAATGCAATGACTTCGGGTTGCAGGTTGGTTCTATCAATTTTAAGTATCATGTTTGTGCACAATTAACCAAGTTCGTTTAGCATCCCATGGAGCGGGATTGAATTAAGCCCTTAGACACGGAATTGCCCGTATATCGTCTATCAATGGATGAGTAGCAACTGCCTCATATCACTGCCGTGAGGGAGATGTTGCAAAATGTGGGTAAAACATTTCAATGGAAAACGTGACGTCACACGCGTGGGATAAAATGAACGTTCCAGAAAAAACAGCAGACACGCCAAAAACGGTGCTTGTCGTCGAAGACAATGAGCTCAACATGAAGCTGTTCAACGATCTGTTGGAAGCCCATGGCTACATTGTTGTGCAAACGCGCGACGGTCTGTCCGCCCTTGATCTCGCACGCAAGCATAAACCCGATCTTATCCTCATGGACATCCAGCTCCCGGAAGTATCCGGCATAGAAGTCACGAAATGGCTTAAGGAAGACGATGAGTTGCGCTCGATCCCGGTGATCGCGGTCACCGCTTTTGCCATGAAAGGCGATGAGCAGAAAATCCGCGAAGGCGGTTGCGAAGCCTATGTTTCCAAACCCATTTCCGTGATCAGCTTCCTCAAGACCATTGACAGCTTCATTGGTGTCAAAAAATGACAGCCCGCATTCTGGTAGTTGATGACATTCTGGCAAACGTTCGTCTGCTTGAGGCAAAGCTTTCCGCCGAGTATTTTGAAGTCGTAACGGCCATGAATGGCGTTGACGCTCTTGAAGCAGTTCAACGCACGAGGCCGGATATAGTTCTTCTGGATGTCATGATGCCGGGCATTGATGGCATTGAAGTCTGCAAGCGGCTCAAGGCCAATCCTGCCACCCAGCATATTCCCGTCATCATGGTAACAGCGCTCGACCAGTTGGAAGACCGGGTGCGCGGCCTTGAAGCGGGCGCAGATGATTTCCTGACCAAACCCGTCAACGACGTATCGCTGTTCTGTCGCATAAAAAGCCTCGTCCGCCTCAAGATGCTATCCGATGAACTGCGCGCGCGTGCCATTTCTACCGAGGCGATGGGGCTCGTCACCAAGAACGACAGCACGCTCGAGACCCGCCCGGGTCAGATCCTGGTAGTGGATAATCGCGCCAGTTTCGTGGACCGCATTCGCACTTCCCTGCTGGGAAAGCATGATGTGAGCTGGACTGAAGATCCCTCGAATGTTGCAACCTTCGTCAATGAGAGCCCCACTAATTTTGAAATGATAATCGTAAGCCTCGATGGAGAAATCTTCGATGGTTTGCGGTTGTGCTCGCAACTCAAGTCCCTTGAAAAAACCCGGCAGACCCCGCTGCTGGTTGTTGTTTCCCCCGATGACCAGACACGGCTGCTGCGTGCCCTGGATATGGGCGTGAATGATTATCTCATTCGTCCGATAGACCGCCAGGAACTGATGGCGCGCGTCAATACGCAGGTCCGTCGCGCGCGTTATGCCGAGCAACTCCGCATCAGCGTCCAGGCCTCCATTGAAATGGCGGTCACCGATGCGCTTACCGGCTTGTATAACCGCCGCTACATGGAAACGCATCTCACCCATTTGATCGCGCATTCCATCAACCGGGGCAAGCCGCTGGCGGCCCTGGCTATCGATGTGGACTTCTTCAAGCCAGTCAACGACACCCACGGCCATGACGTAGGTGACAAGGTGCTGCAGGAATTGGCCAGCCGCATCCGCGAGAACACACGCGGCATGGATATGGTCTGTCGCGTAGGCGGCGAGGAATTTGTTGTGGTGCTGCCCGCAACCGAGGTGGAACTGGCCGACAAGATCGCCGAGCGTATCCGCAAATCCGTGGCAGCAAAACCCTTCAACGCAGGTGCAGTGACCGGCAAGCTGAACATTACGGTTTCCGTGGGTGTGACCGCCCTTGCGGGACCCGACGATAAAATGGAAGAATTTCTCAAGCGCGCCGATCTGGCGCTTTACAAAGCCAAACATGATGGCCGCAACCGGGTAACCCATTTCGCCGCATAGGTAATGTTTTCATTGCGCCAAATCTGGTGTATGGGGCCGGTTCATGTTGAAGGAAACCGAAATTTCCATATCGGGCACACGTCAGCGCTGGGGCAAGCGGGGCACGGCAGGTGCCATGATTGCAGGCCAGCTCACGTTTGAAAATATCTCATGCACGTTGAATGGCAATCCCATCCTCAATGATCTCAGTTTTGAAATCAAGGCCGGCGAAATAGCCTGCCTTCTGGGACCATCAGGCTGCGGCAAAACAACCCTGCTGCGTATCGCGGCAGGCATACAACGAGCCACTGCAGGCAGGGTGCTCCTGGATGGCGAAGAGGTTGATGGGCCTGCGCAATTCATTCAGCCCGAGCGGCGCAATGTGGGTCTGGTGTTTCAGGACTTTGCGCTTTTCCCCCATCTCACAGTTCTGGAAAACGTAAGCTTTGGCTTGAATGCACTCAGTCGGGGGGAGGCCAATAAGATAGCCCAACATGCACTGGAACGCGTAGGACTTGCAGGTTTCGGCCAATTGTTCCCTGGCTCCCTGTCAGGTGGTGAGCAGCAACGGGTAGCTCTGGCGCGAGCCATCGTTCCGCGGCCCCAGGTCATGCTGATGGACGAACCCTTTTCAGGCCTTGATCAGCGCCTGCGTGAAACGGTGCGAGCCGAGACACTGGCCCTGCTGCGCGAAACCCGCGCAACCTGCGTGCTGGTCACCCATGATCCGGTGGAAGCCATGGATTTGGCCGACCGCATATTCCTCATGCGGGCAGGGCGCCTCGTGCAGGCAGGCACTGCCAGCGAACTCTTCCATAAGCCCGCCGATTTGCAAGTCGCCCGTTTCTTCTCGGATATCAATGAAATTACCGGCAAGGTGAAGGATGGAGTGGTAGCCACACCGATCGGCACTTTCTCCGCCCACGGCATTCATGAAGGCGAGGCGGTGTCCCTTGTGATTCGTCCCCAGGCCCTGCGGATTTCCCGCGCCCAGGAAGGTGTGGAAGGTTACATACTGGAATCACGCTTTCTCGGCGATAAGACCCGCTGCACGGTTCAATTCATGGGGCTCGATGACCCCTTCTCGGTATTGCTGTCTGGTAAGCCACCCTTAAAAGGCGAGACCGCCAGTTTTCAGGTAGATCGTGATCACGTTTTGGCCTTTACAAAGCCGCCGTCCGATAGCATGTGAGAAGAATGTGTGCGTGTTGCGGTACCGCAGTGTTTCTGCGATACTGGGCAGGAATGACCGTATCAAGTTTTGGGAGTTGAAGATGGGCAGTTTTTCGTGGTGGCACTGGGTTCTTTTGCTGGTTGTCGTAATGGTCGTGTTTGGCGGCAAGGGCAAAGTGTCTGACCTAATGGGTGATGTTGCCAAGGGTATCAAAAGCTTCAAAAAGGGCATGGCAGATGATCCTGCCGATGAACCCGTTGACGACGTGAAAACCCTGCAGACAGCCACCGAAGTGCCGACACAACCCGCAGCCAAGAAGGTCAAGTCCTGAAATAATCAGGAAGGCTTGAAAACGCATGTTTGACTTTGGTGTGGGCTACTCCGAGATGTTCGTTCTTGCCCTGATCGCAATCATTGTGATCGGGCCCAAGGACCTGCCGAAAGTGCTGCGTGGATTTGGTCGCATGATGACCAAGGTGCGCGGCATGTCGCGCGAATTCCAGGGTCACATCGATACTGCCATGAAGGATGCGGGGCTGGACGACGTAAAAAAGGATTTGGCTGCCCTTAAGATGGGCAATCCCATGACAGCGATCAAGAACGAGATTGCGCCCTCCCTGCCATCCAAGAAAAATGACTTCGACACATATTTTGGTTCGCCGGATGAAACGCCAAAGTCATGACCAAGGAAGACATAGACGCCTCGGAAGCACCGCTGATTGAGCACTTGGTTGAGCTGCGCAAGCGGCTGATTTATTGCGTAATGGGCTTTGCGGCCGCTCTGATCGTTTCATTCTTTTTTTCCTCTGAAATCCTCCATCTCCTCATTTTGCCATTCAAATGGGGCACGGGAACAGACGTGGGCCTGATTTCAACGCGCCTCCTCGGCGTTTTTCTGGTGAAATTGAAAATCGCAATGTTCGGCGGCATGTTCGTGTCGTTCCCGCTGATTGCCACCCAGTTATACCGGTTTGTGGCGCCCGGCCTCTACAAGAACGAGCGTGCTGCACTGCTGCCATATCTTATCGCTACGCCCATATTCTTCGGCCTGGGTGCGGCCATGGTTTATTTCATGCTGCTGCCCTTCGCCATCCACTTCTTCTACAATCTTGCGGCCTCCACCGGCGACAATGGCTCAAACGCAATTCAGTTGATGCCCGATGTGGAAGCCTATCTCGATTTCGTCATGACGCTGATCCTGGCATTCGGCCTCACATTCCAATTGCCAGTGGTTCTTACGTTGCTGGGTCAGATCGGCATTGTCACACACGAGATGCTTACCAAAGGACGGCGCTTTGCCATCGTCGGCGTTTGTGCTGTTGCCGCAATCATCACACCGCCGGATCCCATTTCGATGATTGCCATGGCGATTCCGCTTATGGGACTGTTTGAAATTGCAGTGCTTGCCGTACGTTTCGTGGAGAAGCGGCGCTTGAAGGCAGAGGCCGCAAAGGAAGCCGCGAATGCATGACATCAAGACGATACGGGAAAATCCTGACGCCTTTGATAGGGGGCTCGCACTCCGCGGACTGTCACCGCTTTCAGCCGAAATCCTTGAATTGGACGCCGCAAAACGCGACCACATTCAAAAGCTTCAGGATGCGCAGGGCAGGCGCAATGTCCTGTCCAAGGAAATTGGCGAAGCCATGAAGGCAGGCGACAAGGCTCGGGCTGACACCCTCAAGGCCGAAGTGGCTAGCCTTAAGGATTTCATTTCCCAAGGCGAAGAAACCGAACGCGCGTTGAATCTGAAACTTGCAGATTCACTCTCGGTCATTCCCAACATTCCCCTGGCCGACGTGCCCAAAGGTGCCGACGAGCACGGCAATGTTGAACTCCATGTCTGGGGCGAAAAACCGCGTTTCAATTTCGAACCGCGCCAGCACTTTGATATCGGTGAATGGCTGGGGCAGATGGATTTCGAAATCGCCGCCAAGCTGTCGGGTGCCCGGTTTGTCGTGTTGAAGAACCAACTCGCCAAGCTGGAACGCGCCTTGGGCCAGTTCATGCTAGATCTGCACACGGAGCATCACGGTTACGTTGAAGTCTCCGCTCCGCTCATGCTGCGTGACGACGCCATGTTCGGCGTGGGCCAGCTCCCGAAATTCAAGGACGACCTGTTCCAGACGACCTCAGGTCATTGGCTCATCCCCACGGCTGAGGCATCCCTCACGAATTTGGTCCGTGAAAGCGTTCTGGATGAGAAATCACTTCCCATCCGGATGACAGCCTTCACCCCCTGTTTCCGCGCGGAAGCGGGTGCGGCGGGCAGGGATACGCGCGGCATGATTCGCCAGCATCAATTCTACAAGGTGGAACTCGTTTCCATCGTCACACCCGACGAGAGTGAAAAAGAGCATGAACGCATGTTGGGCTGCGCTGAAGAAGTTCTCAAGCGCTTGGGCCTCGCGTTCCGCACAATGGTATTGTGCACGGGCGATATGGGCTTTGGCAGCCGCAAGACATTTGACATTGAAGTCTGGCTTCCTGGCCAGAATGCCTATCGTGAAATTTCGTCCTGCTCGCAATTCGGCGAATTCCAGTCCCGCCGCATGGAGGCCCGCTTCAAGCCAGTCGATGGCAAGGCCCCCCGTTACGTCCACACGCTCAACGGTTCAGGCCTGGCCGTTGGCCGCACCATGGTGGCCATTCTCGAGAACTACCAGAACGATGACGGCAGCGTAACCATCCCGGAAGTCCTCAGGCCCTACATGGGTGGGTTGGAACGAATTACCCGTTAGCCAGCCCCCAGCAGGCGCACGGCCGCATCGCGCTCGAAGAGATACAGCAGAATGCGCAAGGCTTCCCCGCGTGGCGATTGCAATTCCGGATCGCGCGCCAGAATGAGGAAGGCATCATCGCGCGCTGTAGCCAGAAGGTCGCCATGCACAGTGAGATCGGCCAAGCGGAAAATAGGCATGCCGGCCTGCTGCGTCCCCAGCATTTCACCCGAACCTCGCAGCCGCAAATCCTCTTCGGCGATGCGAAACCCGTCCTCCGTTTCGCGCATGATCTTGAGGCGTGCCTTGGCCGTTTCTCCCAATGGGTTTTGATAGAGAAGCAGGCAACTCGATTTAGCCGTTCCCCGTCCCACCCGCCCGCGCAACTGGTGCAACTGGGCCAGGCCAAAGCGCTCGGCATTCTCGATCACCATGATGCTGGCTTCCGGCACATCCACCCCCACTTCAATGACCGTGGTCGAAACCAGAATATCCAGCGCCCCGGATTTGAAATCCGCCATCATGGCATCCTTGGCCGCACCCTTCAGCCTGCCGTGTATAAGGCCCACCCGCCGGGGGAATAACCGGTTCAGATGCAGGAAGCGTTGCTCAGCAGCAGCCAGATCTACAAGTTCGCTTTCTTCCACCAAAGGGCAAACCCAGTAAACGCGGCTGCCTGAAACAATGCTGCGCGAAAGCCCTTCAATCACGTCATCCAGCCGGTCGAGTGGCAGCACGCGCGTATCAATGGGCAACCGTCCCGGCGGTTTTTCCATGAGCTTCGACACATCCATGTCACCATAAACCGTAAGCGCCAAGGTGCGCGGTATGGGGGTCGCTGTCATGACCAGCAAGTCGGTTACGCCATTGGATTTTGCCTGCAAGGCCAGCCTTTGATGCACCCCGAAGCGGTGTTGCTCGTCAATCACCACAAGCCCAAGGTTGGCAAACTCCACGCCTTCCTGGAACAGGGCATGCGTGCCGATGAGGATATCAATATTGCCCGAAGCGAGCTTTGCCAGAATATCTTCGCGGGTTTTGCCTTTCTCGCGCCCGGTGAGAACCGCATGGCGCAGTCCTGCAGCTTCGCATAATTTGAACAGCGATGCATAATGTTGGCGGGCCAGAATTTCCGTCGGCACCATGAAAGCGCCCTGCGCCCCGCACTCCACCACATTGGCAAGCGCCAACAATGCGACAATCGTCTTTCCAGCACCTACGTCACCCTGCAGCAAGCGCAGCATGCGATGAGGTGAAGCCATGTCAGCCATGATTTCAGCATGTGCAAAGCTTTGTGCCGCTGTGAGCTTATAGGGCAGCGCCGCGATGATCTTGGCCTGTATCCCGCCATGGCCCGCATAGCTCTGGCCGATACCGCGTTTCATGTGGCTCCGCACCAGCGTAATCGCAAGTTGGTTGGCCAGAAGCTCGTCATAGGCAAGTCGCATGTGGGAAGGTGATTGCGGGGAGGGCGCATCAACCACTGTCGGATAATGCTGGATCTGGAACGCCTCATGAAAACCTGGCCAGACGTTGCGCTTGAGCCAAGCATCGTCCTGCCATTCCGGCAAAGTCGGCAGTCGTTCGAAAGCTGTCCGAATGGCCCGCCCCAGCACCTTATGCGACAATCCCGCAGTCAGCGGATACACCGGCTCAATCAGCGGCATGTCGGCAAATTCATCCGCCGTCAGAATATGATCGGGATGTGTGATCTGCGGCTCACCGTCATACCATGCGATCTCGCCCGAAATGAACCGCGTCTCAAACGGCGGCAGTTTTTTCAGCAGATAATCCTTTTGCGCATGAAAGAATATGAGCTGCAGCATGCCAGTTCCATCGGATGTATAAACTCGGTAAGGCACACGGCTATTGGCGGGGGGTGGAGGCACATGCTTGCCCACCATTACCTCCACCGTCACAATCCCTTCCTGCGGGAGTTCCGAAATTTTCGGCCGCATCCGCCGGTCCACAAGGCCCGAAGGCAGATGCATCAAAAGGTCCACCACCCGCGGTTCAAGGCTTTCATTGCCCCGCAGGAGTTTTCCCAATATTTTGGCGAGCTTGTCGCCGATGCCCTTGATGCCCTTGGCACTGGCAAACAGGGGGTTGAGTACAGAAGGACGCATATCTCCATTTTGTTTGGGAAGTTGTTGCAGCGCAAGAGGGGCATGCGCTAATCAGGCGCTAATGACTGACCCATTGGAAATGCGCCGGAAAAAACTTCTATGGCGGGCCACGCATCGCGGCATCAAGGAGATGGATATTCTCATGGGGGGGTTTGCCAGGCAAAATCTGGGTCGCATGGGCGATCAGGAACTTGCCGCCTTCGACGCGCTTGTTGAACTGCCCGATCAGGACCTGCTGTCATGGGTGACGGGAGAAGCGACCGTGCCAAAAGAACTTAAAAATGATCTATTGCCAGAGTTTCTCAAATTTCGTCCATGATTGACAGCGCCAAGCTCGCATCCTGCCTCGGCCTGTCTGGTCGCACCCAGCTTTCGGGCGTTCCAGAAGGCCTCGATGCGCTGTTGTTGCCAGACATCGCACGCCGCCTGTCCACAATACCCTTGCTTCACATCTGCGTGGATGATCAGCGCTTGTCGACTCTCGCCGACCAGATAGCTTTTTTCGCGCCCGAGCTTGAAGTTTTGCGCTTCCCTGCCTGGGACTGCCTTCCCTATGATCGCGTGTCACCCTCGGCGGATATTCTGGCCCGGAGGCTCGCAACGCTGGCCGCGCTGAACCTGCCAACGGCCAAACCCCGGCTGGTCCTCACCACGGTGAATGCCGCCCTGCAGCGTGTCGTCCCCCGCGAAACCATTGGCAAGTCAACCTTCAGCATGGCATCAAGCCAGCGGATCAAAAGTGACGCGCTCACCGCTTTCCTGGCAGGCAACGGCTTTTCCCGTTCCAGCACAGTGGTGGACCCCGGCGATTTCGCGGTGCGCGGCGGCATCATTGATATTTATCCCCCCGGCGCCGACAATCCCGTGAGGCTGGATTTTTTCGGCGATACGCTGGAATCCATCCGCGAATTCGATGCCCAAACCCAGCGCTCCACGGTCACGCTCAGAAAGCTTGTGCTTAATCCTGCCAATGAAGTGCTGTTGTCGCCCGAATCCATTGGCCGCTTTCGAACCGGCTATGCCGCAGCCTTCGGCGGGCTGGACCTCAATGATCCGCTCTATGAGTCCATCACCAATGGCCGGCGCTATCAAGGCATGGAGCATTGGCTGCCCCTGTTCCATGAGCATCTCGAAACCTTGCTCGACTACTTGCCGGGCTCAGCCATCACGCTTGACCAGGCAACCGACGAAGCCATGGCTGCACGCCACGAACAGGTAGCGGAATTTTTTGATGCGCGGAAGGAAGCCCGCGAAAAGAGTTCATTTGGCGCCGCACCCTATAAACCCTTGAAGAACGAAAGGCTCTATATCGGTGCAACGGAATGGCACGAGCGCGTTGCCGACCGCACGGTCTTTGCCCTTTCTGCCTTTGAAAGCCCCAGTTCCGCCAGCATCTCCTTTGGCGGCCGCACAGGTCGAAGCTTTGCCGCAGAGCGCAGCCAGACCGGCACCAGCATCTATGATGCTGTCCGCCTGCACACGGAAGACCTTCGCAAGTCTGGCAAGCGCGCCGTCATTGCAAGCTGGACAGAAGGTTCGCAGGAGCGCCTGCAATCCATTCTGAAGGACCATGGAACAGCACCTTTGGCTGCGGCGAAAACCTGGGAAGAAGCCAGCAAATGGGATTCCGCAATAGTCGCACTTGTTGTCCTTCCATTGGAACAGGGGTTTGAATCAGGAAACCTTGTTGTCATTGCCGAGCAGGATATTCTGGGCGACCGGCTTGTGCGCAAGGCGCGCCGCAACAAGAAGGCAGCAGACTTCCTGTCGGAACTCTCAGCACTTTCCCCCGGCGATCTGGTAGTGCACGTCGATCACGGCATCGGTCGCTTTGATGGCTTGAAAACCATTGAAGTGCAGGGTGCACCGCATGATTGCCTGCTTCTCATCTATGCAGGCAATGACCGGCTGTTTCTGCCCGTCGAAAACATCGAATTGCTCACCCGCTATGGTGCCGAAGACAACGGCTCGCAGCTTGATCGATTGGGCGGTGGCGCATGGCAGGCGAAAAAAGCGCGATTAAAGGAACGCATCCGCGAAATTGCCGAGGATTTGATCAAGACAGCGGCAGCGCGCGAACTGAAACCTGGAGATATCCTGCCGCCGCCGGAAGGTGCCTTTGACGAATTTTGCGCCCGCTTTCCCTACGAGGAAACCGAAGACCAATTGTCCGCCATCGAGGCAGTGCTTACCGACCTGCAAAAAGGCCGCCCCATGGACCGGCTCATTTGTGGTGACGTTGGCTTCGGCAAAACGGAAGTCGCCCTTCGCTCCGCTTTCGTGGCCGCCCTCAATGGCAAACAGGTGGCCGTCGTTGTGCCAACAACACTTCTGGCGAGACAGCATTTCGCTACCTTCACAGCCCGCTTCAAAGGACTGCCGCTGCGCATAGCGCAAGCCTCACGGCTAGTGGGGCGCAAGGAAATCGAAGAGGTAAAAACCCACTTGGCATCAGGCGATATTGACATCGTCATAGGCACCCACGCGCTTCTCACGCAGACCATAAAGTTTCGTGATCTAGGCCTGCTCATCATTGATGAAGAGCAGCACTTCGGCGTGAAGCACAAGGAGCGCTTGAAAGAAATGCGCGCCAACGTGCATGTGTTGACGCTCACCGCCACGCCCATCCCCCGCACCCTGCAGCTGGCACTCTCAGGCGTAAGGGAACTTTCGCTCATCACCACACCGCCTCTCGACCGCCTGGCGGTGCGCACCTATATTTCGCCGTTCGATCCTGTCATCATCCGCGAGTCCCTGTTGCGCGAGCACTACCGCGGCGGCCAAAGCTTCTATGTCGTGCCGCGCATTACCGATCTCACCGAAATTGGCGAATTCCTGCGCGAGAATGTGCCAGAAATAAAATTCCGCGCAGCCCACGGCCGCATGGCGCCCACCGAACTCGAAGACATCATGTCAGGCTTTTACGACCGCAAATTCGATGTGCTGCTGTCCACCACGATTGTGGAATCCGGATTGGATATCCCGACCGCGAACACCCTCGTCATTCACCGCGCCGACATGTTTGGACTGGCCCAGCTCTATCAATTGCGGGGCAGGGTGGGGCGTTCCAAGCAGCGCGCCTATGCGCTCTTCACCACGCCACCCAACAAACCTCTCACGGAAGCCGCCGAGCGGCGCCTGAAGGTTTTGCAATCGCTGGATTCCCTGGGCGCGGGCTTCACGCTGGCCAGCCATGATCTGGATTTGCGCGGTGGCGGCAATCTCCTGGGTGAAGAACAATCCGGCAATATCAAGGAAGTGGGTTACGAACTCTACCAAACCATGCTCGAAGAAGCCGTCGTCAAGATGCGAACCGGGGATGTGCTGGAAGAAGCCGAAGGCCAATGGTCGCCGCAGATCAACGTGGGAACCTCCGTTCTCATTCCGGAAAAATTCGTGTCCGACCTCCAGGTCCGCCTCGGGCTCTATCGCAGGCTTGCAGACCTTCACGAACAATCCGACCTGGAAGCCTTTGGAGCCGAACTGCATGACAGATTTGGGCGCTTACCCGATGAAGTTAATCATCTGATTGAAGTTGTGTCCATAAAGCTCCTGTGCCGCAGGGCAAATGTCGCCAATGTTGATGCAGGCCCGAAAGGCGTTGTACTCGGATTCCGCAAAGATACCTTCCCAAAACCCACAGCGCTGGTGCAGTGGATCAGCGGGCAGGGAACATTGGCAAAGTTGCGGCCGGACATGAAACTGGTGATCCTCCGGACATGGAGAACGCCTGAGGAACGCCTTAAGGGCACCAGGCATATACTACAGAATCTCGTCAAACTCGCGGAACAGTAAGCCTGTGTAAGAGTTGTCACATGTGACCACTTCTACACATCTTTGGCTGTGACGGGACCCCACATCAGGGGCAGTCGAAAGGCGAGAAGTAAAATGTATGATTTGACTGCTCTTACGCTGGCCCGGATGCAATTTGCATTCACCATGTCCTTCCACATCATATTTCCGGCTTTTTCCATCGGCCTCGCCAGTTTTCTGGCCGTTCTCCAGGGCCTCTGGCTGTGGAAGAAAAATCGCGTTTACCACGACCTGTTTAACTACTGGAAACGCATCTTCGCTGTGGCCTTTGGCATGGGCGTGGTGTCCGGCATCGTCATGTCCTATCAATTTGGCACAAATTGGAGCGCCTTTTCGGATAAGGCGGGCCCCGTGATAGGCCCGCTCATGGGATATGAAGTTCTCACAGCGTTCTTCCTTGAGGCAGGTTTCCTCGGCGTGATGCTGTTTGGCGAAAAACGTGTGGGCCCGGCGCTCCATTATTTTGCAACCCTCATGGTGGCACTCGGCACACTCATTTCTGCCACCTGGATCCTATCCGTAAACAGTTGGATGCAAACGCCTGCGGGATATACCATTGCCGAAAATGGCCAGTTCATCCCCGAGAGCTGGATGGAGATCATTTTCAATCCATCATTTCCCTATCGTTTGGTTCACATGGTGCTTGCGGCTTACCTCACAACGGCCTTCGTCGTGGGCGGCGTGGGCGCTTGGCATCTGTTGAAACCGCAATTTTCGCCAGCCGCCCGCAAGATGTTTTCCATGGCGATGTGGATGGCAGTCATCGTAGCGCCCCTGCAGATCATCGCTGGTGACCAGCATGGCCTGAACACTCTTCTGTACCAGCCCGCAAAGATAGCAGCCATGGAAGGTCACTATGAAGCCTCCGGCAGCACCCCATTGATTCTATTCGGCATTCCAGACGATGAAGCTGAGGTAACGCGCTATCAGGTCGCCATTCCGAACCTTGGCTCCCTTGTTCTAACCCATAGCCTCGACGGCGAAGTGAAAGGCCTCAAGGCATTTCCCAAGGATAAGCGCCCTCCCGCTGAAATCATCTTCTGGTCCTTCCGCATCATGGTGGGTATCGGCCTGTTGATGCTGGCAGTAGGAATTTGGAGCCTTGTGCGCCGCTTTCAGGGTGAACGCCTCTACTCCGACCGTGCGCTGCTGCGCTCAGCACTTCTGATGACACCGGCTGGCTTCATAGCCGTTCTGGCGGGCTGGATCACCACGGAAGTGGGCAGGCAGCCCTATACGGTTTATGGTGTGCTCACCACCGCGCAATCAGTCTCTCCAATCGCCGCGCCTGCCGTAAGCACCTCGTTGCTTGCCTTCATTCTTGTCTACTTCGCAGTCTTCGGTGCGGGCGCATATTATCTCCTGCGAATGTTTGCGCTATCGGCTGACGCGACACCTGACGATATCGAACGCGTACAAATGCATGCCGCAGGCATAACGCCCGGCCCGGCCTTGGAAGCTGGTGAATAGGAGCCGATGATGACAATCGACCTCGCATTTGTCTGGGCCTGCATCATAGCCTTTGCTGTCCTCGCCTATGTCGTGCTGGATGGCTTTGACCTGGGGCTGGGCATTCTCTTCCCCTTTGCCAAATCCAGTCACGAGCGCGATGTGATGATGAACAGCGTTGCACCCGTTTGGGATGGCAATGAAACCTGGCTCGTGTTGGGTGGAGGTGGCCTGCTGGCAGTCTTTCCGCCGGCCTATGCAACTGTGTTGCCGGCACTTTATGCACCACTCACGGCAATGCTCTTGGGCCTGATACTGCGCGGCGTGGCTTTCGAGTTCCGCTTCCGCACCAAACGCGCCCAATTCTTGTGGGACTGGGCATTTGCCCTGGGGTCACTGGTTGCCGCCGCAGCCCAAGGCTTTGCCGTGGGTGCACTGGTTCAGGGCATAAAGATCGTAAACCGGGAATATGCCGGCGGCTGGTGGGACTGGTTTACACCCTTCACCATGCTCACGGCTGTTTCTGTTGTCGTTGGCTACGTGCTGTTGGGATCCACGTGGCTGGTCATGAAAACCGAAGGCGGTCTCCAGGAAAAATCCCGCGCTCAAGCCACCGTAAGCGCTGTGGCAACCCTGGCACTTATCGCCGCGGTAAGCCTGTGGACGCCATTTCTTGAACCCGTATATTTCTCCCGCTGGTTCGCCTGGCCTACGCTGATTTTCACCGCCATCGTCCCCCTTCTTGTCGCCTTCTGTGCATATGGCATTTATGCAGGCTTGCGCGACCAACATGATTACTGGCCATTTCTATCTTCGCTGGGCCTTTTCATATTATGCTTTGCCGGTTTGGGGATCAGCTTTTATCCCTACATCGTGCCGCCCACGCTATCAATCTGGGATGCAGCAGCCCCTGACAAAAGCATGAACTTCCTGCTCGTGGGCGCCATTATCATGATGCCGCTCATTCTGGCATATACCGCCTATTCCTACTGGGTTTTCCGCGGCAAGGTCGATCCCAACGAGGGCTATCATTGATGCATCTCTATGCCAGGCGAGCGTTGTGGTTTGTAAGCCTCTGGGCAGGCGGCGTGCTAGCCGTGGCAGCGGTTGCTTACGGCATCAGGTCTATGATCATGTAGGACGCCAATTGAGCGTCACCGCGATGTCCTCAAGCTGCGCCACCGCTTTGTCCAGGCGCCGTTTGCCCAGAAAACACCACGGGCAAATCACATCGGAAACAACGTCGACCTCTACTGTTTTCATGGGTTGTGCCAAAGCGTCGTCGCTTCAAAACCGGGCAGGGGTTGTTTATCCGGTTGCCCGATGTAGTTCCACCGCGCCACCCATTGTCCGCCCGCATCATAAAATGGCACGATGTAAAACCCCGAAGTCAGCAGGCGGTCTTCAGCCCGCACCGCCGCCGCAAACTCGTCCTGCGTCTTGGCATTGAGCATGGCCGTGATGGCCGCATCAACCTGCGGATCCGCAATGCCCGGATAATTGCGGGTGCCTTCCGTGGTTCGCCCGTCACTGCCAAAATACAGCATCTGCTCATTCCCAGGAGAAAGTGAATTGAACCATGTCGCTGGAATCATGTCATAGTCGTAGGTCTTCTGGATTGTTGCATATTGGGCAGAGTCCACCACCCTCACATTTGCCTGAATGCCGATCTGCTGCAGGCTGCGCTGATAGTGCAGGGCTATCTTTTCCTGGTCCTTGTTCTGCACCGAGATGGTGAACACAAAAGGTTCACCTGCCGCATTGAAAAGCCCCGTATCCTTCACCGTCCACCCGGCTTGCGCCAAAAGATTTACAGCTTTGCGCAAAGTCTTGCGGTCATGCCCTGTGCCATCGCTCACCGGCAACTTATATGTGCCATTGAGAAAGTCCTCTCGCATGGAACCGCCGATCAGGGCCTTCTCGGCAGCATCCGCGGGCTTTTCGCGCGAGGAAAAAATTGAATTGGCGTAATAGCCATAGGTGCGCTGATAGGCATTTGAAAACAGGTTGGCATTTGCCCACTCGAAATCAAAGGCATGGAGCAGCGCTTCGCGCACGCGCACATCTTCAAAAATCTTGCGCCGCGTATTGAAGGCAAATCCGCTGGCTGGCGCAGGTGAACGCTGTGGCACTTTCTCAAGGGTGATTTTACCATCTTTCACGGCGGGAAAATCATACCCTGTCGCCCAACGCACCGGATCACCTTCATTGCGCACATCGGCATCGCCCTTCTTGAAGGCTTCAAAGGCCGCATTGGCATCCCGGTAATAATCAAAACGCACGGAATCAAAATTCCACAATCCCTTGTTGATGGGAAGTGACTTTCCCCAATAATCCGGATTCTTTTTGTAGGTAATGCTCTCGCCCGCCCGAACTTCAGCAGTCACATAAGGACCAGAACCAATGATGGGATCAAGTGAAGTAACGTCAAAGCCCTTGCCCTCCCAAGCGTGCTTGGGAAACACCGCCATCACGCTCACAATCATGGGCAGTTCGCGGTCGCCCGCCTCCTGGTGGAAGACCACAGTGTGATCATCCGGCGTTTCAACCTTCGTCACCTTGCTGAAGGAATTCTTGTAATTTGGCCTACCTTTGTCGCGCAGCGTTTCCATCGAAAATACAACGTCAGCTGCAGTCACCGGCGTTCCATCGGAAAATTTTGCCTCAGGCCGGATCTTGAAGGAGAAGGTCTGCCGGTCATCACTCACATCTATGGATTCTGCCAGCAACCCATAAAGCGAAAACGGCTCATCCCAATTGCGGCCCATAAGGCTTTCAAAAACATATGTGCGAACGCCGGTCACTGCGTTCCCCTTCACGATGAACGGCGATATGCTGTCAAAAGTCCCCGAAATTGCCTGTTTCAAGGCACCTCCCTGAGGCGCGTCAGGATTGGCATAGGGCAGGTTCTTGAAGTCAGGCGGCAGCGCTGGCTCGCCATGCATCGCAATGCCCGTCTGCGGTGCGGCAAAGGCAGCGGAGCTGATCACCAGAGCCATCACTGCGGCCCCAACGAGGGAAGAAAATGATCGAATGATGGTCATGGAATGCTGTTACTCCAATGCGTCAGCCTGATATGGAACCGGAATTATCGCACAATCATGTTCGAAAATTGCCAGGGGTCGCGCCGGTCCAGCGTTTCTTCAAAAAACTCGCCCCGCCCCTGCAGCGGCGTCCAGTTCGTGTAGACGCCTTTCAATGTTCCCAGATAGGGCGTCTGAATTTCCAGGCAGCGCCGGAAATCCATCTCCTCGGTTTCCACAATGCCAACGCGCGGGTTCTCAATGGCCCACACCAACCCGGCAAGCACCGCTGATGTCACCTGCATGCCTGTCGCATTCTGGTAAGGCGCCAGTTTCCGCGCCTCGTCAATGGAAAGTTCAGACCCGTACCAATAGGCATTCTTCTTGTGCCCATAGAGAAAAACACCGAGCTCATCGCCGCCATCAAAAATTTCGTCTTCCTGCAGAATATGTTGCTGCGACTGGCGCTCACCGCCAGACCCGAACATTTCGAGGACCGAGAGCACGGCATCATTGGAAGGATGATAGGCGTAATGGCATGTCGGTCGGTAGGTTACAGTCCTGCCGTCGCGCACCGTGAAATAATCAGAAATGGATATCGCTTCATTGTGGGTCACCAGCAAGCCGAAATGTGCGCCTGCCGTTGGCACCCAGCTTCGCACCCGCGTATCAGCACCTGCTCGGTTGAGGTAAATCGCGGCCTTGCATCCATGTGTGTGCTTGCGCCCATCATAGGGCAACTTTTTCTCATGTGTGCCCCAGCCCAATTCTGCCGGCTGCAAGCCCTCCGAAATGAAGCCATCGACCGACCAGGTATTCACGAATACATCAAGCGGCTTGGGGTTTTTGGAACGCTGCGTATCACGCTCGGCAATATGCAATCCCTTGACGCCCAGCCGTTTCATCAGCTTCGCCCACTCCTCGCGCGTGGTTGGCTCCTTGATGGCAATGTTCATGTCGCGCGCCATGTCGAGCAGCGCCTGCTTCACCAGCCACGACACCATGCCCGGATTTGCCCCGCAGCAGGAAACAGCGGTTGGCCCCGTTTGTAATCTGCGCCGCAGCGCCAGCAGGTCCTCGCGCACCTTGTAATTTGTACGGTCCGCATTATCCAGTTTCGCGTTATAGTAAAACCCGGGCCAGGGTTCATTCACCGTATCGAGGCACAGTGAATTCGTGGCATGCGCCAGCGCAATAATGTCAATGGAACCTACTTCAATCGAGAGATTGACGATAAGCGCCTGCCCGGGGCCTGCCGTTAGAAGCGGCCTCAGGATGTGTTTGTAGTTCTTTTTGGTAATGGCTTCGCGCACGTGGCGGATGCCTTGCTTTTCAAGCAGATGACTCCATTTTGCCTCTGGATCGATAACCGTGATTTTTGCTTTGTCGCATTCGATATGGCGCAAAATGAGCGGGAGCGTTCCCCGGCCAATTGAACCAAAACCAATCATCACAATGGGGCCATCCCAACGGGCATGCACGGGCCATTTACTCATTCATCGAAACTCCTGTCGAAAGCCTGTGACGTGTAACGGAGCAGCTTCAAAAATGATAGTGGGTTGTTGCGTTCAGTTCAGAAGCTTCCCCGAAGTCCTTTCTCCAGAAGCAGAAATGAAGGCATAAGTTCCATCCTCTTGGGTCATGTCATAACAGGCCCATGACTGGTTGGGTGGCCACTGCGAACAATACTGGTCGCCGCGCACCTCCCAATTCCCTTGGCTCTGCGCGCCACCCGCGGAATAATAGGTAACGCCGCTTTTCTGGAATATCTGCTGCCAGGCCTTGCCGTCGCCGCCTGTGCCGCCCAGCGTGTGATCCGAGAGGAGGGCGGTAATTTCAGGTCCGGAAAGTTTCTGCGCTTCCGCTTGGGCTGCGGTTGAAATCAGAATAAGAGCCAGGCTAAGAATGGTCCTGCGCATGTTTCCAGGTCTCCAGTTTTATTTTGGACCATTTATAAGCATCAATCACTGACATGCCATACACAAATATGCCGCCGATATTCTGTCCAATGAAACTGGCGGTGGGTGGCATCACATGCGATCCCGCCCACCCCAGCACGATCATGAAAAACAAGAACATGAGACCCCGTTGCGGCCGCCCCTGCAACACGTGGCCGAAACCAGGCAGCAGGATTGCGGCGATGAGGACAAGAAGTGGTTTTTGCGGAACGTCGCTCATGTCGTCTTTTTTGCCCAGTCCAAAATTGCCCTGCGCACCCCCAAGAGTGTTTGCAGGATCTCTTTCAATATATCAGGCTCAATTCCTGCCATGCCGAATTCAGCCTGCCTGAAAACACCATAGCGCGCCCGGTCCGCTTCCGCCAACAGCCACACCACGCGCAGCCCATTTTCCGTAACAAGCAACTCCTTTGCGTGCTTTTGCGTGAAGATTGCGAGATACGGCCTGATAATTTCCGCTGGAAACACATGATGCTCGTCCGTGCTGCGAATGACGGCGTGCTCCGGGAAACCTTCAGGCGCCAAAATCGTGTCCGGCAAATGGTCAAAATTGGAGAATGTGGTGGGACCCGCCGGCCGCATCATCAGGTCAAAATGTGCCTTGACCGGCAGGGCGTCCTGCAGCGTGACCAGCAGCCACAGCGCCGGAAGCCGCCGCGTGGCCAGCGTATCTACAACAGGTTTGATCTGTATGGAAAAGCCCTCGTAAGTTCCCACAAGCCGAGGAAACTCATTTGGCCCTTGGGTTTCCAGCGTTGCATTTTTAACGACCTCATACGCCCCACGATACAACGCCGAGGTTTCTTCCTGCTTGCGGGCCTCACGCTTCCGGTAAACCTGATACAGACGGAAAGCGATCACCGCCACCAGGGCCATGCCAATCAAACTACGCCACATCACTGACCCCTAAAAGAAAATGGCCCGCGTCGCCTGCGGGCCATCAAAGAACTGCCTGACCTCAATAGCCCTTGGGCTTCGGCCACGGCATGGTGAACTGCTCCCCGCGCCGCACATACCGGTAGCGGTAGAAATGGAACCACAGCGACATCACGATGTAGAAAATCACCATTGCAGTGAGCTGCGCGCCATAACCCAGGAAGATGGCGAAGTACGTCACCACACATAGGATGAACAACACAATAGCTGGAATGGGATGGAACGGGTGGGTATAGCCACGCCGGATCGTTCCCAATGGCCACTTGTTGCGGAACATGATGATGTTGACGCTCATGAAGGTGTAATGCAATACGCCCGACAGGATCGAGAAGGTAATTGCCTGGCCAAGGTTTGCGATAAAGGCAAAAGCCAACGCAATCGGCACCAGAAACAGGATGGAGCGATAAGGCGTCCTGTACTTCGGATGAACCGCAGAAAACCAAGTCGGCAGATAGCGGTCGCGGCCAAGCGAGAACCAGGCGCGGGCCGCATCGTTGATGCAACCGTTGGCCGAGGCCAAACCAGCAAGGATTGTTGCGGTGAACATGAGATACTCCAGCGTTTTGTTGCCGGTGAGCTTGCCGGCGTCGAGCAGCGGGAAGTAGGTAAAGCCCAGATACTGCCAGGGTATCAATGACGCGCAAACATACCACGTGAGAGACGCGCCAATCAGCAGCGTGATCATGCCCGCCATTGTGCCATAGGGCAGCGCGCGGGATGGAGAGCGCACTTCCTCTGCGGCCTGCGTGGTACCCTCAATGCCGAGATAATACCAGATGCCCCAGTGGAAGGCCGCAACCACGCCAATCCAGCCATAGGGCAGGGCGTTGTCGGGAGTGACCATTTCGCCCAGTTGCAGCACAGTTCCCTGGCTCCATGGTTGCACAGAAAAGAACAGTACTATGATTGAGAGATAGGCAAAAGCGGTGATGACGAAATTAACGTTGAGTGTCATCAGCACGCCGCGGTAATTGAGTGCTGCCAGCACAACTATAACTGTCGCGATGACGCCCCGGTAGTGCCAGTCGCTGAACCCTTCACCCGCATAGGATTTAACAGTATCCGCCACAAGGATTGCGTTTGAAACTTCCAGCATGGTGTAGGCAAAGACGAGATATAAAGCTACGTTGAACGCCATGAGAGGCCCAACAATGTGCTTGGCTTGCGCATATTGGCCGCCAGCGGCCGCAACCGTGGAGGTCACTTCCGAATCGATCATGGCGACTGCCGTGTAAAGCAGGCCAATCACCCAGCAGATTATGAGAGCGGCAAGAGTTCCACCCTTGTCGGCTGCGAAATTCCAGCCGGTGAATTCGCCCACCAACACGATGCCGACGCCCAGCGCCCAAACATGGGCAGGGCCAAGCACGCGAAGGAGCGACACTCTTTGAGGGGCAGTGCCTGCAGTTGTAGCTTGTGCCATGGTTTCCCCTTAGACCTTGTGTTTTTCTTGAACCGCCTCGATCTCGCCTTCGCGTGATGAAGTCAGTGACTCTTCTGAATAGCTCGTATCCGTCTTGTACCAGTCGTAGACAATCCAAAGTGCAAGTGCTGCGGAAAGCACCCAGCCAATGTTAGCGACAATAATCCACATGATCGCTCTCCCTACTTGCCGTTGAATTTTTCGTCGATCACTTCACGGTACTCCTTGTCAGAGGCCTTGAAGAGAAAGATGAAGTAACCGGCGATGACAACGGTCATGATGACGAGCTGTGTCCAGTCGATGGTGTAGTCAAACTTGTTCTGGATAATGTCGTGGGCAGCAGCTGCGTCGGCATATCCAAGCTTGACCCATTGCGCCACCTGCGCAGGTGTTTGCTGCAGGGATTCCCAAGTCGGGTTTTCAATGACTTCGATTTTTCTTGCCACGCCTGCCCAACCGGATTTGAGTGGCAACCAGAGAGCTGCAAAAATTGCTACAACAACAAAAGCGATATCAAACCACTGCATCACTTTTGGTTGTTCAGGTGGTGTGTATTTAGCCATTTTTTCCCCTTAACCCTTCATTTTCTTGGCTTCATCAAGATGCTTGATGTCGAGTCCATAGATGAAGGCTTTGTCTTCTTCGTAATGACTGATCATTGCGGCGATCGATGCAGTGTTGAAAATCAACACCGCTGCGGCCGCTACGAGGACTATGATCCTCACGCCGTTATCTGGAATATAGGGCCAGCTCATGATCAGCACAAAGAGTATGACTATCCACAGAAGCGCAACCAACAGCCATGCACCGCGCTTGTCGCTCTGGTACATGGCCTCAATCCGCTGATCGAGGTCCGTCATGATGTTTCCCTCCAACGGATAGCGCCTGTTGCCCCACAGCCAGCACTTCCGCCCCAGTTTAGACTCAATTGCTAAGGGGCAACTTTGTTAATCCACAGGAAACATGGCATGCGACCACTTGTCAAGCACCTATCGCGTGTAAGCCGCGGGCGGGCATACCGCTATTGCGCGTTTGAGCTTTCGGGCGCAGTCCGCCATATTGGCTGAAACGATTCGGGAACAAATATCAATGGCCAAGGCCAAACCTACTGACGACCTCTTCGGCAATCTGCCGCTAACCCCAAAACCCGGCACCAAAACCAAAGGCGAGGAAAATTACACCGCTGCCGACATCGAGGTCCTCGAAGGCCTCGAGCCCGTGCGCCGCAGGCCCGGCATGTATATCGGCGGCACCGACGAGAAAGCGCTCCACCATCTCTTCGCCGAGGTGATCGACAATGCCATGGATGAAGCCGTGGCAGGCCATGCCTCGTGGATTGACGTGAACTACGCGGCTGATGGCTATCTCTCGGTCACCGACAATGGCCGCGGCATTCCGGTGGACCCCCATCCCAAATTCAAGAACAAGTCCGCCCTCGAAGTCATCATGACAACGCTGCATGCGGGTGGCAAGTTTGACAGCAAGGTCTATGAAACCTCAGGCGGCCTGCATGGCGTGGGCATGTCCGTGGTGAACGCGCTCTCCGAGCATTGCATCGTCGAAGTGGCGCGCGGCCAGCAGCTCTACAAGCAGGAATATGCGCGAGGGCTCCCCACCGGCAAGATCGAGGCGCTCGGCAAGGTCTCGGGCAGGCGGGGCACCACGGTGCGCTTCAAGCCCGATTGGCAGATCTTCGGCAAGGGCCACGTAGAATTTTCAGCCGCCAGGCTTTACCGCATGGCTCGCTCAAAATCCTATCTCTTTGGCGGCGTCGAAATCCGCTGGAGCTGCGATCCTTCCCACATCAAGGACAAGGAAACCCCGGAAAAAGCCGTGCTGCATTTCCCCGGGGGCCTCAAGGACTTCCTCGAGGAAAAGCTCAACGGAAAAACCCGCGTGGTGGATGAAATCTTCGCAGGCAAGGTGACGAAGTCTGGCGGACACGGCAGCGTCGAATGGGCTGTGGCCTGGTTCGGCGGCGATGACGGCTTCTCATCCTCCTATTGCAACACCATCCCTACAGGCGACGGCGGCACGCATGAGCAGGGCTTCCGCACGGCCCTCACGCGCTCGCTGAAAAACTACGCCGAACTTGCGGGCAACAAGCGCGCGGGCATCGTCACAGCCGATGACGTGATGACATCCTCCGGCTCGCTGCTCTCCGTCTTCATCCGCGAACCCGAATTCCAGGGCCAGACCAAGGACCGGTTGGCAACCGTCGAAGCCGCCCGCATCGTTGAGACCGCAGTCCGCGATCATTTCGACCATTGGCTCACCGGCCACCCCGCCCAGGCCGACCGCCTGTTGGATTGGATCATCGAGCGCGCCGATGAGCGCATGAAACGCCGCGCCGAAAAGGAAGTGGGCCGAAAGTCTGCTGTGCGCAAACTCAGGCTCCCTGGCAAACTAGCGGATTGCTCCGCCACCCAGTCGCAAGGCTCTGAACTCTTCATCGTGGAAGGCGATAGCGCCGGAGGTTCCGCCAAACAGGGTCGCAACCGCGTCAACCAGGCCATCCTCCCATTGCGCGGCAAAATCCTCAACGTGGCCAGCGCCACCAAAGACAAACTCGCCGCCAACCAGCAGATCTCGGACCTCATCCAGGCCTTGGGCGCAGGCACCGGCGCGAGCTACAGGGAAGACGACCTCCGCTACGACAAGGTCATCATCATGACCGACGCCGACGTGGACGGCGCCCATATAGCCAGCCTGCTCATCACCTTCTTTTACAGGCAGATGCCGCTGCTCATCGACCAGGGCCACTTGTACTTGGCAGTGCCGCCACTCTACCGCCTCACGCAAGGCGGCAAAACCACCTACGCGCGAAATGATCAGCACAAGGACGAATTATTGAAAACCGTGTTCGGGGGCAGGGGCAAGGTGGAAGTAGGCCGCTTCAAAGGCCTCGGCGAAATGATGGCCAGCCAATTAAAAGAAACCACCATGGACCCCGCCAAACGCCTGCTCCTGCGGGTAACCCTATCAGACGCCGAACGCACCTCGACAGCGAAGGTGGTGGAACAGCTGATGGGGAATAAGCCGGAAGAACGGTTCAACTTCATCAGCGAGCGCGCGGAGTTTGTGAGTGAGGAAGGGTTGGATATTTAGATTCGCAGAGTTCAGTTGGTCATCAGCAAACTGTATTCATCGAGCAACATACGGCTCGTGCAATCACGCCGTAGAATAATGTTGCCGAAATCAGATAATCCTTCAGACTTGTCGCCAGAAAAAATTGAACTAATTTGATTTCTAATCACACCTTCGACTGGACCAGGGATCTTGTAGCCTGTGGCGTATACGGCTTTCAAATTGCGGTTTTGACTCCTTGATTTAAGCATTTCGACATTCAGATCAAGGAAGCCGAATCCCAAGAATATCGCTTGTTCTGCTCTAAAAATTTCAGATTTAATATCTTCCAACTTATGAATATCTTCGACGTTTTCGTAAACAGTCTTCACTGTTTTGGCGCGTTCAATTAATTCAATTCCCTGTAAATGGCACCCATAATTCGAAAAACCAGTATTAGGATCAATTGAGAATCCTCCAATTATTCCGTAAGTATGAATTATTTTCAATTTTTTTAGTAAATCCACAGATTCCTGCGGTGATATTTGATAGTAATTCCTTAGCGCGTAATAAAGATATTGCTCAATGCACCGATCATAGTTGAAACAAATAATGCGTACGTTGTCGAAGATCTGTTCAATTTTATCTCTGCCGATGCCAGCTTTCAAAATGCGAAAGAATTTTGGATACCATTTGCCCGATAGTGCTTCCCAATCGAGCGAGTTCGATATGTGCCTTTTGTCGATTTTAAGAAGACTGTTCGATTCAGCATTTGCGATCGTATGCGCAATTGCAATTTTTCCACAAAATCTTCTATCTTCATCTTTTGCAAAATCATTTAGATACGAGTCAATTGAATCAGCATCAACTAGCGATCTTGATACTTCGGTACACAATTTTGCTAGTGCCGTGGCTTTAACAGCGCCACCATAATTGGATATGGTTTGATAGATTTCTCCATTGCCCTTGCCAACGTGATAGACATTTTCGATCTGGCTGAACCGCAAAGAGGAAGCAATCGACTTTATTAAGTCTTCACCAAGTGGTAAGCCCGCGTCGTAGCTTGCACCTGCGCCGACAACCAACAGCGTATTGGGTCGAAACATTAATATCTACTCCGTCGCCACCCGACCCGCCGCGCTATTGTAAGAATACGTCTCCCACGTCGGCTTGTAGTCCTCATTCGCTTGATTGCCCCAATAGGTCCAGCCCGGCCTTGTGCCACGGGCGAAGAGTTCGAGGTAGGGGCCTTTGGAACAGGACTCGATCAAGTCATATTGCTCGTCGGGCTTGCGGGAATGTTCGCGCTTGCGGGTTTGCATCATGTTGACCTGTCTCCGACCGGGAGCCAATGTGCGGGCATTCTTTCCGCGCACGCCAAACAACAGAACCTCGGTCACATTGCGAAAATAAAAGCCGACACCGCGCCCATCGGAGCCGCCGTCTTTGCGGATCTTGTGCCACACGATATTGCTCTTGTAGTCAAAGCCCCATGCCTTCATCACGGCCAGTCCTTCCGGCAACAGCGCATTTGGCACCCAGAGGTAAAGATGTGCGGGATCCTTCACCATGTCGGCGACGGGTAGCGAACAAATGTCATCGGTCTTCATCGTGCTGTAGCGCGCCAGACGGCGGTGCTCGGGGGCCACTTTCCCCGTTCGGTTGATAAAGCGCCATGGCGGATCCGCCAGCACCGTGTGGAATTTTCGACCGCGCATGGAAGAGGCGAGGTCGATGAGCGTGTTATTGATCTGGTCCATCGTTGATATATGCCTCTGGTCTAATTCCGAATGTCACAATGGGGCAGCCTCCGCCACCACCGCCTGCAAGCCGTGGAACGAGCTTGCTCATGTGGGTCGTTGAGTTGCCGTAACTCGCACCCCGGCCAAGCCCATTGAAAATACTCTGGAACGCCGATGAACGCGTAATGATAACCCCCACATCAATGGCGCGAAGGTCGAACAGCAGCCTGAAATTATTCAGGTCCCGGTCAAAAAACGGATCCTTGTTATTCCACTCCACTTCCAGCGCCACCCGGTTCTTGTAGCAATCAACCTTGTGGGTTGGCGTATGGTATTCATCCTTATCCACGATTATTCGCGTGTCGAACTGCTTTTCCAGCCATCCCAGCCTCGTAAAGTGTCCATCGATCTTCTTGGCAATGTCAGACTTGGCACCACCAGGGTTGACAATATCGCTTCTGAGCAGCGAAAATCCGCGCAGTACTTCAAGCATTTCCGCCCATTCCGCTGCACGAACCGTGGACAAAATCGCCAAGCCATTACGCCACTCGCTCACATCATATCGCTGCGCGATGTCATCAGGAACAAACGGATGATTCTTCATGACGCCATCTTGCAGCTAATTATTTAATCGCCAACGCCTTGTTTTATGTTCTTATTATGTTCTATAGTTTTAAGAGTCAAGCCTGACGTTGAAATTACAGATTACGATTGAGGATTAAGACATGACCCGCCATCCCGTCCACCCCGGTGAAATTCTGAGTGATGAACTTGCAGAACTGAGCTTGACTGCCAGCGCACTCGCGCGGCAGATCAAGGTTCCACCGAACCGGATTAGCCAAATCATGCAGGGCAAGCGCGCCATTACGGGTGACACGGCTTTGCGTCTTGGCCATTGGTTTGGCATGAAGCCGCAGTTCTGGCTAAACCTGCAAAGCCAGTATGATTTGCGTGTAGCCGAAGCAGAGGCCGGAAAAGAAGTGCGGAAACTGCCAACGCGGGCGGCATAACATAAAACCCTTCCCATAGCCGTCTTCGCGGTTGCCTTCAAATCAAGCCACACCGATAAGACGTCGTTCGCGGTCTGCCGCAAATGTCAGGCAGGCGCGAATATCTTCTCGGGTGAGTTCTGGGAATTCCGTAATGATTTCGGCTTCCGTCATGCCGGACGCCAGATATTCCAACACATCGTAAACCGCGATACGCGTATCCCGAATGCATGGCTTGCCGGAGCGCCGTGCTGGATCGATGGTTATGAGCGATTGCATTGCCATATCG
>JANMAE010000067.1:0-33141 GCA_031359445.1 Hyphomicrobiales bacterium | reverse complement strand
CTGCTGCCGAAACTTGACACCATCACCTTCCACGCCAAGCTCGGCAGCCAGGGCGAGCGCGTCAAGCGCATCGAAGCACTGGCCGGTGAAATCGCCAAAACCATCGGCGCCGACGTCGAAAAATCCAAGCTTGCGGCAAGGCTCGCGAAGGCCGATCTCGTCACTGGAATGGTAGGCGAATTCCCCGAACTGCAAGGCCTCATGGGCCACTATTACGCGCTCGATCAAGGCATCGACAAAGACGTTGCTGAAGCAATGCGTGATCACTACAAGCCACAGGGCCCGAGTGATACGATTCCCGTATCCAAGATTGGACAAGCTGTTTCCTTGGCAGAAAAGTTATTTTCATTAAGTGGATTTTTCACGATCAATCAAAAGCCCTCCGGATCTAGCGATCCCTATCAACTTCGACGTCAGGCAATTGGTATCATCCGCATAATTTTGGACAAACAGTTAAAAATAAAACTGAACGCCGTATTGAATGAAAGTGTAGCTAAATTTGCTACTGTCAATTATCTGAATCCACCACCGGATGGTGAGCAATTTATTGGTGTTTCTGCAATTGAGGGACAAACAAACCGGGAAGCAGTTATAATTGAAATTATTGCCTTCTTCGCCGACCGTCTCAAAGTCTATCTCAAGGACCAAGGCGCACGTCATGACCTGATTGATGCGGTATTCTCATTGGGCGGGCAGGATGATCTCCTGATGATCGTGCGCCGTGTCGAGGCGCTGTCCAAATTTCTCGAAACCGAAGATGGCAAGAATCTGCTGGCAGGTGTGAAGCGCGCCTCCAACATTCTCAAGATCGAAGAGAAGAAGGATGGCCGCAAGTTTGATGGCGCGCCCAATGACATGATGCTGATCAAGGGTGAAGAGAAGGCTCTGTTCTCCGCCGTGAACCAGGCCGAAGCCCTGGCCCGCAAAGCTGTGGCGGGCGAAGATTTCGAGAGCGCCATGCGGGCCATCGCAAAACTCCGCGTCCCCGTGGATTCGTTTTTCGAACACGTCACCGTCAACGACACCAACAAGGACTATCGCAAGAACCGCCTGAAGCTCTTGAACAGAATTCGTGCGGCGACATTGGCGGTGGCTGATTTTTCCAGGATTGAAGGGTAGGCAAGGGAGCTCTTTCCTTAACCACAGCCATGCGCGTTGCCTCCTTGATTAACTCCCTCTGCCCGTGACATAAGGCATCATGACTGCGATCCATGCACCCGATAGCCGCTATTCCTGGTTCCGGCTCGGCATTTCCCTGGCGCTTGCCACCATAGGCGGCATCGGCCTGTGGGCAGGCATCGTCGTGTTGCCTTTCATCCAGACGGAATTTGGCGTTGACCGCGCGGGCGCGTCCTTTCCCTATACCATGACGATGGTGGGTTTTGCCCTGGGCGGCGTCATCATGGGGCGGATGGCGGACCGCTTCGGCATCATGGTGCCGATGTTCCTGGGCTCGATCATGCTGGGCATTGGTTTCATCGCGGCAGCTTTTGCGCCCACCTATTGGACATTTGTGGCAGCCCAGGCAGGCCTCATCGGTCTTTTCGGCTGCGCCACAACCTTTGGACCGCTCGTGGCCGATGTATCACTATGGTTTCAGAAACGCCGCGGCATTGCAGTGGCAGTGGCTGCATCCGGAAACTATCTCGCCGGAACCATCTGGCCGCCCATTCTCACCTGGGGCATCCAGCATTATGGCTGGCGCACGGCCTATATGGCCCTGGGCATTCTTACCGTGAGCCTGATGCTGCCGCTTTCCCTGTTGCTGCGGCCGCGCGCCTCGCTGGAAGAACGCCCCAGCCCGAAGAGCGTGACAAATCCTGTGACGGGATCGCCCGCGCTTCAGGGCTTGCTCGTTCTTGCAGGACTTGCCTGTTGCGTGGCCATGTCCATGCCGCAGGTTCACATCATCGCCTATTGTGGCGACTTGGGTTACGGGCCCGCCCGTGGTGCAGAGATGCTTTCCCTCATGCTTGGAATGGGCGTGGTAAGCAGGCTCGCCTCGGGATTTCTGGCAGACCGGATCGGGGGTGTGGGAACGCTCATCATTGGTTCCGTCCTGCAATGCCTGGCCTTGCTGTTCTATATTCCCTTTGATGGCCTGGCCTCGCTCTATGTCGTGTCCGCCTTCTTTGGACTGGCCCAGGGCGGCATCGTGCCAAGCTATGCTCTGATCGTCCGGGATTATTTTCCGGCCCGTGAAGCCGGAACCCGTATAAGCCTCGTGCTCACCGCCACGGTTCTTGGCATGGCGCTTGGCGGTTGGCTGTCTGGCGTGATTTTTGATTATACCGGCTCTTATCAGGCAGCCTTCCTGCATGGCATTGCCTGGAATCTCGTGAACATGAGCATTGCCTTCTGGCTGCTTTTTCGCAAACCCACGGCAAACCTGACGGCATCACCCGCCATTTGAACACTTGACCAATTTGCGTGCAGCGTGTTTGTTGCACTGCAATATGGGCAGGAAAATCATTTACCACTTCGGCAAGGGCAAGGCCGAAATGCCAAAAGGCGGAGCATTGGTGCTCGGCACCAAGGCCGCAGGCCTGTGTGAAATGGCTTCCCTTGGCCTTCCCGTGCCCACAGGCTTTGTGATCAGCGAGCCCTCTGAGGTGACGCGGGAGCAACTCGCCACCGCCTTGAAAAAACTGGGACCCGTGCTTCCCCTGGCAGTGCGGGCAAGTTTCAACGGCACGGTTTTGGGCGCCATGGAAACCATTCTGAATGTCGGTGTAGCCGAGAGCAATGCGGCATCCTATTGCACATTTCTGCAGAGTTATGCGGTAAATGTTCTGGGCCTGCAGCACAGCGATTTCGAAGACATGAATGAAAATTCCATATCCGCTTGCAAGGCTGTGATCGCGGCGAAATCGCATTCCCCCTTGCCACATGATGTGGTGGATCTTCTCCAAGGTATCGTTGAGGCTGCTGCCCGACGCGAGCCAGACGCCCGCCTGATTATTCATGGAATGGTACCAGGGGTTGGCCCCAGCACGATAACCACCACGCGCGACCTCGCCACCGGGGCCTACTTCAAGCATTCCGCTGAAATGCAGGCAGCCCTCAGCAAGGTCGAACGCCATTTCAAGGCGGTGCAGGAAGTAACGCTGGCAACCGCTGGCGAAAAATTCTGGATGTTGCAAACGCGCCCTGTAAAACCAAGCGCCAAGATCGAACTCAAGCTCCTGGTCGACATGGTGAATGAGGGATTGCTTACGCGCGAAGAGGCGATCCTGAAAGTGGATCCCCTGATGCTGGACCAGTTCCTCCATCCCACGCTTGACCCCAACCAGCCCATTGAAATTTTTGTGACGGGCCTGGCGGCTTCTCCCGGTGCCGTATCGGGCCAAGTGGTCTTTGACGCAGCCGAAGCCCAGAAGCTGCGGGCCCGCAATACGCCATGCATTCTGGTGCGTATCGAAACCAGCCCGGAAGACATCCAGGGCATGCACGCAGCTGATGGGGTGATAACAGCACGTGGTGGTTTGCTGTCACATGCTGCCGTGATCGCGCGCGGCATGGGAAAGCCCTGTGTCGTAGGAGCCAGCGGCTTGCGCGTCGACTATGCTCAGGCCAGCATGCAGGCCTTGGGTGTTGTCGTGAAGAAAGGCGACATGATTACTTTGGATGGCGCATCGGGCCGCATCTTGAAGGGCAGCCTTGCAACCGTAAAGCCGGTGCTCTCAGGTGATTTCGCCACCATTCTCGAATGGGCCGACCAGATCAGGCGCATGCGTGTGCGCGCCAATGCCGAAACGCCCCATGATGCGCGCGCCGCCCGCTATTTCGGCGCCGAAGGCATTGGCCTGTGCCGCACGGAACACATGTTTTTCAGCGCCAACCGCATCACGCCCATGCGCAAGATGATTCTGGCAGAAACGGCGGAGGCGCGTCGTGCGGCCCTTGATGAAATCCTTCCCATGCAGCGCCAGGACTTCATTGAGCTTTTTGAAATCATGGCAGGTCTTCCGGTTACGATCCGCCTGCTTGATCCGCCCTTGCATGAATTTCTGCCGAAGTCTGAACATGAGATCATTGAACTGGCCCGCGAGATTGCGTTGGAGCCGGATTATCTGCGCACACGTGTGAGTGAGTTACAGGAGTTCAACCCGATGCTGGGCCATCGTGGTGTGAGACTTGCTGTGTCCTATCCGGAAATTGCCGAGATGCAGGCCCGCGCAATTTTTGAGGCAACACTTTTTGTTGCGAGAAAATATGGCAAGGCCCCCATTCCGGAAATCATGATTCCCTTGGTGGTCGGCAGAGCTGAATTCGATTACGTCCGCGCCCGCGTGGTGGCTGTGGCAGAAAACATGCAGCGCGAAACCGGCTTTGATCTTCCTTATCTCGTGGGCACCATGATTGAACTTCCGCGCGCGGCGCTACGCGCTGGTGAAATTGCCGAATCAGCGGAGTTCTTTTCATTCGGCACCAACGACCTCACCCAAACCACGCTTGGCATCAGCCGCGACGACAGTGCGCGTTTCATTGGTGAGTATATGGCAAAGGGTCTATTGAGCAGTGATCCTTTCATCTCCATTGATGTGGATGGAGTTGGCGAACTGCTCAAGATCGCAGTTGCCCGGGGGCGCAAATCACGTCCTGATTTGAAATTGGGGATTTGTGGCGAACATGCGGGTGATTCCGCCTCAATCGCTTTCTGTGAAACCATTAATTTGGACTATGTGTCTTGTTCGCCATTCCGAATCGCAGTCGCTAGGCTCGCTGCAGCCCAAGCAACGTTAAGAAATCATTAACAAAATCATAATTCGAAGCTTTCGTTAACCCTTTATTAATTCGGGCAAAAAAGCGTTAGCTTTCGGGCGGGTTTTGGTTGCCGGTATGGTTAACCTATGCTAAACGCGATTGTAATATGCTACCGACCGTGAACTATTTTAATCACCGAGCCGACAGCAGGACTGAGGGATTTGCAGAAGAAACACCACAACCATCGAGGAATGGATGATGATTTCCGTAAGCGTGCTCCAGTGCGTAAACGGGCAGGACTCATTCAGCAATATGCGCCATTCATATTCGGTGGCGTCATGCTCGTCACAGCCTTTGGCTTTGCGGGCAACTACATGGGACAAACTGCAGTAGCGCATAATGCATCACCAGATGAGCTGGCAGTTTCCATCATTGCTCCGGTGACAAATATTATTTCCAAAGGCTCACTGCTTCCAGAAGGCGAAAATTTTGATCTCGTAAATGTCAACCTGCTGCACAAGCAGGTTGTTTTGTCACAGGGCAAGGGCGATTTCATAAATCCTGATCCTATTGAAGCAATGCTGCCTGCCAAGAAGCAGACTCTGGTCATCACGCCTGCCTCTGTTGATCTTACCGGCAAGAATGAAAAGATGCGCGACGTCCAGTCGCCGCTCAAGCGTCTGGCTGTAGCGCCCAAGCCTGCGAAGATTGAAGATTCATTCAAGTTGAAGCGCAGCGAGAAGCAGGTTGTCGTAGCCCAGCGCCGCGTGCGTCTGGCTGAGGAAAACTGCTTGGCACGTGCGATTTATTTTGAGGCGCGTTCCGAATCGACGCTTGGCCAGTTGGCGGTAGCCAAGGTCATTCTCAATCGCACCAAGGACCCGGCTTATCCCAAGTCCATCTGTGGCGTGGTTTACCAGGGTTCGGGCAACCGCAATTCATGCCAATTCTCTTTTGCCTGTGATGGCTTGCCTGATGACGTGAAGCAACCCGGTGCTTGGGTAAATGCCAAGACCATCGCACAGCGCGCCATTGCCGGAGCCGGCGCAACCGCGGTCATGAGCACAGCCACCAACTATCATGCAGATTATGTGCGCCCCCGCTGGGCCAAGAGCATGAAGCGCTTGATCAAGATCGGCCATCACATTTTCTATTCCGATACGTAAAATTCGAAATCATCCATGCAAAAAGGCGCCGGTTGGCGTCTTTATTTTTTGCCAGGGTTAGGCGTAAGCTGGTTGCAGGAGTTGATATCATGCCATGGAATGAAACTGAAGGAACCTCGTGGACGTTTTTCGAAGATGCCTGGCACAACGGCAATCCGCGAATCATGGGCAGCATGGATCACGCGCCCTGGCTGGGTTCATGCGTATTTGATGGAGCCCGTGCCTTTGAAGGCGTAGCGCCCGATCTCGATCTTCATTGCCAGCGCGTGGTGCGTTCTGCCGAAAGCTTTGGTTTGCGGATTGTAAAATCTGCCAGAGAAATCGAAGCGCTCATCCGTGAGGGCATTGCAAAATTTCCAGCGAACGCCGAACTCTATCTGCGTCCCATGTTCTGGGCATCGACCGGCTTTGTCGATGTGGATCCGGAATCAACCCAATTTTCTGTTTCAGTTTATGACGCGGCACTGCCCAAGCCGAAAGATTTCTCGATCATGCTGTCATCGTTCCGGAGGCCCTCTTTTGAATATGCGCCCACCGACGCCAAGGCTGCCTGCCATTATCCCAACTCCGCCCGCGCGATCCGCGAGGCAAAGGCCAATGGATTTGACAACGCCGTGATGCTTGATCCATTGGGCCATGTGGCGGAACTCACCACATCCAATATCTGGTGCGCAAAAAATGGCGAAGCCTTCACGCCCGTGCCCAATGGATGTTTCCTCAATGGTATCACCCGCCAGCGAATCATCGCGCTGTTACGGGAGGCAGGCATAGAGGTGCATGAATGCAGCATGGATTGGCTGGATTTGCTTGAAGCCGACGAGGTCTTTTCAACTGGCAACTACAGCAAGGTGACACCTGTTACCCGTATTGGCGATCGCAGCCTCCAGCCAGGACCAATAGCGGCCAAGGCTCGTGAACTCTATTGGGCCTATGCCCACAGGAAGCAAAATTAGGGCCGTAAGATAAACGGCGTGCCTTCAAAAGCGTTTTCGCCGCGACCAATATGTTCGATAGCCCTTACCATTCGTCCATTTCTGCCGAGAAGCTTGTCGGTATAGGAAATGATCAAGCGGTTCGGCGTGGCCGAAGGCGATGCCGTGCGAAGTTCCAGTGCCAGATCCATTTCGTCAGCCTCCGGCCTCAGCATGCAAAGGGCTGTATAGGCCGAAGCTGTCGAGCGGCTGATGCCCGCCCAGCAATGAATGAGCAGGGGATGGGCGCGGTCCCATGCCGCGATAAAGGCGATGAGTTTTTCCGCATCGGATTCCTTGGGCGCCGCCAGATCGGCAACCTCGTCAACAATATCGTGAAATGAAAGCCGTAAATGACGCTCGGCTGCAATGCCTTCAAATTCCCTGTGCGTGGTGTCCGGGCTTAAAAGGCTGACCACGCTTCTCGCGCCATGCCTGTCAATCTGGGTCTGTACGGCATTCAATCCACAAACGATGATCATGACGATACCAATGACTTGAAAGATTTAAGAAACACCTGAGCCGCATCATTGGGAGGAAGTGGTGTAAGGTGAAAAAACTTTCGCGATCCCGCGCCATCGAGCCCCTGTGGCCTGCCAAAGAACTTTTCAGCTTCAGGAACGGAAAATCCAGCAAGTTGTGTAGCTTCCAAATAGGCCGACATTTTGTCTGCCGTCTTCATCGCTGTTTCAAGTGCCACAGGCGTCTTGGGAATCAAACCGAAGCGGACATGGATGGTTTCCAGAAGGCGATGTTCAAAGGCCTTGTAGTCCAGTCCCAACGCCGCTTTGAAAGGCGATATCATGTCTCCCACCACATATTCTGGAGCATCATGCAGCAAGGCTTTGAGCCGGTCCTGTTTTGGCAGATCAGGGTTCAGGTGAGAGACGATATTTTCCACCAGCACGCAATGCTGGGCAACCGAAAAAGCATGGTCGCCCCTGGTTTGCCCGTTCCATCGCGCAACGCGTGCAAGACCATGTGCGATATCTTCAATCTCTATGTCGAGCGGCGAAGGATCCAGGAGATCAAGCCTGCGGCCCGAAAGCATGCGTTGCCAGGCACGTAATTCCACTGCCATCTCAGCGCGCCAATCTCTTGACGGCTTCATGCCGGTGGCAATCCACAATATGGTCATTCACCAGCCCGCAAGCCTGCATGAAGGCATAGACGATGGTGGGACCCACAAAGCGAAAGCCGCGCTTCTTCAAGTCCTTCGATATTTTTTCCGCAAGTGGCGTTGAAACCGGCACTTCACTCATCTCTCCCACACTATTTTGCACAGGCTTTCCATCAAGGAAGTTCCACAAATAAGCTGAAAAATCCGGAATGGCGAGATAGGCTTTGGCATTTCCGACGCTGGCCTCAATCTTGAGTCGGTTGCGTACAATGCCCGCGTCTGCCATGAGCGCTGAGATTTTGCCGGGTGTGTAACGCGCCATTTTTTCCGCATCAAAGCCATCAAAGGCTTTCCTGAAAGCGTCGCGTTTGCGCAGAATCGTGATCCACGAGAGGCCCGCCTGAAATCCGTCGAGCTGCAGCTTTTCGAACAAGGCGCGCGCGTCATATTCCGGCACGCCCCAGTCCGTATCGTGATAATGCACATATAAGGGATCAACGCCGCACCATGTGCAGCGAGAAATCCCGTCATCATGAAGCAGCGGTGGCATTCAAGTTTTCTGCACGCGGGTCACGACACCTTCTGTCAGCAGCGGTGCCTCCGCCGCGTCAAGCCGCAGCAACGCCAAGGCTCTGTTACCGGAAGATGACAGCACGTTTCCCACCACCTTGTCACCGCTCTTGATATGGGACGCCTTGGTCGGAGGTGCTCCATCGAATGCAATAGTGAGAATCCTGCTGCGCGCCGTGCCGCGGTGCTGCATACGGGCGACCACCTCCTGCCCGATGTAACATCCCTTGGTAAAACTTAAACCGGCCAGGCGGTCCAGATTGGCTTCATGAGGAAAAAGCTCGCCGGAGCCAATATCAGCTTCGCTGTCGGCAAGACCCAAGGCAATGCGGGCGGCCTCATAACCTGTACCTTCCGGAAGCATTCCCGATTCTGCGATAATCCGCCAGCCGATGGCAGGCGAACGCGGGTCTTTGAAGGAAAGCATCACACCTTCAGGCTTTTCAGGCGAAACGCCCACCTCCAGGTCAGGACGTGCCGCAATGTCAATCTTTGCCCGGAGACGATAGAATTTCAGGCGTTTTTCAAGCTCTGCAATCTGGGAAGCCGCGCAATCCAGCAAAAACCCGTCGGCAAACCTGACCATGAAAAAATCAAACAGGATTTTGCCCTGTGGCGTGAGAAGCGCGCCATAACGAGCCTCATGATCCGCCATCCCCTGGACATCTGCGGTCACCAGATTTTGCAGGAAATGCTCGGTCTCGGCCCCCATCAGGCCCAAAACGGCTCGTTCGCGCCTGACTTGCATGAAAAAACTGGAATTCACCATGGCCACCATTTACGGTCGCTTTGCTGCACAATCAAGGAAGCTCGATGAAACAATTTGTGGACCTCATTTTGAAAGGCGGAACGCTGGTCAACCACGATGGCACGGGTCAGCGCGACATAGCCATCCGTGGCGCACGCATAGCAGGTGTGGGCGACCTTTCAAATTTTGCAGCGGCGGAAACGCTGGATTGTACCGGCCTGCATATCTTGCCCGGCGTTATAGACAGCCAGGTGCATTTTCGCGAACCCGGCGCTGAGCACAAGGAAGATTTGGAAACGGGCAGTCGTGCGGCCGTCATGGGCGGCGTTACGTGTGTGTTCGAAATGCCCAACACCAAGCCGCTCACTGTCACAGACGCAGCGCTTGCCGACAAGGTGTCTCGGGCCACCAACCGCATGTATTGTGATTTTGCATTTTATATGGGCGGTACGCGCGAGAATGTGGGGGAACTCGCAAGTTTTGAAAGGATTCCGGGCTGCGCAGGAATAAAGGTCTTCATGGGCTCGTCCACGGGAGAACTGCTGGTGGAGGATGACGAGGGGGTGGCCCGCATTCTGGCGCAAACCCGCCGCCGCGCGGCGTTCCACAGCGAAGATGAATACCGCCTGCGCCAGCGTCTCGACCGCCAGGTCACAGGCGATCCTGCCAGCCACCCCATATGGCGCGATGCGGAGGCCGCGCGCCTCTGCACCGAACGCCTCATCCGTATTGCCCGCGAGGCGGGAAAGCGCATCCATGTTCTCCATGTATCCACCGCCGATGAAATGCCGCTTCTGGCCGACAGCAAGGACGTGGCAACTGTCGAAGTGACGCCGCACCACCTCACGCTGTCATCCGATGACTACGCAAGATTGGGCACACGGCTGCAGATGAACCCGCCCGTGCGCGACAAGGCGCACCAGCATGCCATATGGCAGGCGCTTTGCTCCGGTGTGGTTGACGTCCTGGGTTCCGACCACGCGCCCCATACAATCGATGAAAAAAACCAGCAATATCCGAAATCGCCTTCGGGAATGCCGGGTGTGCAAACCCTTGTACCCGTGATGCTCGATCATGTGAACAAGGGACGCCTCAGCATTGAGCGTTTCGTCGACCTCACCTCGCACGGGCCGGGCCGCATCTTTGGCATCACCCGCAAAGGCCGCATTGCCGAGGGTTATGACGCAGATCTCACCATTGTCGACCTCAAGAAAAAGCGCACCATCACCAACGACTGGATCGAAAGCCGATGTGGCTGGACCCCTTATGACGGATTAGAAGTCACGGGCTGGGTGCAGGGCACTTTCCTGCGCGGCCGCAAGGTGATGTGGAATGATGAAATCCTTGGGCTTGCCCATGGCCAACCCGTTACATTTATGGGAAGTTGACAAATGACTTTTCGCGCCATCCAGATCTCCAAAACCGAAACCGGCCAGCAATTGAACTTCGTTGATCTCACTGAAAATGATCTCATGGAAGGCGATGTGACCATAGCCGTCAGTCACTCCTCGGTGAATTACAAGGATGGTCTTGCGGTGACCGGCAAGTCTCCCATCATCCGCAAATTTCCTCTCATTCCCGGAATAGACTTCGCAGGTACCGTGACACGTTCTTCGCACAAGAGCTGGAAGCCGGGAGACCAAGTGGTTCTCAATGGCTGGGGCGTGGGCGAACAGCACCACGGCGGGTTCGCGGAATTGGCGCGCGTGAATGGCGACTGGCTTGTGGCCGTGCCCCCGGGCTGGTCGTGCGCTGATACCATGGCCGTGGGGGTTGCAGGCTTCACCGCCATGCTGTGTGTGCTGGCCTTGGAAGAGCAGGGGATAAAACCCGGCAATGGTGAGGTTCTGGTAACGGGTGCCGCAGGCGGCGTAGGCACGGTTTCGATCGCCCTGCTGGCCAAGCTCGGCTATAGCGTGACCGCCTCGACAGGCCGCATGCAGGAGCAGGATTTTCTCAAGAAGCTGGGAGCAACAACCGTCATCGACAGAAACGAATTCAATGTCCCTCCCAAACCCTTGGCCAAATCACGCTGGGCAGGCGCCATTGACTCAGTGGGTTCCGTCACTCTCGCCAATGTGCTCTCGCAAATGAACAATGAGGGAGCCGTGGCGGCCTGTGGACTTGCCCAAGGCATGGATCTTCCCACGTCGGTTGCACCATTTATTTTGCGTGGCGTGAGGCTCATCGGCATAAACTCGGTCACCGCACCCCTGCCACGCCGAAAACTGGCATGGACGCGCCTGGCACAGGATCTCGACCTCGCCCAGCTTGCGAGCCTTACAACCCATGTGAAACTGGAAGACGTTCCGCGCGTGGCAGCTGAGATCGTGCAGGGCCACGTGCGTGGCCGGGTAGTTGTCGATATCCGCTAAACTATGGATGTGAGCCTTCTTTTCATAGGTGTGGTGATCGGCCTTGCAATGGCAGCACCCCTCGGCCCGGTAAACCTCATCGTCATTCGCGCCGCCCTCAATCATAGTATTCGCGCAGCTCTCCTCAGCGGACTTGGCGCGGTGTTGGCGGATGCCTTGATGGCCAGCATTGCGGCCTTTGGTTTGCGTGAAATCGAACGATTTATTGTGGACTATACACGTCCCATTCAGTTGATAGGCGGTGTGCTGCTGGTTGTGCTGGGTATCAAAACCGCGCGCAAGCATCACGCCGCCTCTGAGCTCTCATCCAAACCAGTACCTGCGAAATTCGCGTTGACATTTTTTCTGACGGTAACAAATCCCGGAACCGCTCTGGGATTTCTCGCCATTTTCAGCGCCATGTCCGGAATGCTGCAATTGAACTCAGCACCCTATCGCTCCACAACAGTGGTTCTGGGCGTGGTACTGGGCGGGGCATTGTGGTGGCTGCTGATAAGCTCTCTTATAGCCAAATTGAAATCCAGCTTCAGTGTCACCACGTTGGACCGCATCAATCGCTGGTCCGGAATTCTGGTGGCAAGCTTCGGCCTTGTTCTGCTGATGCAGGCAGCTGGCTGATTACTGCTTCGTTTGGGCCACGGAAAATTCGCCGGTGCGGATGCGATCCGGCAATCTCTCGCACATGACAGCGACGGGTTCCTCGCCATAGGTTGCCACCATGTCGGAAAGGGCAGCAAAGATCGCGGCCGTGGCGATGCAGTCAGGATCAAGTCCTTCGAACACCGCTTCCTCCCACGCGTCAAGAATGTAACGCAGCGCCAGATGCTTGGCTTCTGTGGGATGAGATGTTGGAACTGGCTTTGTTGTAAATTTGTGCATGGCGTTTCTTTTAGCGTTTCCCCCGATGCCAGAGCTTTTTCCCCAGCCCGGCAATCATGAGGAGCACCTTAGCAAAGAGTTAATCGGGTGCCAGTCGTTCCTTTAAGAAAGGTTAATATCAACAGTCAAAATTGTATTAAAGCTTCAGCAAAATCCGGGCGCGCGCAATCGCCTCGGCAACATTCGGAACAAAATCAAGGCGATGCAAGTCATTCGCGGAAACCCATTGGGCCGAAAAGGCATCTCCCGCTGCTGTAGCATCGCCCCAAAGCCAAAGCCCGCAGTAACAGGCAATGGCATAATGGAGGGGAGGCATGCTCGAAATGATTTCATAAAGCCCGACAAATTCTGTGAGCTCTGCCGTAACCCCAGTTTCTTCCAGCAACTCCCGCCGCGCCGCAGCAAGGGCAGTCTCGCCAAACTCCACATGACCGCCGGGCAGGCTCCACAGTCCGATAGGAGCTTTGGCTCGCTGAATGAGAAGAACCTTGTCTTCCTTCCACACACAAGCCGAAGCTGCGAGCTTGGGAAATGGCTCGCTTTGCGTGTTCATCTAGCCATCAATTCTCTTGCCGAAACTCAATACCGGATTGAGTTCATAGCCCAGACTTTTATAAAATCCGCCCACGCCAGCATTTTCTGCACGTACCATGAGGTTGATTTTCCACACACCGCGCTGCTGCAGCCATTCCACGGCTGCTTCATGGGCCATGCGTCCATACCCCTGGCGCTGAAAGGCAGGATGCACAGCAAGGTAATAGAGCCCGCCGCGGTGCCCATCATGTCCTGCAATGACAGAGGCCACCACTTGGTCTTCGTATAGACCAACCAGAACGGTTGATGTCGCGCTCACCCTGGCGAATTGAATGTCGTGATAGGGATCATTCCAAGCCCGGGTGAGCTCGCAAGCCGTCCATAACGCGATGACCTGATCCACGTCCTCATCTTTGATGGACCGGAATTTCACAATGGAACAACCTTGCCAGGATTCATGATGTTGAGCGGATCAAATAAGCGTTTGAGATCGCGCATCATGCCAAGTTCAACTGCCGACTTGATCTCGGCCATGTGTCCGATTTTCAGGCGGCCAATGCCATGCTCAGCGCTGATGGAACCGTCAAATTTGTGAACGACCGCAAACACGACAGCATTCATGTCATTCCAGCATGCGAGATAATGGTCTTTGTCCATGCCAGCAGGCTGCGTCACGTTGAAGTGAAGATTTCCATCCCCCATGTGGCCAAACGCCATGACACGGGCGCGAGGCATGAAGCGATGCACCGCGGCTGTTGCCTCCGCAATGAATTCAGGGATCGTCGACACCGGGACTGAAATATCATGCTTGATGGAACCTCCCTCAAACTTTTGCGATTCCGGCATGAGCTCCCGAATGTCCCAGAGCGCCTTTCTCTGCCCTTCCGATTGCGCGATGGCAGCATCCGTGACCCAGCCCCGCTCCATTGCGACTTCAAGGATTTCCGCAAAGCTCCCCGCAACAGGATCAGCCAGTTCGCTCAAGGCATACCATGGTGAGGTACTTTCAAGCGGATGCGATATGCCCATATGCTTGACGGTGAATTCCATGCCGATGTTTGGCATCAGCTCAAAAGCTGTGACGCGGTTGCCGCTCATGTCTTTGGTGAGGGAAAGCAAATCCACAGCCGCCTGGGGCGAGGTGACGGCGATGAAGGCGGTTTCATGGGAGCGCGGTTTGGGAAACAGCTTGAGCACGGCTGCGGTGATTATGCCAAGGGTGCCCTCAGCGCCAATGAAAATGTTTTTGAGGTCGTAGCCCGTATTGTCCTTGCGTAGCCTGCGCAATCCGTTCCAGATCCGCCCATCCGGCAGCACAACTTCCAGTCCAAGGCACAGGTCACGCGTATTGCCATAGGCCAGTACATTAAGCCCGCCGGCGTTGGTGGAGAGATTGCCACCAATCCGGCAGGACCCTTCTGAAGCCAAACTCAGGGGAAACAGCCGGTGGACTTGGCTTGCTGCATCCTGGATGGATTTCAGAATGACGCCCGCCTGTACTGTCATCGTGTAATTGGCAGCATCTACATCCAGAATTTGTGTCATGCGATCAAGTGACACGAGAATTTCGTTCCTGCTCTCAAATGGAATGCCGCCGCCCACCAGTCCCGTATTTCCCGATTGCGGCACGACAGGCGTTTGGCTGGATGTGGCAAGCTTCATGATGGCGGAGACTTGTTTGACATCCGCGGGCCTTAGAACCACGGGCGATTTTCCCTTCCACAGGTCGCGCCACTCCGTCATATAGGGCGTCATGGCCAAAGCGTCACTAATGGCATTTTTTTCGCCCGTAATGGCTGAAAACTGAGCAATCAGTTCAGGGCTCATGCCAAAGGCCTGGGTGCGGCTGCGCGGGAGAGGCGGTCATTGATGGCTTCTCCCAATCCCACATACGGGATAGGGGCTACAGCAATGCTTTGGACACCCTTGGCATCAAGCTCATGCAGCATGCGAAACAAGTTTGCTGCTGCCTCGTTGAGGTCCCCGCTCTCTGACAGCGAAAGAGATCCATGTGAAAATGTTCCAAAGCCGAGATAGGTTTCCGTGATTTCCGGCGCAACCACATTCAATCGCAACTTTGCATGGGGCGCATAATGACTGAGCATTTGACCCGGAGAATGCGGGTGATGTTCATCCTCATCTTTTTCGATTGCATGTCCCAGAACATCTTCGATGGCATTGCGTGGCAGCCCGCCATAACGCAACACCAGGGCCTTTGGCCCCATGAAACTTACGACGGTTGACTCAACGCCAATTCCGCAAGGCCCGCCATCAAGCACAAGCGAAACCTTGTCTCCCAAACCGGAACGCACATGTTCGGCCGTGGTAGGGCTGATGCGGCCCGAGGCATTGGCGCTAGGCGCAACGATAGGCCTGTCAACCGCCCTGAGCAGCCTCAATGCGAGGGGATGGCTGGGCACCCGCACCGCGAGGCTTGGCAATCCCGCCGAAGCCAGCAGGGAAACCGGACAATTCGCAGCGCGTGGCACAACCAGTGTCAGCGGACCCGGCCAGAATGCAATGGCCAATTTCTTGGCATCTTCAGGAAACACGCCCAATGCCAGAGCTGCTCCAGCACTTGCCACATGCGAGATCAGGGGATTGAAACTCGGGCGTCCTTTGGCCGCATAAAGCCTTGCCACGGCATCGTCACGCGTTGCATCAGCTCCCAGCCCGTAAACGGTTTCAGTGGGAAATGCCACGAGTTCGCCGCGCCTTAACGCATCGGCAGCCAAAAATATTTCATTGGAAATATCCATCACAGGCGCTCTATAGAGCAAGTCGCGGCAAAGTTGAACGGCTTTGCCGAAACTGAATTGCCCTGAATGAGCACAATGAATACGCTTCTGTTTACCCATCCCGCATCTCTCAATCACTTGACCCCTGAGGGCCATCCTGAGCGGGTGGACCGCATCAAGGTCATCAACAAGATTCTGGAATCGCCCCATTTCACCGGTTTGAAACGGCAACTGGCGCCAGTTGGCAGGGAAGAAGATATTTTACGTGCCCATACGCAGGAACATCTGCGTCACATTCTGTCGATGTCACCCGAAGAAGGGCTGGAATATGTAGATCCGGACACCGTCATGTCGCCCGGATCGCTGGAAGCGGCGCTGCGCGCGGTGGGGGCTGCCATTGCGGCAGTAGATGCCGTATTTACAGGAAAAGCCGACAATGCCTTCTGCGCGATGCGTCCGCCTGGCCACCACGCGGAATCCCGCCGTCCCATGGGCTTTTGCCTGTTCAACCAGGTTGCCATTGCCGCGCACTATGCCAGGGCGCGCTATGACGCCGAACGGGTGGCAGTGATCGATTTCGACGTGCATCACGGCAACGGCACGCAGGAAATATTCTGGTCGGACCCCAACCTGTTTTATGGCTCCACGCACCAAATGCCGCTTTACCCCGGTTCCGGCGAGGCAAGTGAAACGGGCGTTGGCAATATTTTCAATGCGCCGCTCAGGGCAGGAGACGGCGGTGCGCAGTTCCGCGATGCCATGCGGTCGATTATTTTACCAGCCCTTGATGATTTTGCCCCCGATCTTGTGCTGATTTCCGCAGGTTTTGATGCCCACCACGCCGATCCCTTGGGAAGCCTGAAGCTCACCGAAGAAGATTTTGCCTGGGCCACGCTGGAACTCATGGGTGCCGCGGATGCCCATGCCGACGGCCGCGTTGTGTCTGTTCTCGAAGGCGGCTATGATTTGCAAGGGTTAGCAGCCTCTGCAGCCATTCATGTGCAGGCCCTGATGCACGGCACTGCCGCATTGGATGAGATTGAAGAAGACGAGGATGAAGACTGATGGCCACTGAATTTCCAGATATAGCAGGGCTGGGCTTTGAAAAGGCCTTGGCTCAACTCGAAGAAATCGTATCCAAACTCGAATCCGGCAAAGTGGATCTGGAACAGTCCATCGCCATCTATGAGCGCGGTGAGGCCTTGAAAAAACATTGCGAAAAGCAATTGAAGGATGCTGAAGCCCGTATCGAAAAGATTACGTTGACGCCTGATGGCAAGCCATCGGGCACCCAGCCTCTGGACGTGGAGTGAGCAGGCACCGTCTTGACGAGGTGCTGATCAAGCGCGGCTTTTACGCCTCGCGCTCGCGCGCACGCGATGCCATTTTGCGCAGCACCGTGCGTGTGGATGGGGCTACCGCAGTAAAGCCAGCGCAGAATGTGGCGCATGATTGCCACATCGAAATTATGGACGAAGCGCAAAAATACGTCTCACGCTCTGCCTTGAAACTGAAGCACGCACTCGAACATTTCAAGATTGATGTGACAGGCCTCAACGCGCTTGATATTGGCGCATCCACCGGTGGCTTTACGCAGGTGCTATTGGAGCAGGGCGCCAGGCATGTAACCGCCATTGACGTCGGTCACGGCCAGTTCGTGGCCTGGCTCAAGTCAAGAGATCGGGTAACCTCTATCGAAGGCCTGAACGCGCGTGATCTGGCGGAGGAGCACCTTGACCGCTACATTGGAATAATTGTTTGCGATGTGAGTTTTATTTCCCTCAAACTCGCTCTGCCGCAGGCTCTTGCACTCGTCCAGTCCGGCAGCCGCCTCATTGCACTCATCAAGCCGCAGTTCGAAGCAGGCCGGGAAGCAGTAGGTCGCAGCGGCCTTGTTACCGATCCCGCAGAGCATGCACGTGTATGCGATGAAATCGTTGCATTCCTCGAAAGTGAGAATTGGAGCGTGATTGGCCTGGCGCCATCACCTCTGGAAGGCGCTGACGGCAATCAGGAATTTTTGGTGGCAGCGCTAAAGCGCTAGCTCCAGCTTATTTGATGCCGATCAGCTTTTCTGACTTTTATCGGTCCCGTCAAAAGTCAGGCTGATCTAATGCCTGCTCAACATCGGCAATAAGGTCCGCCACATCTTCAACGCCCACGGAGAAGCGGATCAGGTTTTCCGGCACAATGGAGTTGGGCCCTTCCACCGACTTGCGGTGCTCAGCCAGACTTTCCACACCTCCAAGCGATGTAGCAGGCGTGAACACTTCAAAGCGTCCGGCAACGCGGCGGGTCTCGGCTTCATCCGCCTTTACCAGAATGGACATCATGCCGCCAAAGCCACCAATCATTTGCTTCTTGGCGATTTTGTGCTGGGGATGGCTATCAAGACCGGGATAAAGCACACCTGTCAGACGAGGATGATTTTCGAAATGCCGTGCCAGCGCCATGGCATTGCGCGAGGCCTGTTCCACGCGCAGGAAAAGCGTGCGCATCCCGCGGATGAGCAGATAGGCCTCAAAACTTCCAAGCGTGGCACCCAGTCCAACCTGCGCCACTTTCAAGGCTTCCCAGTTTTCACTGGCCGCGCGTGCCGTGAGAACCCCCGCTGTCACATCGCTATGTCCGTTCAAATATTTCGTGGCAGAATGAAACGAGATGTCTGCGCCCAAGGTGAGCGGCTTGGTAATGACCGGCGGCGCGCAGGTGGAATCCACCACCAGAATTGCGCCAGCTGCATGGGCAAGATCAGCAGCAGCCTGGATGTCAATGACATCCCAGGTGGGATTGACAGGTGTTTCGATCCACACCACAGCGGTTTTTCCAGGAATGATTGCGCGCACCAGAGCAGCAGGGTCGCCTGCGTCAAAAAAATCCATTCCGATGCCACGCATTGCCTGTTGGCGGAGCATCCAGGATTTGACGCCGTGGTACATGATGGTGGGCGCCGCGATGCGCTTGCCGGTTAGCACCGTTTCAATGAGCGCCGTGGCAGCACCCATGCCGGATGCAAAAAGCCTTGTCTCAAACCCTTCCTCAAGATCGCAGATCAGCCCTTCGGCGTGTTCGACTGTAGGTGAGCCATTGCGCCCATAGATATATTTGCCAACGAGGCAGTAGTCTTCGTTCCGCGCAAATGTTGTGGAGGGTTGAATGGAAGGAACCACCGCACCGGTTTCTGCATCAATGAAATGCCCGGCCTGCACGATGCGCGTGCGGATGGTGGGCTTTGAATTGGAACCTTCAGACATGCTGACCGCCGTTGATATGCAGTTCAGCGCCAGTGACATAGCTTGAACTGTCTGTACATAAAAAATAGATAGCCTTGGCCACTTCTTCCGGCTGCCCCAGTCTACGCTGTGGAATGTGAGGGATAATCTTCTCCGTTCCCGGCGACAGGATCGACGTTTCGATTTCGCCTGGCGAGATTGAATTTACGCGCACGTCCAAAGGCCCAAAGTCCGCCGCCATCTCGCGCGTAAGCGAAGCAAGTGCTGCTTTGGACGTGGAGTAAGCAGCACCTGCGAAGGGGTGAACCCGTGAACCTGCGATCGATGTTACATTCACCACTGCACCCCTTGCGGCAACGAGTTCGTCAATGAGGCCACGAGCCAGCATGATGGGGGCAAAGAAATTTACCTGAAAAACCTTTTTCCAATCAGCCTCTTCTGTTTCGATGGTGTTGAGCCGGCCCCCGCCTGGTTTCTTCGGGCTGATAGCGGCATTATTTACCAGCGCGAAAAGCTTTGAACCCTGGTCCTTCAGCTTCTCCTTCATGAGAAGAATGGCACGCGCTGTATCTATTGAATCGGCAAGGTCAACCTGGATATGGTCTTCCGGCCCCGCATCCCAAGGGCAATCCTCCGGAAAAGGATGCCTGGAACAGGAAATGACCCGCCATCCAGCCGTTGAAAACCGTTTCACAGTTGCATGACCAATGCCCCGTGAGGCACCCGTGAGAATAAGCGTCTTGCGTTCAGAATCGAGAACCTGCGTCATGGGGGATATATCACTTCTCTTTTCTAGGGATATAACCTGATCTTCTTCCATCCGCCATCCACATCGGCGCGGCGGAACACGATACGGTCGTGCAGGCGGAAGGGCCGGTCATGCCAGAATTCGAGGGTGAGTGGTTTGATGCGGAAGCCCGACCACTGCGGCGGGCGGGGAACGGTGCCAATTGCATATTTCGCTGCATAAAGAGCAACTGACGCTTCCAGTGCAAACCGCCCTTCTAGAGGCCGTGATTGCTGCGAGGCCCAGGCGCCAATCTGGCTCTGTCGCGGCCTTGACGCAAAATAGGCATCAGCTTCTGCCGCGGTAACCGGTTCCACAATTCCGCGCACCCGCACCTGGCGGCGCAGGGATTTCCAATGGAACACCAGGGCAGCCTTCAATGTGCCAAGAATTTCCTGCCCTTTCTGGCTTTCATAATTGGTGTAGAAAACAAACCCGCGCTCATCGGCATCCTTCAACAACACCATACGCACATCCGGAAGGCCCTCTTCATCAACGGTAGCCAACGCCATCGCCTCAGGATCATTGGGTTCAGATTTCTTGGCATCTTCCAGCCACTCCTGAAAGATCTGGAAAGGATCATTGCGCTCGGTAAATCCAAAGGCGGCGGTCAGCGTTGAAATGTCGTTGAAGGTCATGGCAATTCCAAATTCAAAAGTTCTGTTACTAAACCATATCCGCGTGCGGGATGTCACCCTTCCTTTAAATCCTCAACTGTGCCAAATAATCACCCTACAGCGGGGTTTTTTCCGCAGGCAACCAAATCGGAAAAAATAATGAGTGATAACAAAGGCTTGATGGCAGGCAAACGCGGTCTGATCATGGGTGTTGCAAACAACCGCTCCATCGCATGGGGCATAGCACAGGCCTGCGCGCGACATGGGGCGGAACTTGCCTTCACGTATCAGGGCGATGCCATCAAGAAACGGGTAGAACCGCTGGCAGCTGAAATAGGCGCCAAACTGGTAGTGCCTTGTGATGTGACCGACGTTGCTTCCCTGGATGCAACCTTCGCTGCAATTGAAAAAGCCTGGGGAAAACTGGATTTCGTGGTTCATGCCATAGCTTTCTCGGACAAGGATGAGCTTACTGGCCGCTATGTCGATACATCGGCAGAAAACTTCCACAAGACCATGTTCATCTCCTGCTACAGCTTTACGGCCGTAGCCCAACGCGCCGAAAAACTCATGACGGAAGGCGGCTCTCTCCTGACGCTCACTTATTATGGTGCCGAAAAATGGATGCCGCATTATAATGTGATGGGCGTGGCCAAAGCAGCGTTGGAAGCTTCCGTGCGTTACATGGCAGCCGATCTGGGCCCCAAGAACATCCGGGTGAACGCGATTTCCGCAGGGCCCATCAAAACGCTGGCTGCATCCGGTATCGGCGACTTCCGCTATATCCTGAAATGGAACGAGTATAATTCTCCGCTCCGCCGCACGGTAACAACGGAAGAAGTGGGCAACAGCGGGTTTTACCTCCTGTCAGACCTTTCACGGGGCGTCACCGGCGAAATCCATCATGTGGACTCAGGCTATCACATTGTGGGCATGAAGAACCCGACAGCACCCGACATGAGTGTTGTAACCAACGGTGAGTAACACAAGACCGCCTATGTACTTCGTTCGTCATGGCGAAACCGAATGGAACCGACTTGGCATCATCCAAGGTTGGACTGATATTCCCTTGAATGATACAGGTCATCTCCAGGCCGCGAGCGTGGCGCGCGCCTTTCTGGCCCATCCTGAGGTGAGCACTTACTCCCGCTTCCTGGTCAGTCCCATGGAACGCACCCGCCAGACCCTAGGCCATATCGCTGAAGCCTTGGCCCTTCCGCAAAACCATATGGAAATTGCCCCTCCGCTAAAGGAATTGGGTTTCGGCATCTGGGAAGGGAAACCGTTCTGGGAACTGAAGGCATCCCCCCTTTATCCCGCTGATCCTGAAACCCGCTACGCCTGGCGACCAGAAGGGGGTGAAAGCTATGCCGATGGCCAAGAGCGCCTTTCCGAATGGCTGAACGGAATAACCGAACCCACCGTAATTGTTTCCCATGGGGCCTTGGGCCGTTGCCTGATCGGCATGCTTACCAACATGAGCATCCGGGACATGATGAATATCCGCATGCCGCAAGGCCGCTTTTGCCAAATCCACAGGGGTGTTGCGGAGTGGTTTGACGGAACCTCGTTGCCCGCTTAAAAGATTTTCATGTCACACAACACCTTCGGCCACCTCCTGCGCATGACAACATTCGGCGAAAGTCATGGCCCCGCCATCGGCTGCATTGTGGATGGCTGTCCGCCAGGCTTGAAACTTACCACAGAAGACATTCAAACCTTCCTTGACAAACGCAGGCCAGGCCAGAACCGCTTCACCACACAGCGCCAGGAGCCCGATGCCGTAAAAATTCTCTCCGGCGTATTTGAGGATGAAAGAACCGGCGGGCCAGTAACCACTGGCACGCCGATCATGCTGCTCATTGAAAATATTGACCAGCGCTCCAAGGATTATTCGGACATTCGTGACAAGTTTCGTCCCGGTCATGCCGACTTCACCTATCAGGCAAAATATGGCATCCGCGATTATCGCGGCGGCGGCAGATCTTCGGCGCGCGAAACGGCCACGCGCGTGGCAGCGGGTGCCGTGGCTCGCAAGATTATTCCGGACGTCACCATCCGAGGCTGTCTCGTGCAGATGGGTCCCCATAAAATTGACCGCAAGAATTGGGACTGGGCCGAAGTGGACAACAACCCGTTTTTCTGTCCTGACCCAAAGGCTGCAAAATTCTTCGAGGAATATATAGATGGCATCCGGAAATCCGGCTCCTCCTGTGGCGCGGTGCTCGAAGTCACGGCCTCCGGCGTGCCCGCCGGTTGGGGCGCACCCATCTATGGCAAGCTGGACCAGGACTTGTGTTCGGCAATGATGAGTATCAATGCAGTAAAAGGCGTTGAGATCGGGGCAGGCTTTGCAAGTGCTGCTTTCACCGGCGAAGAAAATGCCGATGAAATCCGCATGCGCCACGGTAAACCTGAATTCCTGTCAAACCATGCCGGAGGCATTCTGGGCGGCATTTCGTCGGGCCAGGATATCATTGTCCGCATGGCCATAAAGCCCACATCTTCCATCTTGAATTCCCGCCAAACCGTGACCGCTCAAGGCAGCGATACGGATATCAGCACCAAAGGCAGGCATGACCCTTGCGTGGGCATCCGCGGCGTGCCCGTAGCTGAAGCCATGATGGCGCTGGTCTTGGCTGATCATTTCCTGCTTCATCGCGGGCAGGTGGGGTAACCGCTTCAACCTCTGGTTCACGCATTTGCCTCATCCTGACCAATGCGCATGTTGTATCCGGTGCTGCAACGGTGAGTGTTGCCATGGAAGATGGGCAACGTTCAAAAGCCCGCGCGCTGGGTGAAGACCGGCATACCGATATTGCGGTGTTGCGCCCTGATGACCTGCTACTCCGCCGTGGTGACCGCCGCGACAGATATGTGGCAGCGGTGGAGCGCAAGGATTAAAATTTAAAGCGCGACAGGGTTTCCTGTAAAATTAGAGATATAGTTGGTATATTTCCACAGGACTTCATTTACGTGGTCCGAAGATTGTTGTTGTTTTAACCTTTTGAATCGCAGAATCTGTGGAAAATGAAATTCTGTAAAGACGTTGGAGAACAACACCATGGCTAAAAACATATTGCGAAAGCCCGTAACATTGGTTTTGGGAATGGCGATTCTTGTGGCGCCAGCAATGTTGAGCATCAAAAGCCCATTCTCCATGGAGGCTGCCTATGCGGCTGCCGGCGGCAATGGCGGTGGGAATGGCCATGGTGGTGGTAACGGCGGCGGCAATGGTGGCGGTAACGGCGGCAATGGTGGCGGTAACGGCGGTGGCAATGGTAATGGCAACGGGGGCGGAAATGGCGGCGGCGGCGGATCAGCAAGTCACGGCACCACCTCACACAGCGCAGGATCTGCTGCTGGGGTTAGTGCTAGCCGCACCCCGCATGTTTCAGCAAAGCCTACGACCAAACTCACTTCAAAATCACCAAAGGCCAAACCTAGCTTGGCATCCCGGCTCGGCGCATTGAACGCGGCTCATGCCTCAGCCAACGCATTGGCTCATGCCTCGCCCAATTCGCGCGTTGGAAAGATTGCAGCCTACAAGGCAGCCACGGCTACCGCTGCGCAAGCAACTGAAGCGGTGCAGGCCGCACAGGATCATCTGACAAGCCTCAATGATGCAGCAGCGAGCCATGATGCAGCAGTTGCGGCCGCGGCGACGGCCGAGGCAAATTTAGCTGCGGCGCAAGCCGTTATTGCTGATCCTGCAGCATCTACCGATGATATCGCAGCTGCTACAGCAACACTTACCGGCTTGCAGGCGGCTTTGACCGATGCCCAAGCAGCCGTTACAGGTTCACAGGCTGTAGCCGATGCGGCAGCGGCTGAAATTACAACGGCCGAAGCAGCTGTTACACAGGCGCAAGCCGATGCAGCAGCAGCTTCGGCCCTCGCCGATGACGCCTTGAATGCTGCCGCCAACAAAACGCCTGTTGATGCCGAAACCAGGGCAGCACTCGATAAACTGCTGGCAAACAAGTAACATTCCTCGACGGGGCGGGATTACGCAGCGCGCAGATTTTCCCGCCGCACCCATGCTTCGGTTTTTGCCAGGCCTACTTCCACGATATCAAACATCTCGTGAATTTGGTCCGCGCTGATGATAAGGGGCGGACAAAATGCAATGGAATCACCCATGGCGCGATTGATGAGGCCAAGTTCCTGCAGGAAGTTCACGCAAGTAGCACCCACAGCTTTCTTCGGATCAAACGGCTGTTTGGAATTCTTGTCGGCAACCAGTTCCAAAGCGCCGATGAGCCCTACGCCACGCGCTTCTCCAACGAGGGGATGCTCGCCAAGTTTTGCAAGCCGCGCTGCGAAGATTGGGGCTACGCTTCTGACATGCTCGACAATTTTTTCTCGCTGATAGATTTCAATTGTCTTCAACGCCACAGCACAGCCCACGGGATGCGCGGTGTAGGTAAAACCATGGCCAAATGTGCCGATCTTCCGACTTTCGTCGACCATGGCCTGATAGAGCTCTTCCTCGATGGTGATGGCACTCATCGGAAAATAGGCTGACGTGATTGCCTTGGCCATGGAGATCGACGTGGATTTCATGCCGAATGTCTGCGTGCCAAACCAGTTTCCTGTCCGCCCAAATCCGCAAATGACTTCATCGGCAATGAAGCGGATGTCGTATTGCGCAAGCACCGCATTTATCTTGGGAAAGTAACTCATGGGCGGCACCACGACGCCGCCAGCACCCATCACAGGTTCGGCAATAAAGGCCGCAACTGTATCGGGATCCTCGCGCTGGATCATGTCATCAAGCTCGCACGCCATCCGCTCGGTGAATTGCTCTTCGGTTTCGCCCTCTGCAGCACCCCGGTAATAATGCGGGCACGCCGTATGCAGGACATTCTTGATCGGCAAATCAAAATCGGTATGCACCATGGCCAAACCCGTGAGCGAGCCTGAAGCAATGGTCACGCCGTGATAGCCTCGCAGCCGCGAGATAATCTTTTTCTTTTCAGGCTTTCCCCGGGCATTGTTGTAATACCATGTGAGCTTCATCTGCATGTCGTTGGCTTCCGAGCCGGAGGTGCCAAACAACACTTTCGAGGTGGGGCAGGGCGCTATTTCCTTGATCTTCTCTGAAAGCTCGATGACGCCATCATGCGATTTGCCACCGAACACATTGGTGAAGGAAAGCTTGCGCATGGCAGCAGCAGCGGCATCCACGATTTCCTCATTGCCGTACCCAAGCGCCGTGCACCACAAGCCGGCCAAGCCTTCAATATAGCGCTTACCCTTGTCATCGGTAAGATAAATGCCCTTGCCCTCATTGAGAATGAGCGGACCCACTTCCCGGTGCCGCGCGAGGTTCGTATAGGGATGCAAAACCGTCTCGATATCCCGGTGCGCCATGTTGGAAAGTTGTGGCATGAATCAATTCCCCAGCAAGGCTGCTTCTAGAATATCCAGCCCTTCATCGAGTATCATGTCTGATGCCGTCAAAGGCGTGAGCAGGCGGACCGTGTCGGCGTAGATGCCGCAGGTCAGGATGAGCAGGCCGCGCTCCAGGCATTTGGCAGCCAGTGCCTTGGCGCCGCCCGCGTCTGGCTTGCTCCCGCCATGTTCTGTTACCAGCTCGAAGGCGCACATGGCGCCAAGTCCGCGTATGTCACCAATCGCCATGCCGCGGCCCTTGGCCTTGATGGCATTCATGCGGGCCATGATTTTCTTGCCCTGCGCTTCAGCCTTGCCCATCAAATCTTCCTGCTCGAAAGCATCGAACACCCCTAGCGCTGCAGCGCAGGCCACCGGATTTCCCGCATAGGTGCCGCCAATGCCGCCAGGCTCGGGCGCATCCATGATCTTGGCACGCCCCACGACAGCAGCCAGCGGAAAGCCACCAGCCAATGACTTGGCGCAGGTCACCAGATCCGGTTCCACGCCGTAATGCTCCATGGCAAACCACTTGCCGGTACGCCCAAATCCTGACTGGATCTCATCGGCAATCAGCAGGATGCCATGCTCGTCGCACAGCTTGCGGAGCCGCACCATCAATTCCTTGGGCGCGATGTAAAACCCGCCTTCGCCCTGCACCGGTTCAATGATGATGGCAGCGACACGTGAAGGCTCAACGTCGCATTTGAACAGCATCTCGATGGCGTGAATGCTGTCGTCAACGCTGATATCATGGTGCGCTACGGGAAATGGAACATGCCAGATGCCGCCCGGCATGGGTCCGAACTTTGCCTTGTAGGGAAGCACCTTGCCTGTAAGCGCCATGCCCAGAAGCGTTCGCCCATGGAAGCCGCCGTGGAATGCGATGACATCCGAACGCCCACTATAAGCGCGCGCAAACTTGATGGCGTTTTCCACAGCCTCTGCACCGGTGGTGACCAGCGCAGATTTTTTCTCGCCTGACATGGGAGCAATGGCATTGAGCTTTTCGCAAAGTTCGATGAAGGGTTCATAGGGCATCACCATGGCGCAGGTATGCGTGAATTTCTCGAGCTGCTCGTAAACCCGTTTCATAACAAGCGGATGGCGGTGACCGGTGTTGACAACCGCAATGCCCCCGCCGAAATCCACATAGCGGTTGCCCTCAATATCCCAGATTTCAGAATTTTCAGCCCGTGCCGCCATGACAGGCGCACCCATGCCAACGCCGCGCGACACCGCCTTGGCGCGACGCTCCACCCAATGTTTGTTCATGCCGGAAGCCTGGATTATGGGTGCGTTCATGATATTCTCCTGATAAATATGCTCCTGTTTAGCCCCGTTGACCTTTGGCCCGCAAACAGATTCAATGGAGCCAGTTTCAGGCAATGGATGTTATGAAGGAAATCCCGTGCGGCAAGCCGAGCTTAGTCCCATAGAACTGCCCGATTTTGGCCTTCCAGCCACAGAACCGCAATTGCCACAGACGGTCTACGAAAACCGCATTGCTGAACTGCATCGGCGCATGGCGGCTCTTGGCCTCGATGCGATGGTGATTTACGGAGATAGGGAGCATGTAGCCAATATTTGCTGGGCCACAGGCTACGATCCCCGCTTCGAGGAAGCCATTTGCATTGTCATCCCAGGTCGCAAGCCTGTGCTTCTTGCTGGCAACGAAGGTTATCCATATGCCGAAACCGCAGCGGGCGTCTTTGACCGAATACTCTGGCAGCAACTCAGCCTGATGGGCCAGCCGCGCGATAAAGATCTGCCTCTCGCTGACATGCTGGATGCTGCGGGACTAAGAGCGGGCATGCGCATGGGTCTGGCAGGATGGAAAGGTTTTGAAACCGAATCCGGCAAGTTTGACGCCACTTGGTTCGAGACGCCGCATTACCTTGTCACCGCTTTGCAAAAACTGGGGTCCGTTTCAAATGCGGCATCCCTGTTCATGCATCCAACGGAAGGTCTGCGCTGCAACAACGAGCTTGACCAGTTGGCCCGTTTTGAATTTGCGGCAACCCTGGGCTCCTCTGCCATGTGCCGTGCCATAACATCAGCGCGTCCTGGTATAACCGAATATGAATTCTGCAGCGCGCTTAACGTCAGTGGCTTTCCACTGTCCACCCACATCAACATGTGCTCTGGCCCAAAGGCAAGATATGGTTTGCCCAGCCCCTCCATGCGCGTTATGCAAAGGGGAGATCCTGTTGTGGCAGGTCTGGGCCTGATGGGAGCCTTGAATTGCCGCGCTGGCTTCCTCGTGGAAAGCGCCGAGCAACTACCCAGGGGCATTGAGGATTACCTGACAAAACTCGTAGCACCCTATTTCAGCGCTGCCGTGGCCTGGTATGAAACCTTGGCGATAGGCGTTGCCGGCGGCGCGCTTTATGACGCAGTAATGCAGCACGTTGGAGCTCCGTTTTTCGGCGTTGGTCTCAATCCGGGCCACCTCATCCATCTCGATGAATGGGTGCATTCGCCAGTCAAGAAAAACAGCTCGCATCGCCTTGCCTCAGGCATGGCGCTGCAATGCGATATCATTCCGGCAACGGGCACAGAATATTTTACCTCCAATATCGAAGATGGCGTGGCCTTGGCTGATGAGCCCTTGCGGGAAGCCTTCCGCCTAAAATATTCGGAGGCCTGGAAAAGAATAGAAGCCCGCCGCCACTTCATGATTGAGACTCTTGGAATCAGACTTCGCCCGGAAGTTCTGCCTTTCAGCAATATGGCGGGATGGCTGCCGCCGTTCTGGCTTGCACCCCACCGCGCCATGGCGATGCGCTAGAGAGATTCCATGCAAAACCTGTTCAAGCAAACCGCCTGTGAAATTGTGGGTAGTCTGAAGCGTGAGGAGATCACTCCGCTGGATTGTCTTGTGGCATTGGAGGCGCGCATTAGAGCTGTGAACAGCCAGGTAAATGCGCTGCCTACACTGTGTTTCGACCGAGCCCGCAAACACGCCCATGCCTTGATGACAAAACCTGTAGCGGATCGCGGCCTGCTCGCAGGACTGCCGGTGCCTATCAAGGATTTGACCGATGTGGCTGGCGTGCGTTCAACCCAAGGCTCGCCCATCTATGCCAACCGCATCGCAGAAAAATCCGACATCCTGGTCACACATCTGGAAAGGCAGGGTGCCATTGTCTATGCCATGTCGAACACGCCGGAGTTTGGCGCTGGTGCCAACACCTTCAATGAAGTTTTTGGAAAAACGCTGAACCCGTGGAATACGTCGCGTTCGGCTGCCGGTTCCTCAGGTGGCGCCGCAGTGGCGCTGGCCACAGGCATGGCCTGGGTGGCACATGGTTCTGACCTCGGCGGTTCGCTTCGCAATCCCGCAAGTTTTTGCAGTGTGGTGGGCATGCGTCCCAGTCCCGGACGTGTCGCGGCAACGCCCGGCAACAAGATCGATTCAACTCTGGGCGTCGAAGGCCCAATGGCGCGCAATGTGCAAGACCTTGCCCTGTTGTTCGATGCCATGGTGGGAGAAGAAATATCCGATCCGCGGTCTCTCCCGTCAGACGGCACTTCATATCTGAATGCCGCGAGGTCCGGATGGAAGCCCCGGCGCGTAGCAGTCAGCCGCGATCTCGGCATCACGCCCGTTGATCCGGAAGTGGCTGACATTGTCATGGGTGCTGCCCGAAAATACGAAGCCGCTGGGATCATCGTTGAAGAAGCCCACCCCGATCTGAGCGAAGCCCTTGAATGTGCGCAAACGCTGCGCGCCCTCAGTTACGCGGTTGGCATGAAAGAGCTTCTTGAAAGCCACCGCGCTCTCCTCAAGCCTGAAGTAATTTGGAACATAGAGAAAGGCCTTGCACTGACCAGCAGTGAAATTGCCAAGGCCGAAGCCCAGCGCAGTGCCATGTTCATCCGTACACTGAAGTTTTTTGAAACATATGACCTGCTGTTGTGCCCTACGACAATAGTTCCTCCTTTTCCGGTTGAGGAGCGTTATGTAAAATATTGTAATGGAACGACATTTGAAACATATGTGGATTGGCTTGCCATCGTTTCCGCCATCACCAATGTTTGCTGCCCCGCCATTTCCATTCCAGCAGGATTTACCCGCGAACACTTGCCAGTTGGCATCCAGATCATAGCAGCCCCGCGCGGCGAAGCACGGCTCTTGCCAGCTGCCAAATTGCTTGAAGATATGTTGGGGCTTTCAGCGCTGGTCCCGATTGAGCCGCGCCAAAGCGCGCGATGATGGCGGCAAGCTCGGGTTCCTGAACCTGCCTTGCAGCTTCCTTCCAGGAGAGCCAGCGACGTTGCCGCTGGTGTGCCTCCGGCCACAAATCGAAATATTCCTTCACTTCCAAAGGAAATACGGTGACACGGCAACGGCTTTTGCCTCGCATTCCCAGCCGCTTGTCATAGTCATAATACCCCAAGGCTTGTGCGAGGATAAAACCACGCACACCTGCTTCTTCAAAAGCTTCTTCCGCAGCACTTTCACTATCTGATCGTCCCCCCATGGGCCATCCCTTGGGAATGACCCAACGCTTGGTCTGGCGCGATGAAATCAACAATATTTCCAGGCCATCTTCCCGCCGCCATGGCAAAGCGCCATATTGTTGCGCAATTTTCATTCCAAGGAACAATTTGTCCGTATATTCATTTTCCGGGAAGAATCAATCAATTCGGCCTTCATGGCAAGGAGATAAAGCGATGACATTCAAATCTCATATGGCAATCCTGGGCGTGGCTGTTCTTGCAGGAGCAGGAATTTCAAGCGCCCCGTTTAATCCTGTCGGGTTCGGCCTGACCACATCTGCCCATGGCGAAAGCGCCGCGTCAGCGGGTTTCATGAAAGCCATGTCGGACATGATGAAAAATATGATGATGACGGCAACGGGCAAGCCGGACCTTGACTTCATGCAGGGCATGCTTCCCCATCACCAAGGGGCGGTGGACATGGCAAAGGTGGAACTCCAACATGGCAAGGACCCTGAAATGAAGGCCCTGGCGCAAGATATTGTGAAAGCCCAGGAAGCTGAAATTGCCATAATCAAGGACTGGCTGAGCAAAACTGACGCATCGTCTCTGGTCACTGTGCAGGACTCCACAACTGCGAACAAGCAGGCCATGGATTCCATGATGAACAACATGATGATGGACTACACGGGCAATGCCGACGCTGATTTTGTCAAGAGCATGATTCCGCATCATCAAGGTGCCGTGGAAATGGCCAAGGTCGCCGTTCAATATGCCAAGGATCCTGTCGTTCTGAAGCTTGCTCAGGATGTGATAAAATCACAGACAAAAGAGGTCGATATGATGAATGCGTGGCTGAAAAAACAGCCGGGTTGAGCTCAGCTTGCCACCTTGAATGTTCCGTTGGGCAACTGCTCAATCAGATGCTGTTCCATTAGGTGCTGGAGATGGGCCAACGTTGAAAGTGCTGCCGCGCCGTGCAGGCGAAAGTCGAGGTCTGTGTAGATATGCGCAACTATCTCCTGCAGGTCTGACTTGCCAGCCTTCACACGGTCATAGATTGCCGCCTCGCGCATTTCACGATGCTCTAGAATCTGCCGCACCAGTTGCGCGGGATTTTGCCGCGCGGGCCCATGCGCCGGATAATAAATTTCATCCCGCCGCTGGAGAAGCTTATGCAGGGATGCAAGATAGTCTCCCATATGACCCTCAGGTGGAGCCACCACAGTTGTAGCCCAAGCCATGACATGGTCCCCACTCAACAGCGCCTGTTCCTCCGGCAGGTTCAGACAGATATGATTGCTGAGATGGCCGGGCGTCGATATAGCCTGGAGCGACCATCCTTCACCATCAAGCACATCCCCATCAGTCAAGATCACATCGGGCTGGAAACGTCGATCAATGCTGGCATCTAGTTGAATGCTACGGTCGGAAGGCGAATCAAGCTTGCCAGCATAGGTGACGGCGCCTGTTGCCAATTTCAGTTTGGCCACCAGCGACGAGTGGTCCATGTGACTATGGGTGACAATGATGTGGCTCACTTTTTCACCCAGAGTGCCGCGAAGCAGTGCCGCGAGGTGCCGCTCATCATCGGGCCCTGGATCGACAATTGCTACCCGACCCCGTCCAATGATAAAACTATTGGTCCCTTTGAACGTAAAAGCACCGGGATTTTCACAGGTCACCCGCCGCACGAGGTTTGAAAGCGTGACGGTCTCGCCATAACAGGGAGCAAAATTCAAGTCAAAGGCTGGTTTCATGAAAATATCAAAGTCATGGTTGCACGTCTTCGCCAATCACCTTAGAAACACATCGGGCTCATGAACATAAGGGGTAACGTTGAAATGAACACTGGAAATATAACACTGGCTGCAAGGCTTTGGCCTGCCACTACATCCAATTGGGCAAGGGCCGCACTTCTTGCCGTCTGTGGCAGTCTTGTTGTGGCAGCAGCCGCACAAATCAGCGTACCGATGTTCCCCGTACCGATGACGCTCCAAACCTTGGCAGTGCTGGGAGTAGGAGCGGCCTATGGCTCCCGTCTCGGTGCAGCAACGCTTGCGCTTTATGCATTGGAAGGTCTTGTGGGCTTGCCATTCTTCGCAGGCGGGCAGGCGGGCTTTTACCAGGACGGGGTGCTTATCAGTTCGGGTGGTTACATTATTGGTTTTATCGTGGCAGCAGCACTTGTGGGCTGGCTCGCCGAAAAGGGCTGGGTTCGCAGCCCCGTGAAAATGGTTGCAGCAGCAGTCATGGCTGGCGTTATACTCTATGTGCCAGGCCTCATCTGGCTCGCTGTATGGGCTGCCAAAACCCAAAGCATGGACACAGTAACCGCAATCCAGGCCGCAATTTCCTGGGGATTGATACCATTTGTGCTGGGTGACGTGATCAAAGCTGTAGTCGCTGGGCTTGGCGTCAGCGGCGCTTTCAAACTCGAATCCGGTGAATAAAAATTTCGAAAATTGGTCGGAGTGAGAGGATTCGAACCTCCGACCCCCTGCTCCCGAAGCAGGTGCGCTACCAGGCTGCGCTACACTCCGCCGAACCTTCATACACGCATCGGGCCAAGCCACGACGCGGCATGTCCTTAGACGCCTTTGCCGCGAGCCGCAAGGGCAACGCAAGCGTGGCCAAGGCTTCGCAAAGCGTTGCACGATACGGCCACGATGACTATGGTCCGCGCCGCGTTGGGGCGTCGCCAAGCGGTAAGGCAGCGGATTTTGATTCCGCCATGCGGAGGTTCGAATCCTCCCGCCCCAGCCAACCAGTCCGGTCTCCGCCACGGGATTGCCGCACGGCCGGGAAGCGCCGGCATGTCCGCAGGTTAGCCGGGCGTGCCCGGTCTCTGGC
>JANMAE010000015.1:0-82093 GCA_031359445.1 Hyphomicrobiales bacterium | reverse complement strand
GGCGTCCTTGCCCAAACGCTGAAACTCCTGCCCACAAATCCTGCCGGTCGTGAAATTGCCATCGTCGGTTTGGGAACTGGGGCGCAAACCTGCAACGGCACAGCTGGCGACCGCTTCACCTATTTTGAAATTGACAAGCTGGTAACAAAAATTGCGCAGGATCCTTCCAAATTCACTTTCCTGAAAAACTGCGCACCGGACGCAAAAATTGTCTTGGGCGACGCCCGCCTGACGCTGGCAGATCAGCCCACTGCTGCCTATGATTATCTGCTGGTGGATGCCTTCTCTTCCGATTCAATTCCCGTGCATCTGCTCACGCGTGAAGCATTGGCGCTTTACATGTCGCGTCTGAAGGATAACGGATTGCTTGTCATCCATATCTCCAACCGCAACATGGAGCTGCAAAGCGTGACGGCTGCCTTGGCACGCGATGCCGGCATCAGCATCAAAGCCCGCGTTCGCGCGCAACCCACCGGAAAATTAGATGATCCCTTCCCCTCATCGGTAGTGGTGCTGGGCAGAACGCCGGAAATATTGGCAGCGTTCAGCACGGATAAAGGCTGGAACCCGCCTGCCGACATCAACACAGCGGTTTGGACGGATGACTACTCAAATATCCCAGCCGCCATCTGGCGCAACTATATGGGCACCCACTAGGCTTCCGGAATAAACGTCAGCGCCACGCCGTTCATGCAATACCGAAGCCCTGTGGGTTTCGGTCCATCATTGAACACATGCCCCAAATGTCCGCCGCACCTGCTGCAATGGACTTCGGTGCGGGTGCTGAACAGTGTGTTGTCTTCCTTCTTGCCCACCGCATTGGGCAGCGGCTGGAAGAAACTTGGCCAGCCCGTGCCGCTCTCATATTTGGCAGCATAAGAATAAAGCGGCAGTTCGCAGGCAGCGCAGGCAAATGTACCCTTGCGGTGTTCATTAAGAAGTTTGCTGGAATTCGGTGCTTCTGTGCCCCCTTCGCGCAATACTGCATATTGCTCCGGTGTCAGCAGTTCCTTCCACTGTCCGTCTGTCTTGGTAATTTGAAACGCGGCAGCAAATTGCGCGCCAAAGCTCATCCCCAGAACTGCAACACCCATATATTTCAAAACATTTCGGCGGTTCATCTTGAAACTCCCAACTCTGCATTTCGACAATTATACGTGAATGGCCCTGGTGCGGATTCAAATTTCATTGCGTTCCTTGGTCACGTCTTCGTGAGCCTGTGAGCCGCGACGCGCCAGCACCGACTGGCCTGCATCGCCTTTCAACGCCATGAATTGCAGGAAGGACAGCGAAGCTATTCCCGCCACCAGGAAAAACGCCAGGGAAAAGTCACCTGCCATAATGTTTTGGTCACCCCGATGCCATTGTGCGGCCTCAAGAATGAATGCCGCCAAGGCAACGCCAGCTGAAAGTGAAAGCTGCTGCACCACACTGTAAAAACTTGTGGCATCGCTGGCTGTCTGTCGGTCAATATCGGCATAGGATAGCGCATTCATGGCCGTAAATTGCAGCGACCGTAGAAATCCGCCAACCAACAGCAACAGGGCGATGACGACATAGGGTGTAGCCCCAGTCAACAGCCCGTAACACGCCATGAGCATGCAGGACAGGATGCCATTCCACACGAGCAGCGTCCGGAAACCAAATCGGCGCAAGAGATAGGAAGTAGAAAACTTCATGGTGATCGCACCCAATGCCGCCCAGCAACTCAGCATCCCGGATTGAAAAGCCGAGAGGCCAAAACCCAGCTGGAACATGAGTGGCATCAGAAACGGAATGGCGCCCACGCCGATTCGGTAAAGACTGCCGCCAGTGACCCCCGCGCGGAATGTCGGAATGCGCAGCAGTCTGAGATCCAGAATAGGATTTTCAACCCGCAGGGCATGGCGGACATAAACGGCCATGCAGGCAGCCCCCAGAAGAATAAGCGCAAAGGCGAGGTTCTCCGGCAGAAAATCCCTGCCAAACACCGTAAATCCGAATACCAGGGCTGATAGCCCAAAAGCCGAGAGCAAAAAGCCCGTGACGTCAAGCCGCCGTGATGCTTCTGGCGCCATTTCGGGCATGAAGATGGTGGCAACCGTAAGCCCAAGCAGGCCAATGGGAATGTTCATCCAGAATACCCAGCGCCAGTCAAAATAAGTGGTAATGAAACCACCAACGGGCGGCCCCACCAACGGCCCAAGCAGTGCAGGTATGGTGAGCCAGGCCAAAGCATCCACCAACTGCGATTTGGGAATTTCACGGAGCAGGATAAGCCGCCCCACCGGCACCATCATGGCGCCGCCAATGCCTTGCACAGCCCGTGCGGCCACCAGCCAGTGCAGTGATTGTGAATAACCACAGGCGATCGAGCCCAGCATGAATATCGCTATTGCGGCGCGAAAAATATTCTTGGGCCCAAACCTGTCCGCCAGCCAGCCGCTGATGGGAATGAACACGGTAAGCGCCAGCAGATAGGTCGTGAATGCCAGCTTCAGCACAATGGGATCAGTGTGAAGATCAATAGCCATCGCAGGAAGCGAGGTGGCAATGATGGTGCCATCCATGTTTTCCATGAACAACGCGGAAGCAACGATGAGGGAAAGAAGGCGCGAGGACGAATTCATGCTGTGCAACGCTTACCATGACATTGCTCCATGATTCATGCAAAGATAGCCCCTGTCCCATGTTGAAGTTTCAAGGCAGCTGACACATGCAAGCCAATCAAAAGACTCACATTTTTATCTCTGGTGCGGGACCCGTGGGCCTGACAGCCGGGATGGAACTGCTACGCCGCGGGTTCGTTCCCCGCCTGGTAGAACCGGATCTCGACATATCGCCACAGTCACGCGCCCTAGCCATCAATCCCCGCACGCTCGATCTGCTTGAGAGCTCCGGTGCAACGGAGGCGATGCTTGCCGCAGGAAATCGTGTCCACTCCGCCTTGGTGCGCTACAACTCCAACCACCTTTTCACCATGAACCTGCGCGCTGCCAAACATCGGTTCAATTTTCTCCTCTGCCTTCCCCAATCGGAAACCGAAAAAATTCTCGCTGCGGTCTTTGAGCAACATGGCGGAAGAGTGGAGCGCGGCGTTGCACTGGCGGATTTCAGCGTCCATGGTCCGGCATTATCCCTCTCATTAAGTGATGGCACCAAAACCTCAGCTGACATTCTGGTGGGAGCCGATGGCGCCCATTCGCTTGTCAGGAAAAAGCTCGGCCTTGGCTTTCCCGGTGAAAGCATGGAACAGGTCTTCGGATTGGCCGATGTGGAACTCGACGACTGGCCTTTTGCCACCGATCAGGCCGTAGCCACGATCCGCGAGGACCACATCATTGCCTATCTTCCTATGCGCGAAGGCTTCGGCCGTTTCATCTCAACCCGTCCCGACACCTTGAATGTGTTGCCCGCTGAAGCCAAACCACGCCGCATTGTGTGGCAAGCGGAATTCCGCATCAGCTACCGTCAGGTCGAGACCTATCAGCACGGCAACGTTTTCCTCGCGGGCGATGCAGCCCACATCCACTCGCCCGTAGGGGGACGCGGCATGAACTTGGGGATTGAGGACGCCTGCTGGCTTGCATGGCTGATTGACCAAAAACGCACGTCTGAATATTCAGCCCTGCGCCATCCCGTAGGCGCTCATGTCCTCAAACTTACCAATCAGCCCACAAACCTCATAAGTTCCAACAGTTTCACGGCGAAAATCTTGCGGCGCTGGATATTGCCGCAGATCCTGGGCATGGATTGGGTACAACATAAAATTCTGCCTGGCCTTTTGGCACTCGACACCCCATCTCCGCCTTGGCTTTGACCCCTGCAGCATGAAGGCGCTATAACAAGAAAATGATTTCCCGTTTCTTTTCCTGGCTCGAAAACTCAGTTGATATTTTTCCCGAAAACCGGCCTGAAAAGCCGAAGTCAACGCTATGGGCGTTTGCTATTCACTACACGCGGCCGTTTTTTCCCCTGCTCATGGCATCCATCGCCTTCTCCATGGCGATAGCCTTCATCGAGGTCTATCTCTATGCCTTTGTGGGCAATCTCGTGGACTTGCTCGCCAAGGCCGATCGCGCCACCTTCTGGCAGGACAATGGCCTGAAGCTCGCGCTGATGGGTGGCCTTGTTCTGTTCATTCTGCCTTTCCTGAATTTCGTCTCGGAAGCCATTTCGCACCAAGGCCTGCGTGGCAATTTCGCCATGCGCATCCGCTGGCTGGCCCACCGCTATGTGCTGCGCCAGAGCATGGATTTCTTCCACAATGATTTTGCAGGCCGCGTGGCAACCAAGGTCATGCAGGCAGCCCTTGGCGTGCGTGACGCTGTCATGAAAATCACCGAAGTGGTGGTCTATGTGTCCGTCTATTTCCTGAGCGCCCTCGTGCTGGTTGCCACCAGTGATGCATGGTTGATGCTGCCATTGCTGGTCTGGCTTGCGGGCTATGCGGCAGCCTGCTGGTATTTCGTTCCCCGCCTTGGCAAGCTCTCTGAAGTCCAGGCCGATTTGCGCTCCCTCGTCGTGGGCCGCGTGGTGGACAGTTACACCAATATCTCCACCGTCAAGCTTTTTGCCCATGCCGACCGCGAAGATTCCTATGCGCGTGAGGGCATGTCATGGATGCTGGAGAGTGTTTACAAATCCATGCGCATGTCCACCTATATGACTTCGGCATTGAGCTTGCTGAATGGCATTCTCATTTTCATGATGTCGGGGATTTCGGTGTATCTGTGGCAGCAGGGCGCCATCACGACAGGCGCAATTGCATTCTCCATTGGCCTCACGCTCCGCCTCAAAGCCATGTCGCAGTGGATCATCTGGGAGGTCGCTGGACTGTTTGAAGATATTGGCGTCATCCAGGACAGCATTGAAACCATTGCGCGCGACCGCACAGTGGCAGATGTGCCGGGTGCCAAACCCTTGCATGTCACGAAGGGTGAAATTGTCTTTGACAATGTGCACTTCAATTATGGAAAGCCTGCAGACGAAAATGCCCGCGAAATTGTGGACGGCCTGTCCCTCAGGGTCAAACCCGGTGAAAAGGTAGGAATTGTCGGCCGTTCAGGCGCCGGAAAATCCACCCTCGCCAATCTTCTGCTGCGTTTTTATGATCTGGAAAGCGGCGCTATCCGCATCGATGGCCAGGATATTTCCCAAGTTGCACAAGAGTCGCTCCGTGCCAATATCGGCGTGGTGACGCAGGACACCTCCTTGCTGCATCGCTCAGTGCTGGAAAACCTGCGCTATGGCTTGCCTGACGCCAGCATGGTGGAAGTGGAAGCCGCAGCCCAGAAAGCCCATGCCGATGAATTCATTTCAGGCCTTATAGATCCCAAGGGCCGCAAGGGTTATGAGGCCCATGTGGGCGAACGCGGCGTAAAATTGTCAGGCGGCCAGCGCCAGCGCGTAGCAATAGCGCGCGTGCTGCTTAAGAATGCGCCCATCCTGGTGCTGGACGAGGCCACCAGCGCGCTCGACTCCGAGGTCGAATCTGCCATCCAGGAAAATCTTTACACGCTGATGGAAGGCAAGACCGTGATCGCCGTGGCCCACCGGCTGTCCACCATTGCCGCGATGGATCGCCTGATCATCATGGACAAGGGGCGCATTGTCGAAGAGGGAACTCATAAGCAGCTCCTGAAAAAGAACGGGCTCTACGCTAATTTGTGGAAACGTCAGTCCGGCGGCTTCCTGGTTGCCGAAGATGTAATCGCCGCAGAGTAACCGTCTCTTAACCATATTGCGACCACAACTACCCTCGAATAGGCCTCACAGCATTCGAGGGAAAAACATGAAACACACGATCTTGGCCATCTCTGCAACCGCCATGCTATTGGCTGCCTGCTCGACCGATCCATTCACTGGCGAACAAAAAGTTTCCAACACGGCAATAGGCGCTGGCACCGGTGCGCTGCTGGGTACGGCGGCAGGTGTCATCCTGGGCGAAACCACAAGCCTCAAAACCCGCAAGACAGCCCTTATTGGCGCTGGAATTGGCGCTTTGGCGGGAGGCGGCGCGGGCCTCTACATGGATAATCAGGAAGCCAAGCTGCGTGAACGTCTGCGTGGCTCAGGCATTTCCGTCACCCGCAACGGCGACAACATCATTCTCAACATGCCCTCCAACATCACCTTCCCCACCGATCAGGCCGACATCCGTCCGCAGTTCTTCGAAGTGTTGAATTCCGTGGCAATCGTTCTCAAGGAATTCAACCAGACCATGGTGGACGTGAACGGCCATACCGACTCCGATGGCTCGGCGGACTATAATATCGATCTCTCCGAGCGCCGCGCCAACGCGGTTGCCCAATACCTGATTTCGCAGCGTTTGAACGGCCAGCGCTTCGAGGTCGCGGGGCTCGGAGAAAGCCAACCCATCGCATCCAACAACTCTCCTTCCGGCAAGGCGCAGAACCGCCGCGTCGAAATTGAAATCGTACCTCTGACCTGAGGCGTGTCGTTTTCCGGCGGGTGATACTGCAATCAGCCGCGCTTTTGACAAGCGTGGCAACAGTCATGCATAACCAACAGCATGGTAGCAGCGCAATTCACCCTCACAGTTCCGGCCCTCACATTGCCGACGGCTGAAAACGAGGCCTCGCGTTTCGAAAATGATTTCCGTTTTGAACCCTTGGCCGTCACGGTGAATGAAACCGACGAAGACCAGAACCTATGGGAAGTGGTCGTTTATTTTGCCACCAAAGATGAAGCCGAAGACGCGAAGAATCTGCTGAAATTTGCCAATGGCATAGTAGCCACCTTGCCCACCACCGATTGGGTCAGGCATTCGCTTGAAGGCTTGGCGCCCGTTGTTGCCGGAAGGTTTTATCTGCACGGCTCGCATGATCGCCACATCCGAAGGAGCGGCGGAATTTCTCTCGAAATAGATGCGGGCACTGCTTTTGGCACAGGCCATCACGGAACGACAACCGGATGTCTGCTAGCGCTCGACGCCTTGCTCAAGCGCAAGAGGCCTAAAAATATTCTCGATGTAGGCTGCGGCACGGGCGTCTTGGCAATTGCTGCTGCCAAAGCCACGCGCCAGAAAACGCTGGCCACCGACATTGATCCTGAAGCTGTGCGCGTAACGCGGCTGAATGCGGAGCTGAATGGCGCTTCCAGTCTCTTGAATTACGCAACAGCTCCCGGCTTGAAACATGCATACATTGCCAGCGCTGCGCCCTTTGATGTGATTTTCGCCAACATCCTCGCCCGCCCCCTCATCAGCCTTGCCCAAGGCCTGAAAACCATTATGGCCCCAGGTGGCTCGCTGATCCTCTCAGGTTTGACAATCGACCAGATCCGCTGGGTATCAGCCGCTTATCGGAACCGCGGTCTCACCACTGGTCAAACCATCCTGCTTGGCAATTGGGCCACGCTGGTGTTCACCAACCCTGCCAGAGACAATCGCTGAAAAACAAACACCCGAAACCTTGCGGTTCCAGGTGTTAAACATAAGGCCTTGCGGCCAATGCAATTTGGTTAGTTGCCCCAAACCATCGTCGTGATCTCGGAGCGGTTCAAGCCGATATCGGCCAGCATGCGGTCATCCAACTGGAGAAGCTGGCGCTCAGCGCGGCTGCGGGCAAGATATGTCTTGAAGCGACCCATCACGCCCGGAGCAAAATCCTGGCCCTTGGTGCGGGAGGTTTCACGGCCATAGGTAATCATTGTCATGGTATCCGTCTTTCTCGGTCTGCAAATCATTGTTGTGCATCGCACAATTACAATTCCGATATATGCAGCATCCCTAAAAGACTCCAGCGCTGACTTGCATCAACATCCATGCAATTTTTGCATAACTAAATTCAGCTCTCGTTAACCTATTTGGTGGAATTTTTGGAATTCACCTGTCGAAAGATCTCCCAAACATGAAAATTCTAGTAAAATCGCACCCTCACCCATACGCGTTTTGCATGTCCCCCGATGGCGATATCTACCGCAGCGCACAAAAAAATAATGCCCGACCTTTTTGGGTCGGGCACCGTAATTCGCAAATATCTTGCTAGCGATTAAGCAGCAGTCAGATTGCCAGCAGAGCTCTTGCCCGTGCGCTTGTCAGTCACGATTTCAAAGGAGACCTTCTGGCCTTCCTTGAGAGTGCGCAGACCGGCGCGCTCAACGGCAGAAATGTGAACGAACACATCCTTGCTGCCGTTATCAGGTTGAACAAAGCCGTAGCCTTTTTGCTCATTAAACCACTTTACAGTACCCGTATTCATGGGATCGTCCTTCAGTTGAGTTATATAGTGAGACCATTGCACTCAGCTCGCACTGGGCACAATAATCCATGTACTCGATAATTGGTGGAGGTTTGCATCAACAGTCCAAACGGATCGTAGCGGCCAATCGTCCGACCCAAGTTTTCGATGATATTCATATGGAACATCTTGACGCAGTATGCAAGTAATTCCTTTTTGCCCAATTGGTCAACTCCGTCTAGGTTGTAGAAATGAATCATGCTTCCCGCCTCGCCGATCTCCGCAAAATATTGAAAAAACAAGGAATTACAGCCTTTGTAATCCCCCGCCAGGATGAATTCCAAGGCGAGTATGTTGCAGCCTACGCGGATAGGCTGAAATGGCTAACAGGCTTTGCAGGCTCTTGGGGCATGGCAATTGTGGCTACGAAAAAGGCGGCGATCTTCGTGGACGGTCGCTACACCATCCAGGTCCGCTCACAAGTTGACGTCAAGAAATTCACTCCATTTCATCTGAATGACGAGCCGCCAACGGATTGGATCGCCAACAATCTGAAAACAGGCGATGTATTGGGCTATGATCCATGGTTGCTGACGGTCGACCAAGCCAACCGATTTGCCGACGCATGCGCGAGGGTGGGAGCCCGGTTGCAGGCCGTAGCCGAAAACCCCATCGACGAAATCTGGAAAGACCAGCCCGCCAGACCTCAGGCACTCCTCACGGTGCAGCCACAGCAGTTTGCCGGTGTGAGTGTTGCTGACAAGCTCGCCACGATTTCTAAACTCCTGGGCAAAGCGAAAGCCGATGCCACCGTTATCACTCAACCCGATTGCGTTGCATGGGTGTTCAACATTCGCGGCCATGACGTGCCCTATACGCCGGTTGTTCTCGCCTATGCCATTCTGAAAAAAACGGGCAAGGCCGAGCTCTTCATTGATGCAGCAAAGCTTCCGGAAGATGTCGCGTCCCATCTCAAAAAATCCGTGACGATCAGGAAACCCTCCGAGCTGGAAAAATCCCTGAAGGCCTTGGCCAAATCCGTGGTGCAGATTGATCCCGCATGGGCCCCTGCAAAAATCAAAGCGTCCCTTGGCAAGGCAAGGATCGTCGCCGCCACTGATCTCTGCATCCTTCCCAAGGCAAAGAAGAACGCCACTGAACAGGAAGGTGCCCGCGCCGCCCATCGCAGGGATGGCGTGGCCATGTCACGCTTCCTCTGCTGGCTGGAATCCGCCGCACCGCAAGGTGGCCTCACGGAATTTTCCGTGGCTGAAAAACTGGCGCAATTTCGCAGGGATACTGGCATGTTGCTGGACCTCTCCTTTAACACCATTGCAGGCGCAGGTCCCAACGCAGCCATTCCGCACTACAGCGTAGATCCCGATGACTGTCTGTCACTCGAGATCAACCGCATCTTCCTGATTGATTCAGGCGGTCAATACCAGGATGGCACCACTGACATCACGCGCACCGTAATCGTGGGTCATGCCACCGCCGAAATGAAAGACCGCTTCACCCGCGTGCTGAAAGGCATGATCGGCGTGTCCCTGCTGCATTTCCCGCGCGGCACCACCGGTTCACAAATTGATGTGCTGGCGCGCCAGTCCTTGTGGTCAGCAGGCCTCGATTATGATCACGGAACAGGACATGGCGTGGGCTCCTATCTTTCGGTGCATGAAGGCCCTGCCCGCATCAACAAGATTGATCGCACGCAGCTGGAACCCGGCATGATCCTGTCGAATGAACCAGGCTTCTACAAGCAAGGCGATTTCGGTATCCGCATTGAAAACCTGCTGCTCATCCAGGAAGCCCGCAACATTGCGGGCGGTGAGCGTCCCATGATGAGCTTTGAAACGCTCACGCTCTGCCCTATCGAGCGCAGGCTGATAGATACCAAGCTTCTGACGCGTGACGAACTGCATTGGCTCGACAGCTATCACGCCCGCGTGCTCAAGGAAGTGGGCGATCACCTTTCAGGCGGCGAACTGGACTGGCTGAAACAGGCCTGCGCGCCATTTAGTTGATCACCAATCGCAAGGCAACAACGCTTGCAACACCGATCACCACCACAACAGCCAAGGGCAACCGCAGGATGGCGGCTCCCGCAGTGATGACGGCTGCAAGCGTTTCGGCAATTCCGGTTGTCAGGATCGTGGGAGCAATGACGGCCATGAGAATGGCCGGTGGCAATGCGTCAAGGGCTGCTTTCAACCGGCCTTTGACGATGACGCCACGCATCAGGTAAAGCCCGCTGGCGCGCGTGGCATAAGTAGCAATCGCCATGCCTGTAATCGCAAGAATGGTATCAGTCACGCGTTTTCTTCCCCGTAGAGAAGTGCTGCAACGGCCACGCCAGTGATGCCGCCGATCACGATATACCAGGCGCCGGGGACATAGAGCTTGGCCAGCGCTGCAGCAATGGCGCTCGCACCCAATATGGCGCCGGTGTGAGATCCCTTCCAAAACCCCGCCAGAATGCCAATGAACATGGCGGAAAACGCGAAATCAAATCCATAGGCGGCAGGATCGCCAAATGACCTGCCGACAATTGCCCCGACAATGGAAGAACTCGTCCAGGTGAACCACATGGGCAAGGCAAGCCCGAAGTAATAGCTGATCGTAAGCGGCAAAACATGCGCGCGCCGTTCCGAGAAGGCCCAGTTCTCATCCGCCATCAGAAACATCATGAAGGGATGCCAGCGACTGTCGATCCCGCCGAGATGCCGCGAAAGCGAAGCCCCCATCAACACATGCCGGATATTCACGATCAATGCCGTGACGGTCAGCAGCAGCCACGGCACCGGATCATGCCACACTTCGATGGACACAAACTGCGCCGCACCCGCAAATACCGTGGCACTCATCAACCAGGACTCCAGAGGTGAAAGTCCCTTGGCAGCAGCCAGCGTTCCCCACAGCATGCCAATGGGCGTGGCAGCTATGAGAATGGGAAATACATCAACCAGCCCTTGCCGGAATTCCCGTCCTGAAAAACTCACGCGCGGCCCGCGCGGCGCAGCCATTCCAACTCGTCGATAACCTCCACCCCATATTTTTCGGCGTCCTTGAGCTTCGAACCAGCACCCGGCCCCGCTACCAGCAAATTGGTTTTCTTGGAAACCGAACCCGAAACCTTTGCGCCGAGATTTTCGGCCATGGCCTTGGCCTCCTCGCGCGTCATGCGATCCAACGCGCCGGTGAAAACCACGGTTTGTCCGGCAACCGCAGAGGAATCCTGTATTGCCGGAAGCGGCGTTGGTTTCACATGCGTAAGCAATGCGTCAACCACTTCAACATTATGCGGCTCGGAAAAAAACGCGGTGATCGAATGCGCCACCACGCTGCCCACGCCATCCAGCCGATTGAGTTCGGCCTCAGCTTCAGAGCCTTCCTTTGCGGCAATCATGCGGTCACGAAATTTTTGTGCGGAAGCATAGGCCCGCGCCAGAACCCGCGCTGTCGTTTCCCCCACATGGCGAATGCCTAAAGCGAATATAAACCGGTCCAACCCCACATTGCGCCGTTCTTCAATGGCATCGAAAAGTTTTTTGGCGCTGATGGGCCCCCAGCCCTCACGCTCCATGAGTTTTTCCCCATGTGTGCCGTCCCGCTCCGCCAATGTAAAAATATCAGAAGGCGACTGAATGAGACCGTCCTTGTAAAATTCCTCGATAATCTTGTCGCCGAGGCCCTCAATGTCGAAAGCGTTGCGCGAGGCAAAATGCTTGAGCCGTTCCATCCGCTGCGCCGGACAGATCAAGCCACCCGAACACCGCCGCACCACATCGTCTTCGCGCGGTGCTACACTGTTGCACACGGGACAATGATCCGGAAAAACATACGGAACAGAGGAAGCCGTTCTTTTGTCCAGAACAACCGAGGTGATTTGTGGAATGACATCGCCTGCCCGCTGCACAACAACGGTATCGCCAATCCGTATATCCTTGCGCGCAATCTCATCTTCATTGTGCAGCGTGGCATTTGCCACGACCACGCCTCCCACCGTAACTGGCCGCAGCCGCGCCACCGGCGTAAGCGCCCCCGTGCGCCCCACCTGGATATCAATTCCTTCCAGCATAGTCACCGCCTGTTCTGCCGCAAACTTATGCGCCAGTGCCCAGCGCGGGCTGCGCGAGATAAAACCCAGGCGCTGCTGCCAGTCCAGTCGGTTCACCTTGTAGACCACGCCGTCAATGTCATAGCCCAGGTTCGCACGATCCACTTCCACCGCGTGGTAATGCGCCAGCAACTCTTCCGCGCTTCGGCAGATTTTCATGAGGGAATTGACGGGAAGACCGAAGCGCTTGAACGCCATCACAACGTCATATTGCGTTTCGCCCGGAAGCTCAGGCGCTTCACCCCAGGAATAAGCAAAGAAATGCAACGGCCGCGAGGCGGTGATCGACGTGTCGAGTTGGCGCAAGCTGCCAGCAGCTGCATTGCGGGGGTTGGCAAAAATTTTGCCCCCAGTCTCGGCCTGCCTTTTGTTGAGTGCTGCGAAATCCTTATGCCGCATGTGTATCTCGCCACGCACTTCCAAAATTTCAGGCGCGCCTTTTAGCGTCGTCGGCACATCGTCCATCGTCATCACATTTGCGGTTACGTTTTCGCCCTCCGTCCCGTCACCCCGCGTTGCCGCCTGCACCAGATCGCCGTTTTCATACCGCAAGGAAATCGACAGTCCATCAATCTTGGGTTCAGCCGTAACTTCAAGGTCCTCTTCAGGCTTCAAATTCAAAAGCCGCCGGACTCGCGCCAGAAAATCGACAACGTCTTCGTCAGCAAAAGCATTGGAGAGCGACAGCATGGGCACGCGGTGCTTGACCTTGCCAAATTTTTCCTGGGGCGCTGCACCCACCAGAAGCGACGGCGACTGATCCAGAACCAGTTCCGGAAACTGCTCCTCCAGCTCGACATTGCGCTTGCGCAGCGCATCATATTCAGCATCAGTGATGATTGGGGCATCTTGCTGGTGATAGCGCCTGTCATGCTCGGCGATCTTGGCTGCAAGCCGCTTCAGCTCTGCCGCTGCCTGCTTCGCCGTAAGCTTTGCCATGGGTTAAGCCCTGCCCAGCAGTCTGTCAGCCTGCGCGCGGGCTTCGTCGGTGACCTTCGCCCCTGACAGCATGCGCGCCACTTCCTCGCGGCGGCTCTGTTCTGAAAGCGATTGCACGCGCGTGACCATGCGGTGGCTGCCCACTTCCTCCATCTTGGAAATCAGCATGTGATCGGCAGCCCGCGCAGCAACTTGCGGCGAATGCGTGACGGCGAGAACCTGCAAGCCCTCTGCCATGCGCGCCAGACGTCCGCCAATGGCATCTGCCACAGCGCCACCCACACCCGTATCGATTTCGTCGAATATGAGCGTGGGAGCCGAGCCCTTAGTGGCCAGGATGACTTTGAGTGCCAGCATGAAGCGTGCGAGCTCTCCGCCAGAGGCAACTTTCATCAGAGGCGACAGCGGCGTTCCAGGGTTGGCGGCAACTACAAATTCAATCCGGTCAATCCCGTGCGGACCAGGCTTGCCTGCATCGCTGGTAATCTGCGTTTCAAACCGCGCCTTCTCCAGCTTGAGGGGCGGAAGCTCTGCCATGACAGCCTTGTCGAGCTTCTTGGCAACCCCCTTGCGCGCCGCGCTCAGTGCATCTGCCGCGGTATCAAAAGCCTTCTGTGCTGCTGCATGGCGAGCTTCGAGTGCAGCAAGCTTTTGCCCCCCATCGGAAAGTGCCAGAAGATCATTCTCAAATCGGTCCCGCACCGCAGCCAGCCCATCAACCGTGGATTTATGCTTGCGCGCGGCAGCCCGCAATGCAAACAGCCGCTCTTCGGATTTTTCAAGATCGGCGGGATTGAAAGAGAAGGCGCGTTGTGCATCATTCAGCGTGCGGCTTGCCTCATTCATTTCAATCAGCACTTTATCCAGCGCCGCACAGGCGCTATCGAGCCTGCCTCCCGCCGTGTCGCGCCTGCGTTCCAGTTTACGCAGTGCCGCACTCAGGCGCGCTTCCACATTGTCCCCCGAAAGCACATCCTCTGCCTCCGAGAGTGCGGCTGCATATTGTTCGGAATGCATCATGAGCTGCCGTGCTTCGGCAAGCTTTGTCTCTTCATCCACCTGAGGATCAAGCGCGCGTAATTCCTCGGCAGCATGTTCGATATATTCGCGTTCCGATTCCGCCCGCGCCAATGCGGCACGATGTTCCGCAAGCTCCTTTGCAAGGGCAGATACTTCCTGCCACAGCATGCTGACCTTGCTGGCTCGCCCCTCCAGCTCCCCAAAAGCATCCACCAGGCGGCGATGGGCTGCCACATCCACAAGCGCCCGGTCAGCATGCTGGCCATGAATTTCAGCAAGGCTTCCTGCAATCTGCCGCAGCAGGTTCAAACTTACGGGCTGGTCATTGATCATGGCACGGCTCGGCCCATCAGCACTTTGAATGCGACGGATCACCAATTCACTCTCAGTCTCAATTCCCTGCTCTTCCAGAAGTGCCAATGCTGGATGAGACTTGGGGAGACTGAAGGCAGCGGTAACCACACCCTTGGTGGCGCCATGCCGCACCAGGCTTGAATCACCACGTCCCCCAAGCGCCAGCCCCAGTGCGTCCAGCAGAATGGATTTCCCGGCACCGGTTTCACCCGTCAGAACCGTCAGGCCCCGCTCCAGCGGAAGATCCAGCTTTTCAATGAGAACAATGTCACGAATGGAAAGTGCGGTCAGCATGCCGTCAATATAGCTGAGTCTTTTACCGGATTGCGAGGGGTCAGCCCCGGAAAAGTCGGCTGATCCAGGAACTCTGGTTTTCCACCGGCTGCTGCCCCTTTGAGGACACAATGCTATAAGCGTCCTTATACCACTGGCTGTTGGGGAAATTATGCCCCAGAACGGCAGCTGCGGTTTGCGCCTCCGAGGTAACCCCCAAGGCCATGTAGCTTTCGGCCAGGCGATACAGCGCTTCCGGTGTCTGGCTGGTGGTCTGGTAATCGGTTACCACTTTCTTGAAACGATTGATGCCAGCAAGATAAGAGCCGCGCTTGAGGTAGTAACGCCCCACGTCCATTTCCTTGGCAGCCAGATGGTCCCTGGCAAGCAGGCTCTTCTTGGCTGCATCGGCGGCATAGGGTGACTCAGGAAAACGCTTGCTCACTTCGTCCAAGGCTTCCAGCGCCTTCTGCGCAGCCGATTGGTCGCGGCGCACATCATTGATCTGCTCATATTGCGAAATCGCCGTCAGATAATATGCATAAGCGGAATCGCGGTGGCCGGGATGCAGCGTGATAAAACGGTTGGCTGAATTGATCGCATCGTCATAGCTATTGAGCTGGTAATAGGCGAAGGCCTGCATCAGCAGCGCCTTGGTGGCCCATTTCGAATAGGGATGCTGCCGTTCAACCTCAGCAAAACTTTTGGCCGCAGCCTTGTAGGAACCGGCGTTCAACTTGCTCAATCCCGAATTATAGAGCTCCGCCACAGGATCGCCTTTTCCCGCAGCTGCAAGATCCGGACTGAGCGCACTGCCCGTAGCTGCGGCAGGGCTCACGGAAGTCGTGCTTCCGCCCAGGAGATCACTCATCACGCCAGACGAAGAGCATGCCGAAAGCAGGCCAGCGACTACGGATAGCAACACTATATTCTTGATGGATTTAGTCGTGGCAATTTTCATGCGAAATGAAACCTTGGCTCCCATTGGCAACATGGTTTAGCGCAAAGCGAAACGGACATGAAGCGAATTGCTTTAGAAGCACCAAACCCGGCAGAAGTGTGACCGCCGGGTTCGGAAATATCTTGTCAACTGCAATCAGTTTGCCTGGCGGCGCAGGAATGCCGGAATGGTCAATTGATCATCATCAAGACCGGGATCAATCTGTTGTTGCATTTCAGGAGGCGCTGGTCGGGTCTGCCGGGGAGCCTGCATCTTGGGTTCGGCGCGCACCGCCATCACGGGCTCTTTGGATGTCGGCACGGGATCTTCGCGCCGCCCAAGGCCTACATTGGCCAAGCGTTCAAATATCCCCTTCTTCTTGTTGCGCGAGGCATGCTCGGCAATCTGCTCAATGCGGTTCTGCTGTGCGGCAATCTGTTTCTGCGCGATAGCCGGAAATTCTTCAATCGCCGGCATGCGTGTCTGGCGCGCTTGCGCAGCTGCGGGCGCTGCCTGTTGGTCGAAATCTTCCGCCATCGGTTCGGCAGCAGGTGGCATGGGAATTTTGGCAGCAGGCACGGGCTGGGCCCGTGGCACCATGGGTGCAGGCGTGACTGGCCGGATCATGGCTGTCTGTGGTTTGCCGGTGAAGCCCATCGTGGTTTTGGGAGCTTCCACTTTCACGGGTTCAGCATGGTCGGCATGTTCGCCGCTCAGCGCTTCCTGGGCAAGGCCTGTAGCCACAACGGAAACCCGCATGGTGCCTTCAAGCGAGTCATCGAAAGTTGCACCCAGAATGATATTGGCATTGGGATCCACTTCCTCGCGGATGCGGGTTGCCGCTTCGTCAACCTCATAAAGCGTGAGATCAGGACCACCCGAGATGGAAATCAACAGGCCACGCGCACCGCGCATCGAAACATCATCCAGCAGCGGGTTTGAAATCGCGGCTTCTGCGGCCTCAATGGCACGCTTTTCGCCAGTTGCTTCGCCCGTGCCCATCATGGCGCGGCCCATTTCGCTCATGATTGCGCGCACGTCTGCGAAATCGAGGTTGATCAAGCCTTCCTTGGTCATCAGTTCGGTAATGGAGGCAACGCCGGAATACAGCACCTGGTCAGCCATCGCAAAGGCTGCCGCAAAAGTGGTCTTCTCATTGGCCACACGGAAAAGGTTCTGGTTGGGAATGACAATCAGCGTATCGACATATTTGGAAAGTTCATCAATGCCGCGCTCAGCTGTCTGCTGGCGGCGGATGCCCTCGAAATGGAAAGGCTTGGTAACCACGCCAACGGTCAGGATGCCCTGCTCCTTGGCCGCGCGCGCGATAATGGGTGCAGCACCGGTACCCGTCCCGCCGCCCATGCCCGCTGTGATAAAGGCCATATGCGAACCGGCAAGGTAATCCAGAATTTCTGAAAGTGCCTCTTCCGCTGCTGCAGCTCCAATTTGTGGCTGTGATCCCGCGCCCAACCCCTGGGTCAGCGCTGTGCCCATCTGCACGCGCCGTGTGGCTGCGTTCTGCAGAAGGGCTTGGGCATCTGTATTGGCCACAACAAACTCTACGCCTTCAAGGCGACTTTCAATCATGTTGTTCACGGCGTTTCCGCCGGCACCACCAACCCCGAACACAGTAATGCGTGGTTTTAATTCTGAAAGATTTGGAATATTGAGATTGATTGTCATGACTGCACCCGGCACTGGTTTTCCCTTGCCATCTTTGTTCCGCAAACAATAACAAATGGTTAACGCGGGCCTAACCGACAGGCTGAATGAAGATTTAATTTTTCAACGTCAAGCCAGCTTGCAGCTCACACGCAGCTCGAGAATACAAGCATAAGACTCAGATTTAATTAGAAACTATCAGCAATCCAGCGGCCCACGCGGCGAACATAGCCATGTCGGGCCTGCTCAAGTGCGGCGCTGGCTTGGGCTGGCATGGGATGGTGCTTGTCGGGTTTTAACCCATAGGCCAGCAGGCCAAAAACCACTGCAAACCCCGGGTTGCGGGCAGCGTCCGGCATTCCCGCTAAAGGCGAAGGCGTTGCTAGCCGTACCTGCTTGTTCAACCACAGGCCCGCCACTTCACGAACCCCTGCCAGCTGGCTTGCCCCACCCGAAAGAACCACGCGCTGTCCACCCAGCCTGGCCACGGCGCACGTGTTCAAGCGCTCCTGCACCATTTCAAAAATTTCGTCGATGCGGGGCCGTATGATGGCTGTAAGGCTTGACCGCGGCACCTTGTGAACAGTATCCACGCCCCGCTCTCCCAGCAAAGGCACAGCCAGCATTTCCCGATCATCAGCGGTGCTGGAAAGCGCACTGCCCCATAAGGTTTTCATGCGTTCAGCATGGGCGAGCGACGTGGAAAGTCCGCGCGCCAGATCATTGGTCACATGCATGCCGCCTACAGGAATGCTGTCGGCAAACACCAGGCTGCCCTCATGGAAAATGGAAATGCCGGTTGTGGCTCCGCCCATTTCAATGAGCGTCGTCCCCAGCACCATCTCGTCCTCAGCAAGGACGGATTTGCCGGCAGCATATGGCGCTATGACATAACCCTGCACGGACAAAAGCGCCCGCTCCACCGCCAGCGCCAGATTGCGCAAATGCGCGGTCTCGGCAGTCACGACCCCAAGCTCAACACTAAGTTTTGCGCCATGCATTCCCAGTGGCGCAGAAATGCCTTTGGCATCATCCAGCTCATACTGGATGGGCGCCAGATGGATAACGCTGCGACGCGCCGGATTGATCTGCATGACACCCGCAGAAATCACCGTATCAAGATCGCGGGGGCTCACCGCATTGCCGCGGACATCGCAACGGCCGACATAGCACATGGATTGCGGGCGCCCGCCTGACACATTTACATAGACTTCGGAAATCGTGCGTTCTGCCATGCGCTCGGCAGCATCAACCGCCAGCCGTATTGCGCGCTCTGCTTCATCGACATTGACAATCGAGCCGCCGCGCACACCGCGCGAGGCCTGATGGCCCAGCCCCAACACCTTGAGGCTCATGCGTTCGACACCGCCAGGAATTTTATGTTTGGCAGGCACGGTCTCGGCAATCACGCATGAGATCTTCGATGAGCCGATATCCAATGCAGCAAGAACACCGCGCCTGTCAGAAGCCGCGCCGCGCCCCGAAGACATTCCGTGCATCTGAACCACTGTCATACCCTAACACTTTCTACACAACAAACTGAACTAAACTAATGCGTTGCACTCGGTTTGGCCTTTGCCGGAACGGCAGAAGCTTCCACCAACTGAGAAATGCCGACAATCACCCGGCCCGGAAACCGCAAGTCCACCGTCCGTATTCCCTTGGAAAGAAGATGCTGGCTTGCATCAAGCCCCTGCAACCGCTGCATTGCAGCCGCAACATCTTTTTCCGGCAGTCGGACTGTGATGTGATTGTCGAGATAAAGATTCCACCTCCGTTGCCCCACCCGGGCAGCCGCTTTCAATTTCAAGGATAGATCAGGAGTGACTTCCAGTTGGTTAACAAGTTCTTCGACGGCGGTCTGAGCGCCTTCGCCAGTCACCAGGGGCAGCGTCGTCATGGCATTGGCTGACAAATTGCTCATCGCAGAGCCTGTCCGGTCGATCACATAATATTGCCCAGCCCGCTGCCAGACAGCAAAAGGCTCGCGTTCCGTAAGGGTTATTTCAAGCTGGTTGGGAAACAGCCTCTGCACCTTGGCGGTGGAAACCCAATCCAAACCTTCCAGCAGATTGCGGGCATAGACTGCATCAAATCCCAGAAGACTGCTGCCCGGCCGCAAGCCAAGCGCCATCAGCACCATTTCCGGATCCTGATGAACCAGACCTGTGATGCGAATATCATCCGCCGCAAATCCCACGTAACTCGAAATCTTTCCCGGAATTTTCAGCCATGGGCTGCCCGGATAATTCAGGTATCCACCCTGCAGCACGCCATGCAGGATTGTGAGGCCGAGAAACGCCACCGCGCCCGCGCGCGCCGCAAACCGCACGCGGAATGATTGACGCCACCGCATCGGTTTGGACTGCGGGGAAAAAAACCGGGCGAGTGATTGCTTCAATTTCACCTGTCCACCGACGCGTCGTTGACCATCCATGTCACCAACTCCTCAAACGAATGCCCTGCATGGGCGGCAAGTTCAGGCACAAGCGATGTGCCGGTCATCCCTGGCTGTGTGTTGATTTCCAATAAAATGAGCTCGCCATTCTTGCTGGAGTCATCATATCTGAAATCCGCGCGGCTAACCCCCCGGCATCCCAATGCCACATGCGCCAGAAGTGAATACTGCTGGCATTTGCGGTAGATTTCCTGTGGAATATCAGCGGGCAAAATATGTTGCGAACCGCCCACCGCATATTTCGCCTGATAGTCATAGAAACTGGCCTTGGACACGATGTCGATGACCCCCAGGGCCACGTCACCCATCACAGCACATGTGAGCTCACGTCCGGGAATAAAGCGCTCCGCCATGACCTGGTCACCGAAAATCTCTCGCTGCGTGAGAATGATTGATGCGGGCCCATTGGACTCCCGCGTCACGATATGCACGCCCACGCTGGAACCTTCAGCCACCGGCTTGAGAACATACGGCAGCGGCATGGGATGTTGGGAGGCTGCAGCTTCCAATGCAACAAGCTTGCTTTCAGCAAGGGGAATGCCAACTTCGCGGAAAATGGTTTTTGATTTCTGCTTGTGCATGGCAAGCGATGAAGCCAGCACGCCGGAATGGGTATAAGGAATTTGCAGCGTCTCAAGCATGGCCGAGGCGCAGCCATCTTCGCCCCATTTGCCATGGAGCGCATTGAAAGCCACATCCGGTTTCAGTTCCTGCAAATCGGAAATGATCGATTCACGCTTGACGTCGATTTGAACGACTTTGAAACCGGAACGCCGCAAGGCATGGGAGCAGGCCTCACCGGAATTCAGGCTCACTTCACGTTCGGCCGACCAGCCGCCCATGAGAACGGCAACCGTTGTTTCCTTGGGATTGCGTTTCATTTGGCAACCCCGATGCGTTTGATTTCCCAATCAAGGTCAACGCCCGAAGTGGCCTTCACGCGCGCCCGCACGGTTTCGCCAAGCTCTTCAATTTGGGCAGCTGTAGCACCACCTTCATTGATGAGGAAATTGCAGTGCAGGTCGGAAACCTTGGCGGGTCCAACGGAAAAGCCGCGCATGCCCGCCCTGTCGATGAGTTGCCAGGATTTATCGCCCGGAGGGTTTTTGAATGTTGATCCGCCGGTCCGGCTTTTGATGGGCTGCGTGGCTTCCCGGCTGCCGGTGATCTTGTCCATCGCCGCCTGGATATCTTCCTGCTTTCCCGGCCTGCCCTGCAAAAGCGCCTGCGTGAAGATCAGGTCTTCCGCAGCGCCACAGTGGCGATAGCTATATTTCATGTCAGCATTCGAAAGCACATGCACGTTCCCGGATCGATCAACTGCGCGGGCTTCGACAAGAACGTCCTTGGTTTCGCCACCATAGGCGCCCCCGTTCATTCGCAACGCGCCGCCTATCGTGCCCGGTATACCTCTCAGAAAGGTTAACCCATCTATAAAATTGTCATAGGCAAAGCGCGCCACCCGCACATCGGGCACAGCCGTTCCGACGCGAACACGTGCCTCCCACTCAACTGCAATATCGCTGAAGCCACGGCCAAGACGCACCACAACACCTGGCACGCCGCCATCGCGCACCAGCAGATTGGAACCCACGCCAATCACGTAAACCGGAATGTCCTGCGGTGTTTTCGCCAGAAATTGCGCCAGGTCATCTTCATCCTGCGGCATGAACAGAACCTCCGCGGGTCCTCCCACGCGAAACCATGTGAGATCAGCCAATGCGGCATTGGTTTCCAGACGGCCCTTCACCGCGGGAAGTTTCTCGAGCAGCATGTCACCATTGATGCCTGTCATGGCTGCATGACTTTTCCATCAAGCGCTGCAAGCTGCTGCGGCAATGCATAAGCCCACTGACTTATCGTTCCCGCTCCCAGGCAAACCACGATATCACCCGGTTCCACATATTTCCGCACCATGGGCGCAAGCTCCTCCGGCCCCTCAACCGTGTAAGCCGAGCGATGCCCCCGCACATGCAGTCCGTCCGCCAGGCTCAAATGTGAAGCGCCTTCTATGGGCGTCTCGCCCGCTGCATAAACTGGCGTCAGGATCACCGTATCCGCATCGTTAAAGCAAGAACAGAAATCATTGAACAAGCTGGACAATCTTGAATAGCGATGCGGCTGCATGACAGCTATCACCTTGCCCTTTGTCACCTTCCGCGCGGCGCGCAACACAGCTGCAATTTCCACAGGGTGATGTCCATAATCATCAAATACAGTGACCCCATCATAAGCACCGGTGCGCGTGAAGCGCCGCTTGACGCCAGCAAAACTCTTGAGCCCCTTGCGGATGGCATCTTCATCCATGCCAAGCTCATGCGCCACCGCAAGAGCTGCCGTGGAATTCATCGCATTATGGTCGCCGGGCATATTGAGTTCGAGATGCTCGAAATCTTTGGCTGCACCCGTGAGCCGGTCTGTGATGCGGACAGAAAATTTGGTCATGCCGTTGTCGTAGCTAAGGTCGCGCAGACGGAAATCCGCCTGTGGACTGCGGCCATAGGTGATGACCCGCCGGTCAATCACCAACCCGATAAGCTCCTGCACAACGGGATGGTCAATGCACATCACCGCAAAACCGTAGAATGGGATGTTTTCCACAAATGCGAGGTAAGCCTCCTTGGCTTTTTCGAAGGTGCCGTAATGATCGAGATGTTCCGGGTCGATGTTGGTGACGATCACAACGTCAGCCGGTAGCTTGACGAAAGTGCCATCGGACTCGTCTGACTCAACCACCATCCAGTCGCCCTTGCCTAGGCGTGCATTGGTGCCATAAGCGTTGATGATCCCGCCGTTTATCACAGTGGGATCGAAACCTCCGGCATCGAGAAGTGCAGCGACAATGGAGGTGGTGGTGGTTTTGCCATGCGTGCCGCCCACTGCCACGCAGGATTTGAAGCGCATGAGTTCCGCCAGCATCTCTGCCCGCCGCACAATGGGAAGGTATCGCGCGCGCGCTTCCACCAGCTCCGGATTATCGGGCTTCACCGCCGAAGACACGACAACGACCTGTGCCACGCCCACATTCGATGCCTGGTGGCCAATCGCAACCTCAATGCCATTCTTGCGTAGCCGCGCCACATTGTAATTGTCTGCGAGATCGGAACCCTGCACCTTGTAACCCAATGTGGCCATCACCTCGGCAATGCCGCTCATCCCGATGCCGCCAATGCCGATGAAATGAATGGGGCCAACGTCGCGGGGCAGTTTCATGACTTTGTCTTCTCCAGTGTCTGTCGCGCGGATCTCTCCGCCAGTTCTACGGTCAGGTCAGCAAGGCGTTGTGCGGCATCGGGCTTCCCATGGCTCAGTGCTGCCTGGGCAGCACTGCGCAATTTCGCTTCCTCATAGCGCAAACGCTCCAGAAAAGCTGCAAATTCAGCAGGCTTCAATTCGGCCTGCGGCATGATCCATCCCGCCCCTGCCTTGGCAAAACTTTCGGCATTTCGCAACTGGTCATTGTCGATGGCATGCGGCAATGGCACCATGATCGCGGGCCTGCCAATGACACCCAGTTCAGCAATCGTTGAAGCCCCGGACCGGCAGAATACCAGGTGGGCCTCCGCAATGCGCTTGGGCATATCGGAAAAAAACGGCTGCACCTCATGCTTGATATACAAGGCCTCATATGCGGCCTGCACCACTGCTAAATCCTCCGGCCTGCATTGCTGCACGATATGCAGGTTTTCTAGAAACGCCTTGGGCAAGAGGGCCACAATCTTGGGCATAAATTCAGCAAAGAACCGCGCACCCTGGCTTCCGCCGAACACCAGAAGATTGAAAGTGGTGTCGGGACCCAACTCCGGATAAGGCGCTGCCAGTTGTTCCACCACCAGGCTTCGCACCGGGTTTCCGGTGACAACCAGCTTCTCGCGGGCGCTTGTCGGCAATCCGGCAAGCACCGGAAAAGATGAGGCAACCGCATTCACAAACCGTGACAAGGCGCGGTTGGCCCGCCCCATAACAGCGTTCTGGTCATGAATGGCACAAGGAATTCCGAGGCGAGAGGCCGCGATGATGGGGGGAAACGAGGGATATCCGCCAAAGCCCACCACAGCAGCGGGCTTCAGCCCGCGCAATATCGCTTTGGCCTTCCGGACACCGTTTGCCAATCGGAGCAGTCGCTGCGGCAAGAGCCATGGTTTGGAAAATGACAGTGTCGCGGATGGTACGACATGGATTTCGCGAGCCGGAAAATTCTTCCCATAATCCGCCACCCTTTCATCCGTGATGAGATGAATGACATAGCCGCGGCGCCCCAGCTCTTCCGCCAGCGACTGCGCCGGAAAAAGATGGCCGCCGGTGCCCCCTGCTGCAAGCACGATGACACCTCGCCCCGCTCTGGCAAGAACTTCAGTCATGGCCATTCCTCATGCCGCAGCGGGTTGCCATGCCCCGGAGGACCGCGCAACATTGGGTTGCCGTCGGCTGAATGCCAGCACAAGTCCCATGGCAAATGCAATGCCAATGAGCGATGAGCCACCGTAAGAAATAAACGGCAGCGTCATGCCCTTGGCCGGAAGCAGTGAAACATTCACGCCCATGTTGATGGCAGCTTGCAGCCCGAAAATGATGCCCAGCCCGCATAGCGCCAATGCTGGAAACGGATCCGGCTCGCTCTTGGCCCGCTTCAATATCCGCATGACGATAAAGACAAACAGCAGCATCAGGATTATGCATGCAAAAAACCCGAATTCTTCGCCAACGACCGCGAAGGAGAAATCGGTATGTGCGTCAGGCAACGAAAGCTTGGCTTCGCCACCACCTGGACCCGTTCCCATCAATCCGCCATTGTGGAACGCCCGCGTGGCCGTATCAACCTGGAACGTATCGCCTTTGTCGGGATTCAAAAACCTGTCAAAGCGCGACGCCACATGCGGCACAAGCTTGTAGGACACCAGCACGCCCATGATGCAAAGCCCGGCAAGCCCCAGAACCAAAATCCACGGAATGCCATAAACCAGCAGCATGAGGCCGAATGTCATGACGGTGAGGGCTGTCTGGCCGAAGTCCGGCTGCAGCACCAGCAAGCCCACAAACATGGCAAACACAATATAAGCAATGATGTGGCCTGGCATGTCGGGCCGTTTGGTACGCTCGCTCAAAAACCATGCGGCAACAACTACAAAACTCGGCTTGGCGAGTTCCGAAGGCTGCACGCCGATAGGTCCCAGATTTATCCAGCGGTGCGCACCCTTGATTTCCGGGCCAAACATCAGGGCTGCCAGCATCAGCACAATGGATAACCCAAACATCGCAAACGCCGCGCGGCGCGCGTCCCTGGCTTCCAGAAATGAAACTGTAATGAGAAGGCAGGTGGCAGGCGCGAGGAACACAAGCTGCGCCTTGAAAAAATGAAATGAATCAAGCCCGATGCGTTCAGCAACAGGCGGGCTTGCCGCCATGCTCACCAGCACGCCAGCTGCCATGAGCAGCAGGACCGCTGACAGCAACATGCGGTCCACCGTAAACCACCACCTTGCAATAAGTCCGCGGTCACTTCTGGATACAAGCATCATTGCACTCCTTTGATTGACATCGATATGCCCGGCAATTGCGAAACCAGTTCTACGAAGGCCGCGCCGCGGATTTCAAAATTCCGGTAGTGGTCGAAGGAAGCGCAGGCGGGCGACAGCAGCACCACGCCTCGTGCATCGCGGGCCGCAGCAGCTACGGCCTTGTCCAGCGTGCCGCATATTTCAAATGGAACCACTCCGTCCAGCGTCTTGGCGAATTCGCTCGCAGCCTCACCGATGAGATAGGCCTTGCTGATGCGCGGAAAGAATTGCCGCAACGGCTCGATGCCACCAGCCTTTGGCACACCTCCCGCAATCCAGTAAATATTCTCAAAAGACGAAAGCGCCTTGGCCGCAGCATCCGCATTTGTGGCCTTGGAATCATTGACAAAAGGCACAGCTCCCAATCGACCCACTTCCTGCATCCGGTGGGCAAGTCCACCAAAGCTTTCCATGGCCGTGGTAATTTCCGCAACGGTCAATCCCAGTGCTTTTGCGGCACCATAAGCCATGCAAGCATTCTGCCAGTTGTGCGCGCCTTTGAGTGCCGGCATATGCCGAAGATCAATGCGCGCCTGCTCTATTCCATCTATGACGTCGCGCAATATGCCATCAGCCGCACTTACGCCATCCTCCAGGCTCCGCTCCACCGATACGCGCCTGACACTGCCGCCATTGTTGATATGATCCGCAATGTCACGGCACCATGGGTCATCCACGCCAACCATGGCAATGTCGCCCTTGCCTTGCAGCGCAAACATGCGCGACTTCACTTCGGCATAATTCTCCATTGTGCCATGCCGGTCGAGATGATCGGGTGTGAGATTGGTAAGAATGCCAACGTTCGGCCGCAGGCTGGGCATCAAGTCAATCTGGAACGAGGAAAGCTCTATGACAAATACACGGTCGTTCACGGGCGGCCGCATCAGGCAGACCGCCGTTCCGATGTTTCCACCAATCTCCACATCCCGCCCGCAGGCCTTGAAGATATGGCCCGTAAGCGCCGTCGTGGTGGATTTCCCGTTGGTGCCTGTAATGGCAACAAATTTGGCCCCGGTCCCGTGCAATTCGCGTTGGAATATTTCGGTATCGCCAATGATCTCAATTCCCGCAGCCCGCGCCTTCACAACCGTCCAGTGGGGTTCTGGATGTGTGAGAGGAACCCCCGGACTCAAGACCAGACTGTCAAGAATGTGAAAATCAACCTCGCGCAGATCGGCTACTGCAATGCCGGATGCCTTGGCAGCGGTGACAGACGCCTCGGCATCATCCCAGGCAAAAACCTGAGCGCCGCCAAGTTTCAGGGCTTCCGCACATGCCGTGCCGGAGCGCGCCAGCCCAAACAGCGCAACTTTTTTTCCCCTGAATGTGTGGGCGGCAAACACCTGAACCTCACCGGAGTTTCAATGTGGACAGTCCCACGAGTGCGAGAACAAAGGCAATGATCCAGAAACGGATGACGATTGTTGGTTCCCGCCAACCCTTCTGCTCAAAATGGTGATGCAGCGGCGCCATGGCAAACACCCGCTTGCCGGTCATCTTGAAAGACGCCACCTGCACAATGACCGAAACGGTTTCAAGAACGAAGAGGCCGCCAATGATCATCAGAACAATTTCATGCTTTACGGCGACAGCAATGGCACCCAAAGCGCCTCCCAGCGCAAGCGAGCCCGTATCTCCCATGAAAATCATGGCGGGTGGTGCGTTGAACCAGAGAAATCCCAGTCCAGCGCCCACGAGCGCACCACAAATGACCGCAAGCTCGCCGGTGCCTTTCACATAGTGCAGTTGCAAATATTCCGAGAACACGTGATTGCCCACGAGATAAACGATCAGGCCGTAGCTCCCTGCGGCAATCATGACAGGCACAATGGCGAGGCCGTCAAGCCCATCAGTGATGTTCACGGCATTGCCGGCTCCCACGATGACCAGAACGCCAACCAGAATGAAAAAACTGCCAAAAGGTATGAGCACGTCCTTGAAGAAGGGCACGGCCAGCGAACTCGACAGCGGTTTTTCGCCAATCCACATGAAACACATGACGGCAACCCCCGCGATCACAAACTCCGCCAGCAGCCGCGCCTTGCCGGAAAAACCCTTCGTGGTCGACCGCGTCACCTTGAGAAAATCGTCATAAAATCCGATGGCCCCAAAACCCAGCGTGACAAACAGCACAGCCCACACATAAAGATTGCTGAGGTCTGCCCATAATAGTGTTGCCACAAAAACCCCGGTCAGGATCATGAGCCCGCCCATGGTGGGAGTGCCCTGTTTTTCCACAATATGGCGCTGCGGGCCATCAGCCCGAATGGGCTGGCCCCGCCCCTGCTTGATCTTGAGCAATGCAATGATGCGGGGCCCTGCCACAAAAATGAAAAACAGCGCAGTAAGAATGGCCCCTCCGGTGCGGGTGGTGAGATATCGAAACACATTGAAGGCCGATACATCGCTCGTAAGGCTGGTGAGCAGGTAATAGAGCATCTCTTAGAGGTCCCTGTTGATTGGCGCAAAGCGCTCTTTGATAGCTTCCACCAACGGCCCCATGCGACTGCCCAGAGAACCTTTGATCATGACGGTATCACCGGCGCGAAGGCTGCTCAGCAACCCGTCTTGCAACGCGGCGGCGGATTCAGCATAGGCTGCCTTGTGCGCGTCCGGTGTGTTGATCCACAGATGAATCATCAGGGGACCAGCGGCATATAGAACATCGACATGATTTTCGTCCACTGCTTTCGCAAGGCCTGCATGGAGTGCCGGGCCATGCGTGCCGAGTTCCAGCATGTCGCCCAGAACCGCAATGCGGCGACCGTATTTTCCAAGCTTCGAACGCCCTAGCATGGCAAGTGCAGCCTCCATGGAAACCGGGTTGGCATTGTAGCTTTCGTCAATCAACAAGAATTCACCACCGTCAATTTTGAGATGATGCTGAACACCCCTGCCTTTGGGCGCCACAGCCATCGACAGCGCCAGTGCGGCACGCGCCAGATCAGCACCCATGAGCTTCACCGCTGCCAGGGTTGCAAGGCTGTTATTCACCATATGCGCACCGGGCATGCCAAGCTTGTACATGATCTTCTCGCCCATGATGTCCGCCGTCACACAGGAACACGTTTCATGGAGTGCTACTCGCTCTACCCTCACATCCGCCTTTTCATGTGTGCCAAAGCTTATAATGTTGTCCACGCCATAGTTGCCTGCAGCCGCCTTCAGATGTTCAAAGTATTCATTATCACGGTTGAGCAGCGCAAAGCCGCCGGGCCGCAGGCCACTGAAAATTTCCGCTTTCGCATCAGCGATTTCCACAACAGAATCGAAATTGCCGATATGCACCGGTGCCACATTGGTCACAATTGCCACATGCGGCTGAACCATGCCGGTCAGCGGTGTGATTTCTCCCGCATGGTTCATCCCGATCTCAAAAACCCCATAGGCGCCGTCACGCGGCATGCGCGCCAGTGTGAGGGGAACGCCCCAATGATTGTTGAAAGAGGCAGCCGAAGCATGCGTGGAGCCGGATGCCGAAAGACCTGCGCGCAACATTTCCTTGGTGCTGGTCTTGCCTACGCTTCCTGTGATCGCAACAATGCGCGCATGTGAACGCGCCCGCGATGCAATGCCAATTTTTTCCAGCCCCTGCAATGGGTCTCCCTCAACAACCAGAAGCGGTCCGGCCGCCTGCATCTCCTCATTGACACGAGAAACGATGGCAAGCCCTGCTCCCCTCTGCAGTGCTGTCGCCACAAAATCATGCCCATCATGGTTCTCGCCCTTGATCGCCACAAAAATATCACCCTCGGCAATGGTGCGGGTATCAATGGAAACACCGTTGAGGGTCTTGACCACCGTTCCCAGCAGTTTGCCACCGGTCGCCGCCACAAGCTCTTCAGCAGTCCACAAGGCACTTTCAACCATGATAGATTTCCCCCGCAATGGCCGCCGCCACGGCAGCATGGTCGCTGAAAGGCACCACAGTCTTGCCGATGATTTGCCCCTCCTCGTGCCCCTTGCCCGCAACCAGTAAAATGTCGCCTTTTTGCAAGCCCTCAACACCTGTGCGAATAGCCTCGGCACGATCTCCAATTTCACGCGCCTGCGGGCAGGCAACGAGGATTTCCTTGCGGATCAGCGCTGCGGCTTCACCCCGCGGATTATCATCCGTGACGATGACGTTGTCGGCAAACTTTGCGGCAACAGCTCCCATCTCAGGCCGTTTTCCTTTGTCGCGGTCACCGCCGCAACCAAACACCACTGTCAGCTTTCCGGCCGTATAAGGACGAAGCGCTGTAGTGGCGTTCTCCAATGCATCAGGCGTATGCGCATAGTCCACGAATACTGATGCGCCTGTCCCGCTCTTTCCCACAAGTTCAAGCCGTCCCTTCGCGCCTTGGAGCGATTCCAGCGCGTGCAGCACCAAATGCTCCTCGCCCCCGGTTGCAATCACCAGGCCCGCAGCAACCAAAGCGTTGGACGTCTGGAATTCTCCCACCAGCGGCAAATAGACATGATGAACGCTCTTTGGAGCTTTCACTTGCAATTGCTGCCCCATCCCGTCACGCGCCGAGCGCATGAGCTTCAGATAATCCCCCTCCACGCCCACAGTCAAAACCGTCAGTGCCTTGGCGCGCGCGCGCTTGGCAGCGTCCTGCCCTGAGGGTGTATCGGCGTTGATAACGGCAGGCGCGCCCGCCGGCAGCAGTTCTTCGAACAGTCGCATCTTGGCGTCAAAATAATCTTCGAGCGTGGCATGATAGTCGAGATGGTCACGCGAGAGATTGGTGAAGCCCGCTGCCGCAATGCGAATGCCGTCAAGCCGGTATTGCGCAAGCCCGTGGCTGGAGGCTTCCAGTGCCAGATTTTCCACGTGGTCATCAGCAAGCCGTGCCAGCAATTTGTGCATAGCAACCGTATCAGGCGTGGTATGCGCCAGATACTCAGACCCCGAAGGCCCCACAACGCCGATGGTTCCAATGCTTGCCGCGCGAAACCCCATGATGGTCCATATCTGGCGCACGAAAGCCGCAACGGATGTCTTGCCGTTGGTGCCAGTCACCGCCACGCAAAGATGTGGCTGCCTCCCATAAAACCGCCCCGCCATATGCGCAAACACTTGACGCGGGTTATCGCAGGAAATGACAGGCCCTTTCCCTGAAGTTGATCCCGAAACGGCAATGGCGGCCACCGCGCCCTTTGCAAAAGCCTGATCGATATAGGCTGCCCCATCAACGACAGAGCCTGGCAAGGCCGCAAATACAAATCCCGGCTCCACGGCACGGCTGTCAGCCGTCAGGCCCGTGACCCGCAGGCTGCCTGTTTCGGCAGAAACTGCAACGTCATTTCCCAGCAATTTCGCCAGCGTCATGCCCATGTTTGATCAGCCGTCCTTTTTGGCGGTCTTGGCAAGCTTGGCAAGTTTCTCCAGGTCTGCAGGTGTGAATTTGGGAACCACGCCCAGAAGCGGCGCAATGCGTTCAATGATCTTGCCAGCCGTTGGCACCGCGTTCCAGCCAGCCGTGGCGAAACCAAAAGTCTCCGGCGTTGCCTTTGGTTCATCCAGCATGACGATGATGGCATATCGCGGCGCATCCATGGGAAAAGCGCCGATGAAGGAGTTCAGCAGCTTGTCACGGGCATAGCGGCCATGAACGACCTTCTCGGCAGTGCCGGTTTTTCCGCCAACCCGGTAACCGATCACGTCAGCCTTGGATGCCGTTCCTTCCATCACATTCAGCCGGAACAGATATTTCATCTTCTCGCTGGTTTCGGGTTTCACAATGCGCTTGGCCAAAACGTCAGCCTCCGCCACTTCCCGCTGCAGGAAAGTGGGCGGCGCCATGATGCCATTGTTGAGAAGACCACCAATCACCGATATTCCTTGCAGGGGCTGCACGGCAAAACCATGGCCAAAAGCCGCCGTAGCCGTGGCCAGTCGGCTCCAGTGCTTGGGCAGCAATGGCTTGGCGCTTTCTGGAATCTCTGTCGTCAACCGGTCAAACAAGCCAACCCGGCGCAGAAATTCCTGATGCCCGTCCATGCCCACATCCAGCGCCATTTTCGCCGTGCCGATGTTGGAGGAATTGGTGAAGATTTCAGGAACGGTAAGCACTTTCCGCTGTGCATGATAATCGTTGATGCGCGCCGTTCCGATGACCAGGGGAAAGCGCGCGTCATAGCGGCCATTGAGATCCGTAACACCATAGTCAAAGGCCATTGCAAACGTAACGGCCTTGATAACCGAGCCCAGCTCGAATACCCCGCTCGTCATCATGTTGGCTTGCTGGCTGCTGAAATTCTTGTCTTCCTGGTTGGGATTGAAATCCGGCAGCGAACACATGGCCACGATTTCGCCGGTGGTGATATCAAGCACCACGCCGCCGCCTGACTTTGCATTATATTTCTTGATGGCTTTCTCCACCTCATCCGTCAGCGCATATTGCACGCGAATATCAGTTGAAAGCCTGGCAGGCATAGCCGTATGTGTGGAAGGCTCCGCCAGTGACGCGGTATAGAGAGCGCCCTGATCATCAAGGTATTTCTCAATACCGGCAATGCCCTGGCTGTCCACATCCACATAACCAACAATGTGAGCGGCCGTGCGCCCCAGCGGATAAACCCGCTTGCGTTCATTCACATATCCAACACCGGGAAGACCGAGATTGTAAACCGCATCGCGCTCTTCCGGGCTCACTTGCCGCTTGAGCCACACGAAAGCCCGTCCCGGTTGGGTGAGCTTGATGCGAAGCGCCTTGGCGTTGAGGTCGGGAATAGTGGCCGTGAGACTTTCCACCGCATCATCAATGTCCAGAATCTTGCGCGGATCGGCATAGAGCGATGCAACCGCCACATCCGTGGCAATCACAGTCCCGTTGCGGTCCACAATGTCAGGCCTCGGCATGCGTGGCTGATGCTGCGCCAGCACATCTTCTTCCGCAGCCACTCCCTGAAAGATTGTCAGGTTGGCAAGCTGGAAAGCAATGGCGGAAAATGCCAGCGTAAAGCAGATCGCCACAAGGCGAATGCGGTTTTGCCCCGCAAGCCTTGGCGGCAAATCAGCTAAATCAGTAATGATTGCATCCGTTGTCATCATTGCATCTCTTTGAGAATTTCGCCGATGGGATCCTTGGCCTTTTCATCGACGACCAGTATCGGATCCGGCGGAACCTTGGCGGCAAGCTCCGCTTCATTCACAACTTGCGAGGCGGTAACTGTATTGAGTTTGAGATGTTCCTGCGCCAGTTTTTGCAGCCGGTCAGGCCGTGCCAAGCTGCTCCACTCCGCGCTCAAGAGCTTTATGGATTCGCGTTCATCAAGAATGCTGCTCTTCAGTTTTGTGATCTGGCGCTCAAGGCCGCGCGTGGAATGTTCCAGCGAATAAAGCAGGAAAGCAGAAACCAGAACAGCGAGCACCAGGCAGGCATTGAAAAATTTATGCATCAGTGGTTGTTCCTTTCAACGCGGGGAATTCCCAGGTCTCTGCTGCTGTCGCCCCATGCTGCAGCGCTGGTGCGAACGGCCGCACGAAGCTTGGCACTGCGCGCGCGGGGGTTATTTGCGGCTTCTGCCTCACCGGGCTCCACATGCCCCCTGTAGAGCAATTCAAAACTGGGTGCTGTATATTCCAATGTTCCCGGCATGTGACGTGAAACCTCCGGCGTCTTTCCCCCACGCATGGCAAGAAACCGCTTCACGATGCGGTCTTCCAGTGAGTGAAAACTCACCACCACAAGTCTGCCATTTACATCAAGAACCTGCTCGGCCTCATGCAGCGCATCCACCAGCTCCTCCAATTCGGCATTCACATAGATGCGCAAGGCCTGAAACGTCCGGGTTGCCGGATGCGTGCGGTCCTTGGCCCGCTGCGGCCCCGTCGCCTTTTCCACCGCTTTGACCAGATCGAGCGTGGTCAGAATGGGTGCCACTGCCCGCTGCGCCGCAATCGCCTTGGCAATGGCCCGCGAACGTGGTTCTTCACCGAATAAAAAAATCACCTTGGCCAGAGTTTCAACTGTTGCGGTGTTGACGACGTCGGAAGCTGAGGGTCCACTTCGTGACATGCGCATATCCAGCGGGCCGTCACGAAGAAACGAAAACCCGCGCTCCGCTTCATCAAGCTGCATGGATGAGACGCCGATATCGAGAACAACACCTTGCACCTTGTCCACACCCAACCCCGCCAAATGTTCCGCCAAGTCACCAAATCGCCCTTCCACCAGCGTCAGCCTGCCACCAAATTTTTCGACCATGGCTTGTCCCGCTGCAATGGCTGCGGGATCGCGGTCTATGCCCACCACACGGCAATCCGCCGCTTCAAGAATGGCGCGGGTATAACCTCCTGCGCCAAATGTTCCGTCCACATAGATACAGGCATCCCGAGGTGCGAGCGCTGCCATGACTTCATCAAGCATGACTGGCACATGGCGCTGCAAGGGCTGTGGTATGTCAGGCGTCATTTTGGGCAAAAAATCACAGTGAACAAGAGGTTAACGGTTGATGGACATTGCCCCTGACAATCTTAACAAATGGTTTCAAAATTGAGTCATCCCATAACAGAATTGTCAGTCGGCCTATAAGCCGGGTTCTGTCCCGGCGGTTTCCCGCCGTGTATGGCCATTCATCTGGAGCATTCATTGCTGAGTGCTTCGCGCAACCTACCCGGGCAGCGGGCCGGAAAAAGCCTTGGGCCGAAACCCGTGCCACCCCTATTCGGTCTTGCTCCTGGTGGGGTTTGCCCTGCCGCCGCTGTTGCCAGAAGCGCGGTGCGCTCTTGCCGCACCATTTCACCCTTGCTGCGGATTGCTCCGTTAGCGGTTTATTTTCTGTGGCACTTTCCCTGGGGTCACCCCCGCCGGGCGTTACCCGGCACCATAATTCCGTGGAGCCCGGACTTTCCTCCCTTGCACCCTTTCGGGCCTAGCAAGAGCGGCCATCCAGCCGACTGACGCTGCTGACCTATGCCTCCAAAGGAGCGCCGTCAACATAAACCCGCAGAAATCCCCGCAGAAATCCATTGTAATCGGTAAAGCGGACACCACCTGCATTCCCGCTTTACACCAGAGGGCGAGGATATGACTGCCACCTTGACGATGGACAATGCCGCAGGCCTTCGCCGGCTCAAACGTCTGGCGCGCGTCATGGATACCGCCCTCCATATTCCCTTTACCAGGATGCGGTTTGGAGCGGATTCCGTGATCGGCCTCGTTCCGGGCGCGGGCGATCTGGTGACAATGGGAATTTCCCTCTATGTTCTCGCCGAAGCTTACCGCCTGGGCGTGCCAAGAAAACTCCTGGTCACGATGGCTGCCAATGTGGCAATCGACACAGGTGTGGGAGCCATTCCACTTGTGGGTGACGTATTTGATATGTTTTTCAAGTCAAACACCAAGAATGTCCGGCTTTTGCTCGATCATTTTGAAAAAATTGACGTCAAACGGGCTTAACGCTGCAAACTTTCTCGGCTAACACGTGTGGCGGCATTGAGGGAGACGTTATGCGCGAACAAATGATACTGGCCACCACCGTTCTGTTGGCCACAAGCTCCCTTGCCAACGCCCAAGAGCGCGCCTGGAGTCTCGACCGGAATGACAAGGAAGCCTATCTTGTGTTTGGAACCCCGGAAACTGATGATGTGGGCGTAAGCTTCTGGTGCAAGCTTCAATCCAATCTTGTGCATTTTTATGCACCGGAAACCAACGCCCGCCTGAAAATCGGCAATGCCATTCCCTTCTCCTTGAAAATTTCATCTAAAACATTCCGCTTCAAAGGCAAAACGACCGCTAATCAGGAAGCAGGCAATATCAGTCTCGAAGCCGAATTGAAAATCACCGATCCGGTCTTTGCAGCCCTGCGGACTGCTGATTATTTTTCAGTGATCGCGGGAAACACCAAAAACAACTATCCTTTGGGCGAGTCCGATGTTTCGGGGTTTCTCGCGCTTTGTACTGTGCCCTGATTTCCGAGAAGGCGGTTCAGCGTTGCTATGCTGGAAACATCCGCAATCCCATCCACCCGCGCGGCGCGAAAATGCAACTGAAATGCCCGAACAACTGCAAATGTGTGGGCGTCAAAATTTCCCGATACATTTAAGCCATAGCCATAGGTCTCGAGGTTACGTTGCAGCGTTTCGACGTCGTGGCCCGTATCGCCCATCTTCAGCATGAAGCCTTCCACAATTTTCTCAGGTTCCACCCAATGTCCAAGGCCCTCACGATGCAGCCATGACCAATCAAATTTCTCACCGGGGTCCACCTTGCGCGAAGGCGCCACATCCGAATGCGCCAGAATTCGGCGGTCGGCAATGCAATGGCGCTCCACAATCTCCTTGCTCACGGCAATGACAGCCTGCATCTGCTCCGATGGAAAATCCGGGTAGCCCGCGGCATGGCCGGGATTGTGAATCTCGATCCCGATTGAAGAACTATTGATATCGCTGTCACCCTGCCATGAAGAAAGGCCTGCATGCCATGCACGCAAGTCCTCATCCACCATCTGCGTGATAAGCCCTTTTTCATCGACAAGATAATGACAGGATACTTTGGAAGCCGGATTGCACAGCCACGAACAGGCCCGTTCCGCATCATCCATTCCGGTGTAGTGTAAAATGAGCATGTCCGGCCTGCGGTTGTCGCGCCGCGCATCGACATTCGGCGAAAGCACAAAGCGCCCCGCCAATCGCGACCTGATCATATCCGATGCTCTTTCATGATCCTGTCATAGGCAGCATTGATGCGGCTCAGCCGCTCCGTTGCCAGCACTACCATTTCTTCTGGAACACCCGCAGCAATCTGCTTGTCGGGATGATTGTCCCGCACGAGCTTCAGGTAACGCGCCTTGATGGCGGCCAGGTCAGCGCCCGGTTCAAGACCGAGCACAAGATAGGCATCGTCGGGACCGCCGGCGACGTGCCGCGATTTGATGCGGGCAAAGTCAAAACTGCTGAAGCCGAACACATGGGCCACCTCCTGCAGGTACTTCAGCTCGGCGGCATGGACAATGCCGTCAGCCTTGGAGATGTGGAAAAGTCCATCCAAAACATTTTCGAGAATGATGGATTTTGCATTGAACAGTTTGGCAATCTGGCGCGCATAGGTTTCAAACCCCGCCACATCCTGTTTGGCCAGATTGAAAACCCGCGCCACCGCGGCGACCTCGGACGGAGGAACATGAAAAACCCGTTTGAAAGCCGCCACCTCGTCATGCGTCACCACACCATCGGCCTTGGCCATCTTGGCACCCAACGCAATCATGCCAATGGTAAAGGCCAGGCTTTTTTCAGGAGCAGTTGGTTTCGACCGCGATAACTTTGTCAGAAACCCGCTAACGGAATCTCCGACCTGGTTAAGCGCCTCAATTATGCGGGTCCAAATCGACATCTGCTCAATACTTAAGGGATTGGTTTAAGATAGGAGTAAGCTACGACGTTTTCTGAAAATAATGGAACAGCTTGAAGACAGGAACATCAATATCCTGATGCGATGCAAGGCGCCGTTCCACGTGCCAGGCGCGGCCGCCCGTCCAGATAGTAGCAATAATAGTAGGAACCAATCCCAAAGCCATCAGGCTGTAGGTCAATGTATCTGGCAATCCCAGCAGTTTGGAAAATGCCCAGATCGTTGTCATCGTAGCGGCACCCAGAAGGCAGAATGCCAGGAGTGTCACCCCCGAAGCCGCAATAAAAAGCCCCACCGGGCTAAGGGCCTGGGTTGACGTTTTTGGTGTAACCTCGGGTTTGATGAGTTCCTGTTCCATGGAGCCTGATATGCCCCTGCCCGGCGCAAATTGCAACACTGACCTCCATTAACTCAGTGGCAATAAGCCTGGCCGCTCCGCCTGTTCTCAAGATCGAGATGGATATGGTCGCGATGATTGGCATCAGAGCCTGGCCCCAGAACCGTCATGAATCCACCACAGGCCTCGCCCCGCACCTGACGCAGAAAACGTTGGGAATCCGAGCGCCCATAATAATCATTCAACACCGAAACCTTGCGTCCGCTTTCCAGGGTGAAGGCCGCAACATCAATGGCGTTGCCATAGCCATGCTCACTCATCTTCGCGCCCCGCACATTATTGCGCGGGCGGCAGGCATAGGAAGCGGCCACGTCAATGCCAACGACCCGTTCTCCAAAGGAATCGCGTGCCGAATTTTGAACCGTATTGGAAAGCCAGTCGTTCAAGGGGCCGGTCAGCCCGCAATTCATAGTCGCAGTCTGGCTGAAGGCAACGCCGCCCAGTGACTGGACATCGTACCGGTTATGCACCTGGCAGCCGCTTCTGCTGTCAATGTCTTCGGCCTGGGAAACCTCGCCCAGCGAATGCGGGTCCACAAGACAGGCTGAAACCGGCGCCCGCAATCCCTTGGTCTCAAAATAATGTTCGGATGACCTGGAACACGCCGCGAGCACCCCCACGGTGACAAGCAATGCCACAACATTTTTGACCATACGCATCACACACCCAACACAAGCCGACCCAAACTGAAAACTAGGGCCAAACAGTTAATGGGAAGTGTTCAGCGGACAAGCGCTGCAATGAGTTGCTTTACGTCACCCTGGCGCTTGGCGAGGAATGATGTGAACAGCCCGCGCTGCAGATAGGTGAGGGAAAAGCCCAGCACCTTGACATCGGATATGCGGTAGCCGCGGCCCGTCCAAGCCAGCTGCCAGGAAACATTATAGTTCTGCCCCGAAAGCAGAAATACCTTGCTGGCGACGGTAACATTCTTTTCTGCATCCACCGTGGCTTCGCCAATTTCATACTTTGCCACGCGGTAGGTTCTCGACTGCTCGGCAAAGTAACGCGCCATGAAAGTCACCACACCCCGGTAATAGGTGGCGCGGTCGCTTTCCTTCAGTTTGGGTTTGAATTGACCAAGAGAATAGGTTGCGATTCCCGCCACATCACCATAGGCCTGAATGACACTGGCAAACTTTCCCACTGTGCCAATCCTGTGAGCCGCAAGCATTTCACTGGCAAACTTGTTCATGAAAGCAACCGACGGATGCTCGGCTGCCAAGGCAGGCGAGACGGTCAGTCCGGCAATAATTCCGAGAATGGCGCGGCGCGTGATCATGCTTACCAGGTATCTGCCGCTTTCAATTCGGCAAACAAAGCGCCAAAATCACCCTTGGAGCCACTCAAGACTTTGCGGAACCGATCCTTCGTGGCAATCGTGAGCCATACGCCTTTGACGTTGATGTCGCTGATTTTGTAACCGCCGCCGCCCGAAACCAAACGCCAGCGCACCTTTTCCTGGCCACCGCTCTTGAGCTTGATGGCGCTGTCAATCACAGTGTAATTGGCGTTCTGCTGGTTGGAGAGAATCTCCAGTTCTGAACCACGGAAATCATCCACATAATACACAAAAAGCGCGGCCGCATAGTTGCTGAACAGGTTGTAGAACTCCGCGCGGTCTGCTGCCGGAAGCTGTTTCTGATAGGGCCCCAAAGCAAAATTCGCGATGCCTTTCAGGTTGATATAACGGTTGAGCACCGCCGCAAACCGGCTGCGCAAGGCATTGCCCCGCACGCCGCCATTCGCCAATCCCATGACTTCATTGGCAATGCGGTCAACATAGTTTTCTGCACCATTCGTTGCTGCAATTGCAGATACCGGTTGCCCTGCCGCTGCCAAACCTGAAATTAAAAGTGCAAAACCCCGTCGTGAAATCTTGCCGTTGGTAGTGCTCGCCATCAATCCTCCAAACAACCCTTCGGTTACCCCCTCCAAGTGTCTGCTTCGCGCGCCAATACGCCCTGAAAGTGTGGAAAAAGCAAGACCAAACAGAAAAACACCTCTAGGGAGTTGAAAAGCATATAAAGATATGTTTATATGTAAAGTGAAAGGTTGGCAAGCATGGATGAATTACTGGTGGGCCTGCGTGCGATTGCGGAATCAACGCGCGTACGTATTTTGTTCATCCTCTCGCATGGCGAATTCAATGTCAGCGAACTCACGCAGGTCCTGGGGCAAAGCCAGCCGCGCGTCAGCCGTCACCTGAAGTTGATGGTGGAAGCCGGAATGGTGTCGCGCCACAAGGAAGGCAATTGGGTGCTGTTTCGCTTGCGCGAAGAAGGCCTGGGCGGAGCTTTGTCGCGGGCCATCGTAGAGATGCTGCCCGCCCACGACGAAACCCTCACCCGCGATCTCGCCCGCCTCGAAAACATAAGGCTTCAACGCGTGGAACGCGCCGCCAGCTATTTCAGCAACAATGCCGCCAACTGGGAGAAACTGCGCTCGCTCCATATCCGCGAAGAAGATGTTGAAAGCGCCATGCGGCAAATCCTCGGCCCCGCCCGTGTGAAGTCGCTGGTCGACCTTGGCACCGGAACCGGGCGCATGCTGGAACTCTTTGCGCCGCTGTCCACCCATGCCATTGGAATTGATTCGAGCCGCGAAATGATTGCAATCGCCCGAGCCAATCTCGAAAAACATGGCGCGCGCAATGCCCAGGTGCGCCAAGGCGATCTCTATGCCCTGCCCTTTGCCAATGAATCCGTCGATCTCGTCATTGTTCATCAGGTGCTGCATTATCTCGATGATCCAGGCCGCGCCCTGATGGAAGCCCGCCGCATCCTCCACCCTGAAGGCCGCTTGCTGATTGTGGACTTCGCACCCCACGATCTTGAAGACCTGCGCAGTGAACATGCCCACCGCAGACTGGGAATTTCCACCGAACACATCACGACATGGTTCAATCGTGCAGGCCTTGCACTCCAGAAACATGAATTGCTGCCGCCTCCGTGGCTCAAGGAAGCAACCGGCCTTACCGTATCGCTATGGCTGGCGGCCAACCGTTCGATCCGCGTAGTGTCGGCAAAACCTCTGAAAGCCGCTGGCATGAAATCTGGATGAATCTGAACATGTCAAACACTCCCAAAGATCTTTCAGTATCATTCGAATTTTTCCCGCCAAAGCTTGGCGATGCGGAGGCAGCTTTTTGGGAAACCCTGAAGCGGCTCGAAACCATTCACCCGAAATTCGTTTCCGTCACCTATGGCGCAGGCGGCACCACGCGCGACCGCACTTTGAATACGGTCAAGCGCATCTTTAATGAAACCACGCTGAAGCCCATGGCCCACCTCACCTGCGTGGGTGCTTCCAGGGAAGAGGTGGATACAGTCTTGCGTAGCAATTGGGACGCAGGCGTGCGGCAAATTCTGGCATTGCGCGGTGATCCGCCAGCCGGTGTCGGCAAACGCTTTGAACCGCATCCCCAAGGTTATCGAAACGCCGCGGACCTTGTACGCGGCATTCGCGAAATAGCGGAATTTGAAGTCACCGTAGCAGCCTATCCGGAACGCCATCCCGAATCAGTGTCGATCGAGGAGGATCTCGCCTTCATGGCAGACAAGGCCGACCACGGCGCCACCCGTGCCATTTCGCAATTCTTTTTCCATAACGCCTTTTTCCTGCGCCTGCGTGACCGCATTCACGCGCGCGGCATTGATATTGATCTCGTGCCCGGCATTCTTCCCATCACGAATTTCGCCAAGGTATGTGAATTTTCCGCCAAATGTGGCGCACATATTCCCCCCGATATGGCGCGCCGCTTTGCTGGCCTGGACGCGGACCCCGAAACGCGAAATCTGGTTGCCGCCATTGTGGCGGCAGAACAGGTTGAAGCTCTGCGCCGCGAAGGCATCAGCAATTTCCACTTCTACACGCTAAACCGCGCCGATCTCGTCTACGCCATCTGCCGCGTCCTGGGACTGGGAACACCCAAGGAAGCAGCGGCCTAACTAGCTATTATTGCGTGCCCACACCCGGTCAAATGCGGGCACCTGCCGCACCCTGTCATAGAGCGCTTTGACATTTGGATGCTCGGCAAAAAACGCGGGAACATCCACATTCCATTCAGCCAGCATGGCTGCATAAATATCAACCGCCGAAAGTTCATCGCCCAGGATGAAGGACCCGTGCCCCAGCGCCTCGGCAAATATTTTCCATTGCTCGGCCATGTGAACGATGGCAGCGGCCTTGATCCCCGCTGCATGACTTTTGTCGCTGGATTAGCGGTCTGGATAATAAACGCGCAAATCCGTCATATAGATGTTGGCGGCCAAAAACAGCATCCAGCGCAGATAGCGCGACCGCTGCGGTGACGTAACGGAAGGCGCAAGTTTTGCTTCCGGATAGATATCAGCGAGATAGATTGTCATGCCAGCACTTTCCGTCATCACGCTGTCATCGAGAAGCATCAGTACTGGAACCTGGCCAAGAGGGTTTAACCTGATGAGTTCGGCGGAAGGTTTGCCACCTTCAACTTCGATCAATTGGTAGCGTGCACCCACATGTTCGAGGATGGCCTCAACGACCAGTGAACCCGAATTTGCACGGGAATAGAGCTTGAACATGAACTTCTCCTTGGGGCGTAACGCATTTCGGCCTATAGCTGATTACTTGCATCTGAACCAAGTTTTTAAGTCTGCGCGCCACATGGCCAAAGCACCACTTCCACCCGACAAGCCCAAAACCATACGGTTTTCTTATTCCACGGCAGAACATTCCCCCGTGCAGCGGGCGGTGATTCAAACCATTGAAAAAATGGGCGGCCAGCGCAAACTCCAAAAACTGTATTTTCAGCATCAGAAAAGCGTGGGCGAAGGTGAAAATTTTTTTGATGCCGCCGTCCGCCTTTTGAAACTCAACGTGAAATTTGACGAAGCCGAGCTGGCAAAGACGCCCGCAACCGGCCCGGTGCTTTTCATCGCCAACCATCCCTATGGCGTGCTGGACGGCATCACCCTCACCTGGCTTGCCACCAAAGTGCGGCCCGATACCAAAGTCCTGGCCAATGACGTTCTGTGCCAGGCGCCGGGTGCCATGGCCAACCTGCTGCCCGTGGCTTTCGCGCCAACCAGGGCCGCCCGTGAAACCAATGTGAATTCGCGCCACCAGGCCCATGCGTGGCTGCGCGAAGGCCACGCTGTCGGAATCTTTCCAGGTGGTGGTGTCGCAACCTCGGAAAAGCCATTGCAGGGCCAGGCTGTAGACCTCCCCTGGGCTCCTTTCACCGCCAAACTGCTCAGCATGTCCAAGGCAACCATCGTGCCGGTTTTCTTCACCGGTCAGAACAGCCGCTTGTTCCAGCTGGCAAGCCACCTCAGCCTCACGCTTCGCCTGTCGCTTGTATTCCGCGAAACCACCAGGCGTATTGGCACCAACGTAAATGTCCGCATCGGCCAGCCCGTGCCCTTCTCGGACGTGGCCCATGTTACAGATCGTAATGAACTTGTGATGGAACTTCGCAGGCGCACCTACAGTCTGGCACGTGACGAAGATATTCAGGGCAGCCGCACAGGTCTGCACTTGCGCGAAGCAAAAATAAAAGGTGTAAGGAACAGGGAGAGTGATTAGCTCTTCATGCATATTGTATAAGGATACCTATACATGCGCGTTATCTCCTCTGTTGTGTTTCTGACCGCAGCCACGGTTTTCGGGCTCCCCGCTGCTTCAGCGGCAGTGTGCCCGGCCACCTCATTCGTACAAAGTGCAGGCAGCGCCTTCATAGGTGCCGCCCGTAACGGCTCACCCGGAGCATTCATTGGTGTCGCTTCCCGTTATGCCGATTTGAACGGCATTGCCATGTTTGCCTTGGGTCCCCACCGCGCGCAGCTCAAAAAGTCGCAGCAAGCTGAATATGTGACATTGACGCGCAACTTTATCGGCCGCTTCATGTCCCAAAATTCATCACGACTGGCAAGCGATGGCCTGGCTGTGACCGACTGTGCTGGCAGCGGCAACGCCTTGACCGTTGGCACGAAAACCGGCAACGGCAAGCGCATTATTTTCAAGGTCTATAAAACCAGGGCCGGCTACCGCGTGCGCGATGTGAATGTCTCTTCCTACTGGCTAGCCCAGCAGCTTCGCTCGAAATTCACCAGCGTCATCCGCAGCAACAATGGCGATATCGGCGCCCTGTTCGCCTACCTTCGCAATTAACAACGCTACCGCGAAAACTGCTTGTACTTGATCCGCTTGGGCATCACGCTGTCTTCACCGAGCCTGCGCTTCTTGTCCTCTTCATAATCCTGGAAATTGCCCTCAAACCATTCCACATGGCTGTCGCCTTCAAAGGCCAGGATATGGGTTGCAAGCCGGTCCAGGAACATGCGGTCATGGCTGATGATGACAGCGCAACCCGCAAAATCCTCCAGCGCCTCTTCAAGTGCGGCGAGCGTTTCGGTATCAAGATCATTGGTGGGCTCGTCCAGCAACAAAACGTTGGAACCGGATTTCAGCATTTTTGCCAGATGCACGCGGTTGCGCTGGCCACCGGAAAGCGTTCCCACTTTCTGCTGCTGGTCGGCACCCTTGAAATTGAAGGAACCGGTATAGGCGCGCGAATTCATTTCGCGCTTGCCCAGATAGATGACGTCATTGCCGCCGGAAATTTCTTCCCACACGCTCTTCTTGCCGTCCAGCGCATCCCGGCTCTGGTCAACATAGCCCATATGAACGCTTTCACCGATGTTTACAGAACCGGAATCCGGCTTTTCCTGCCCGGTCAGCATGCGGAACAGCGTGGTTTTACCAGCCCCGTTCGGACCGATAATGCCAACGATGCCACCAGGCGGCAACTTGAACGACAGGTTTTCGATAAGCAATTTGTCACCGTAAGCCTTGTTCAAGGCATCGACCTCAATGACCGTGGCACCCAGCCGTTCGCCCGGCGGAATGATGATTTGGGCCGTGTTGGATTTCAGGCGTTCGTCATTGGCCTTGAGCAGTTCATCATAAGCCTTGAAACGCGCCTTGGACTTGGCTTGCCGGGCCTTGGGCGATGAGGAAATCCATTCCTGTTCGCGCTCCATGACTTTTTGGCGCGCCGCATCTTCACTCTTTTCCTGCGCGAAACGCTTTGCCTTCTGGCCGAGGTAGGCCGAGTAATTGCCCTCATAGGGAATGCCGCGCCCGCGATCCAGTTCCAGAATCCACCCCGTGACATTGTCGAGGAAGTAGCGGTCATGGGTCACAATCAGGATGGCGCCGGGGTAATCCCGCAAATGATGCTCCAGCCAATTGACGCTTTCCGCATCGAGATGGTTGGTGGGCTCGTCAAGCAGGATCAGATCCGGTTTTGACAACAAAAGCCTGGTCAATGCCACGCGCCGCTTTTCACCGCCGGAAAGATTTTCCACCGAGGCGTCTCCAGGTGGGCACCGCAAGGCATCCATCGCCTGCTCGACCTGCGCCTCCAGGTCCCACAGGTTCTGCGCATCAATGACATCCTGCAGCTTGCCGGCTTTCTCGGCATTCTCGTCATTATAGTCAGCCATCAATGCATTGTACTGGTCGAGAATGGCCTTCTTGGCGGCCACGCCTTCCATCACATTGCCCATCACATCCTTGCTGGCGTCAAGCTGGGGTTCCTGCTCCAGATAGCCAACGGTGGCGCCATCAGCCACCCAGGCTTCTCCACTATATTCCTTGTCTATTCCAGCCATGATCTTGAGCAGCGTGGATTTGCCGGATCCGTTAGGCCCAAGCACCCCTATTTTAGCTTCGGGATAGAATTGGAGGTGAACATTATCGAGAACTTTTTTGCCCCCTGCATAGGTCTTTGATAGCCCCTGCATGTGGTAGATGAACTGGCGCGCCATGAAACTGAATTACCTGAAAAAAATGGATATGAGGGCGCGGTTTAGCCCACGCAATGCCAAAGGGCAATGTTTGCGAAGACCCCGATTATTTTTTCTTCTGTTGCGCCTCGATGGTGATTTTCTTCTGGAACTTTCCCTGCAGGATATCCACCACCACAAGGGCCGCGATCACAAAATAGAACGTGGTTTTTGACATGGGCTCGATGGGATAGCCAAAAAATGCAAGATGGGCGATATGGCCGCCCTCGGCCAGAAGCATCACCCCCACGAGAAGCAGCACAAAAAGCCCCAAAACTTCATACAGGCGGTTCTTCTGCAGGAAATTTGCCACATGCTCGGCCAAAAGCACCATGAGCGCGCCAGACGATACGATTGCGGTGGCCATCACGATGAAATTCTTCGTCAAGGCCACAGCCGACAGCACCGTATCAAACGAGAACACGATGTTCATGACCAGTATCCAGAACAGCGCCGAGGCGACACTGCGGTGTTTGGGCCCTTCGCCTTCTTCGTGCTCGAGATCGTTGACCGCCAGCATGTGATGGATTTCCTTGATCGCCGTGTGAATGAGAAAGGCGCCACCAAGCAGCACAATCACGCTGTGGCCATTGAAGGACCCTTCCACCACAGCGCTGCTAAAGCTCCAGAACGGATTTTGAAAAAGCGCAATGAGTTGCAGCACCACGAACAACAGAACAATGCGCAAGGCAATGGCCAGTATGGTTCCCAACCGCCGGACCCGCGCCTGTTGCTCCGGCGACACCCGCTTGGCTTCAATGGTAATGTAAAGCAGGTTATCGAACCCAAGAACGGTTTCGAGCAATGTCAGCACAATGAGGGTAAACAGGTTTTCGAACGTAAGGAGATCAGTCATGTTGGCGTCCGGCGTGAATCATTTCGACCGGTAATACCCGCTATTCAGGCCGGAGCAAAGCGGGTGATGATACTCCCCCTACTCCATCATCACGCCCAATGGTTCCTCTGGAAATATTCAACCCTGCTTCTCGAAAGCATCGCGGATCATCTTTTGCAGTTCTTCGCGGCGGTATGGTTTCATGATGATGAAGCCTTGTTTGAAACGCGGCTCATCTTGATGTACCATCGCGCCCTTGGGATAGCCGGAGGTATGCACAATCCTGAGCTCAGGTCGCATGCTGCTGGCAGCTTGCGCAAGGTCAAAACCGTTCATGCCGCCTGGCATCACTATATCCGAGAACATGAGGTCAATATCAGGGTCTTCCTGCAATTTTGCCAAGGCCTGGAAACCATCCTCTGCCTCAACGATGTCATATCCAAAGTCCGAAAGGAATCCACAAGCCACGGCGCGAACGGCTTCCTGATCTTCCACAACCAATATTTTCTGCGCCCTCACACTCGGAGGTGCTACGGATTCAGCGGGCGCCTGCGCGCGGCCAGCCCCTGCAACCTTGGGCTCGGCAGCGATTTCCAGGGCAACGTCGCCTGCCGCGAATTTGCGCGGCAAATACATTTTAACCGACGTGCCATGACCCACTTCGCTGTAGATCGTGATATGTCCGCCTGACTGTTTGATGAAACCATAAACCATGGAAAGCCCAAGGCCCGTGCCTTTGCCCTGCTCCTTGGTGGTGAAAAAAGGTTGGAAAACCTTCTCTACCAGTTCCTGCGACATGCCGGTTCCATCGTCGGAAACCGCGACAAGCACATGATGCCCCGGCGAAATCTCTGGATATTTTTCGGCATATTCCTGGTCGAGATAAGCCTGTTGTGTTTCGATGGTGAGACGGCCGCCATTGGGCATCGCGTCTCGCGCATTGATGGCGAGATTCAAGATGGAAGATTCAAGCTGCGAAGGGTCGATCATGACCTGCATGTCGTTCACGTCAACATCAACACGCAATTCAATATTTTCGCCCAGGGTGCGCGAAATCAAAGACTCCATGCCTGTCACCAGTGCATTGACGCTCACTTCACAGGGTTCAAGCTCCTGCTTGCGCGCAATAGCCAATAGCTGGCGCGTAAGTTCCGAACCTTTACGCGCGGCATCCAGCGCTTCGGCAATGCGCTTGCTCGCTTTTTCATCGCCCAAAAGCCGCCCTTCCACCAGTTGCATATTGCCCATGATGATCGTCAGCAGATTATTGAAATCATGCGCAAGGCCGCCGGTAAGCTGTCCGATCGCCTCCATTTTTTGGGCCTGGTTCAATCTTTTTGTTGTCAGTTGGCGGTCGTTGATATCAACGATCTGCACCACAAGCTGTTCGATTTCGGAAATGTCGCTCTTGACCAGGGAAATGCTGGTGGACCCTAGGGAAACGCCGCCTGAAGCTGTCACAAACCGCAGGTCCTGTTTCAAGTGTGCAATCTCGCCAAGCAGCAACTGGCGTATGCCATTGAGGAACGGGCCGCGGTCTTCCCGGTGCAGTGTTTCATCAAAGGCCAGCGCTGCGGAGTTAGCTTCCTTGCGTCCAATGAATTCGTAAAATGATGCATTGGCCATTTCAATCTGGCCGGTAGGTGAAACCAGAACCATGCCATGCGTGGCGCAAGCGAAAGCGGCGCGGAACCGGTGGTCACCATGCGTGGAAGCGATTTCCGCAATCTTGTTTTCGGTAACATCGTGCAGCATGCAAATCGAACGTTCAATCCGGCCCTTGTCACCCCGATAAGCATTCATGGCTAACTTCAGTGTTGCGAGCGTGCCATCCTTGCGGTGAACAAACATCTCCTCATCTCGGCACACGCCCGATTGCAGATACTTGGGATAGATATTGGTGATCAAATGCGAGCGCGATTGCGCGGTCAGCAATTCGTTGAAAGAGCGCCCGATCACATCGCTGGGATGATAACCCAGCACCTCGCACCACCGGATATTCACCGCGTTCACGCGGCCTGAACCATCCATCGCATGCATCATGCCGGGAAAGTTGAAAAGCAGTTGCTCATAAACGCCGCCATTCCTCTGGTCCGGGAAAAATGGTGCCACCATTTCAACAGGCGGCCGCTCCTTGACAATTTTCCACGATGGGCCCCGCGAAGAGAGTTCCTCCCATCCGGTAAATGCAGGCGGCTGAGCAAAAGGGTTGGATGTCGCGTTCATGGGACTGAATCTCCGGGGCTGATTGCACACGCTAACAAAATCGCGGTTAACAACTGCTTTCAGCATTGCCACAAACTATAACCACACACGCAATATAACGATAACAATAGGGCAGTAGTAAACGCTGGGTTAACGTTCAGCGTTGCGCTGGTCTTCCGATGGCTTCCGCAATGATCTCCGCTTTCAGCAATCCGTCCTCATTCATGGCGTCAGGCAGATAAAATTTTCGGGTATTGAGCGTGACTTTGGGTGCCACCGCTCCAACTAGCAACGCGGCCCGTTCTGCCAGATCGCGTGCCGTGGCTTCAGCATATGCCAAGGCCTCCGCGCCGGAGCTGAAGTCACGCGGTGCCTTGCCGCCATGCATGCGAAATACGCCGTTTCCGTCTCCCTCCACGGTTACGGTCACGCGATGCGCTACAACACCGGCAGCCGCTCCCACCGCATTTGCCACCTCGCAATTTTCCGTAAACACAACTTTGCATGCCAGCCTGTCAGCGACCTCGCCATAGTAAATCCTGGCCGGACCACCAACTGCCACGATAGGAACCACAGGCGACACTGAAAGCCGGGCCAAACCCATCAATGGCTCCCCGCGACAAACAGCTTCCACCAATTCATTCTTGTCAACCGCCACGCCAAGTGCTGCCCTTGCTATGGCCCGCGCCGAAAGCCGCACCGTCTCGCTCCACACCTCGCGGCAGAAAGCCGTGACCTGTAGGGCGCTGCCAAGCTTCATGGCACGAAACCGAAACGCAAGCTGCGCCGCTATTGCAGCAGCGGAGCGATCCCAATTGGCCTGAAGGTCCAGCACATGGGCTGCATCAGAAGGGGTAAAACCGCAGAGCTGCACCAGGCCTTTTCTCCGAAGTGAAGCCAAAGCCCTCTGCGCCCCGCTGGAAACAGCAACGCGGCGCAAGGGTTTTGGCCTCGTGGAAATCTGAGACAGGATTTCCGCTTCCTTGGGCGTCAGGCCATTGGTATCGGAAACCCCGGCATGGCCAAAGGGCGCCACCACAAATTTTCCCTGCAGCGAACCGCCTTCTGTGTCCGCCAGGTCAGCTTCAAGCATGGCAACGACCTCGGGAAAGCGCTGCCCGATCAATGAAACCGGAACAATCCGCTGCGGCCCGATTTGCAAGGCACCATCGAGTGCGATGCTCACTTCACTATCACCGCCAAGGCCAATCGTTGTCACATCTATCGCCCGAACCATGGTGCGCCAACCGCCCACTTCGGCGCCCTCCTCTGCCACGCGCGGCCGCCCGTCCTGCAGAATTCCGATATCGGTTGTCGTCCCGCCGATATCAGACATGATGAAGTCATCAAGCCCCGAAAGCCATTTGGCGCCGACGAGGCTCGCAGCAGGACCGGAAAGCACGGTTTCAATGGGCCGCAAGGCTATGTTTTCCGCCAGCGCCAGGCTTCCATCGCCTTTCACCACCATGAGCGGACAGGAAATATTCAACGCCCGCATCGCAATGCCCACCGCATCGACAAGCAGTGAGATGCGCGAGATCAGGCGCGCATTCAATACAGCCGTCAGCGCCCGCCGCGGTGCATCAAGCGAGGAGGTAAGTTCCGTCGACAGCGTCACGGGTTTTCCTGTGGCTTTGGTAATAATGTCGCGCGCCTCAATCTCATGTGCCGGATTGCGCACGGCAAAAGCGGAAGCAACTGCAAATGCCGATACAGTCTCCTTTAAAGCTGTTGCCTCCCGCGCCAGCAGGTCTAAGTTCAGCGGCTGGATGGCAGCACCGGTGTGGTCGTGTCCGCCCTTGAACCGCAGGACTGGCACGGTCGGAAACGCTTTGCCAATCCCCGTCCGCAGCACCATGGGCTCATCAAATCCAATGAGAATGACCCCAACCGCGCTGCCATGGCCTTCCACAACAGCGTTCGTGGCCAGCGTCGTGGATACCGAAACCAGGGAAATATCAGCAGCTGCCGCCCCCACAGGCAGCGCTAAAATGACGGCGCGCAATGCCTCCAACACGCCAATTGAAAGATCGCCCTTGGTGGTCAGCGCCTTGGTCGAAGCTATGATGCGGTGGGACTGCCGGTCAATGATAACAGCGTCGGTGTAGGTTCCGCCCGTGTCAATGCCAACCAGAAAATCATGGGAATGTGTCAATGCAACCAGGTCTTTCGCGCCAAATCAGCCGCTACGTCTTAGAACACACGGCAGGAATGTGAAAGCCCGTCAGCCCAACTTGAGGCGTTTGATATTTTGGCGGATTTCGTGAAGCGACCCTGCCACTGCCGCTCGTTCGGCCTGCAGGCGCACAACTTGTATCCTCGCGCCAATGATTGCACCTGCAAACTCGGTATCGGTCTGCGAGCCCAGCAACATTACCAGTTTTGCAGCCTCTGCCAGTGCCTCATCAAGTTTTACCTGGGAGGCCTCGAGCCCGGCAACTGCGCGTTCATGCGCGCGCCGCAGCAGGTCGATTTGCCACAACGATCCACCTTCCTGGTTTTGAATAGCCTTTAACTTTGCTTCGCGCGCCAATTTCTCATGCTCGAACCTTGTGGGCGCCAGAGCACCAAGTTTCACGGAAAAACTCACCTTTCCGCTAAAGGCATCGCTCGTCGTGTCGAAGCCGTCGCGCACATCTCCATCATTCCATCCGGCACTTAATGAAACATCCATGGCATCGGCAGTGCGCAACGCCGCCTTTTGGCTAGAAGAAGAACGGTGGCCGTTCCGCATGAATAATCTCCTGTGAGCCAGCATTTTTGTCATCGAGAATGGCCTCGACAAAATAGCCGCGAATGGGTTTGCCGAAGAAAGGATGGACGGCGTTTGATTCACCAGGAAGGCTGATCTCCACCGTGCCAGTAAGCCGCTTCTTGTATAGGTCTTCCAAAGCGGCGGACATTTCATTTCCACTAAGCTGGCTCTCAAATGTTTTCTTCAATCCAGCCAGCCGCTTGGCGGTAGTGCCAAGGGTTTTCTTGCGCTGATTTCATTGTCAATTGTTCCGATCATGAAGTTTACCAGGAGTTCTGCATCCCTATGCGCATTGCTCGCATTGGCGGCTTCCAGCTCCGCTTCCCACGTGCGCTGATTGATGAGATTTTCATTGACCTTCATGTCACTGATTTGCTGCTCAACCTTCGCCACCAGTCGCGCGCCATGCCCGGAAGACTGCGACCCGCCCTTGGGTTTTCTGTAGCCTCCACTTGAAGCTTGGGCGCTGCACTTCGTTTGTAAATTCAGAACCTTCCCATATGCGCAAGCGCACAGGGGAAGGCGGCAATCACTATCGCCTTCTCCCGTTTGTTCTTACAAATGGGAGAAGGCCCCCGAAGGGGGGATGAGGGCTCTCTCGCACCGTCTCCTAGAACTTCCCAACCGCATTTATAAACACGCCATGATCATCATAAGTGAAATCGCGCAGGTCATCGGAGAAGTTGCCGAAGTTGTATCCAATGCCGATCTTGAAGTTGTCGCCGATGTCACGGTAGATCGCCGCAAGCACGCCGAGATCCGTTGAATTGGTATCCGGGTTCCACAACAGCCGCCCTTCCACCAACGCATCCCACTGGTTGACAATATGGAAATCGGTGCGAATGATGCCGAGGTGGGTGGATGAGGCAACCCAGCCACCAGCTCCGCTGCGGTCCTTGGTTTCCCCGAATCTCACGCCATATTTCGCGCCAATCGTAACAATCTTGTTCAGATCATAAGAAACATCCGCAGACAGGATGTGGCTGCTCTGGGCTGGCCCCTTCGTGCTGCCATTGACGGTCACCTGGTCAACGCCCGGCAAGTCATAGAGATAGGAATATTTGAAAAGTCCATTCAGCCGGTCATTGTCCACGGGCCTATAGGCATAGCCCACTGAAGCCTCAACATATTTGCCATCAAGCGTGTCGGTTGAAGCTTCCGAGAAAACACCGTCAATATTCGCCAGCAAGCGCCAGTCGACAGAAGTCTGTGCAGTTAACCCCGCGCTGAACAGATAGGTGTCGCGGTCGCGCGTGGCATCACTGGAAGTTTCATGGCGGGCTTCAGCCTTTCCATGCCCGTCCAATCCGTCATCGCCATGATAAGCCACGGAAACCGAACCGGCCGTGCGGTTGAAGTCACTGTTTTTCAGGCCACTGGTGGCATTGATCGTATCATCTTTTATTTTGCCAACTTCAACCGCGGCCCCCACGTTCCATTGCGCGGTTGGCGTATAGGTCACGCCATAAGTCTGGGTGAGAGCGCGGTGTTCGCCGAAAACATCATAGGTTTCTTCATTGAAAACCGAGAAGTGCTCATTGAAGCGGTGATGCGCACCCGCAACCACCGCGCCAAGATCCCGGCCCGTCAACGTGTTCGCAAGGCTGCGGTCGGGGTCGAGCTTGTAGCCGAGATAATAACGGTCATCCGCTGTGGGGTGATAGTCCACGCCAGCGCGCGCGCCCAGCCCAAGATTACCGTCAGAAACTTCGCCAGACACGCTCACCTTTTCAGTAAGCGGCATCTCTCCACCCACACCAATGCGGTCATTGATTTTACGCGATCCCGATCGCGCCACTGTTGCCTGCGCCAGTACATAAGCTGACGTGTGCTCATCCCACCGGTATGTCGCAACTCCGCCCGCGTCAGTCCGGTTACCCTGATCAACCCCAGTGCCGCCCGCCGCTTTTTTCTCCGAATATTTAACACCAGGAGTGATGGTAATTTCCTCCGTAATGCCAAGACTGGCATCCGCATTCAGTTCCCTGGCCACCGCTCCATCATTCGATTGCAGGTCTTCATATTTGATATGGGCACCGGAGGATTTACCCAAGCGAACATGGCCATCAGCACCCCAGGTCTTTTTGGTGATATTCACCTGCTCGTCGAGTGACGAGAACCCGCGTTGTTTCTTCTCGTAATAGGCGCCCACGTCGCCTTCCACGCGCCCGCCCGTCACATCTTCCAAAGCTGCCTGACCATGCACGCGGTAAGCCAGGGCATTTTTCCCCTGAATGCCGGATGTGGCTTGATCCGAAATCGTCAACCCGCCATCCGCTGATGCCGAATTGCCAAAGCCTGGTCCTTCGCTCCGCGCCACTTCGCCTTCCACAAAAGTGCGATCTGAATGACGCACCTGAATGTCCGCGCCCACAAGTTTCTGATCCGCAGCACCGGTCTTTTCCTGTGCCGCAGTAGCGCCCACGCGCACCGTGTCACCAATCCATTGCTGGGCTCGCCCGCCAACAGCATAACCGTTTGTGTCGCTGGCCACCGGACTGTATTCGTAATTGACGATGAGATACTGCCCAGCACCGCCCAGCGTGTCATCACGGATAATGTCCCCAGCCGAAACTGAAGATGCAAGCGGCGCACTCAGAATGACAAGGCCTTGGATATAGTCAAAATTGTAATCAACGCCCGCCCGCAGTAATCGCCGGCTGAGAACTTGTCCCGTGGTATTGTCACGAACCTCAACTGTGATTGTTTCAGAACCCGTGGTAACATCCTGATGTTTCAGGAAATACGCCGATCCACCCGTTCCCTTGAAAATATCGCGCTGCGGCAGCGTATCGGGCTGAGCCGCATAAACATGCACCTCGGACTTGCGTTCACCAAATGACGTAGACCCTTCAGATCGGTAAACGCCATTGGCGCCATAAAGTGCGCGCTCATTGCGCAGGAAATGTGTGCCCGTGATCCGCGTGCGGAAGTTGCCCCACATCACACGGCTGTCACCGCGTTCAAATCGAATATAGAATTTCCCGCGCGTCGGCGCATCCTCCACCGTGGTGGAATCATCGCCATAAACGGGATAATAGTCATCCGGATTGATGCGGCTCAGGAACTGCTTTGGATTTTTTGCATCAAGCCCCTTGAATAGGTTCTCGATCCTGTCCTCGCCCGTATCGGCGGCAGCCGTCAGCAAATAGCGGCCCTGAATTTTACCCTTCACATAAAACGCCATCCTGCCCTTGGTGTAGACATTGTCAAATTCGCCCGGCTTGACATCTTGTATGTGCTTCGAACCAAAGCGCGTGCCCACCGTTCCATCCGCCAGCGCCACATAGAACCACTCGGAAGTTGGAATATTCACCGTGCGGCTGAACTCCAGCCCCTTGCCATGTTCAGCGCCTGTCCCATCAAGCACTGCCACATCAACCCTATGATCTCCCGGAGGCAGGATGCGCTGCACCACAAATGCGTTTTCGCCATCCACCGGAATGCTGTCACCCAGCACCTGAACATTCTTTCCAGGCGGCACATTGTGACCCGAAACCGTGATGGCCCCACCATAAACCGGAATGTTGCGGAAGGCCGTATGGTCTTCGCTGTAACCGGGAGCAACGGCTACATCCTGCGGCTCATGCTGTTCCAACGCGGCAGAAGTTCTTGCCAGCGATAATGGCTTGGTTTCATCGAACCGCCCCTTGTCATCGGTGACCCGCAGTACATAAACCAGCTCCGAAGGTCCGTCTTCAGGCATGGCCCAGCCCGCATTGCCCTGCGGCTGAACCTCCACGGTGTAAAGCGGTACCCCTTGCAGATCCGCGCCCTTTTCAAACACGCGAATTTCGGATTTGGCGATCCACGCCGGATAATTTGAACTTGCTAGGAACCTGACAGCCTCCCCGGCTTCATAGGTTCGCCGCACCGGCCAAGTCGAAACATTCAAAATGGGAACAACACCGAGCCCGTCAAACTTGACCTGAATATCCACATCGGCAAGCGCCACATCAGTCTTGTGTTGGGGATCACCCAACGTCGCATCCCCATAAACTGTCTGCCCATCCACGCTGATCGATACAGGCGCCTGCTCTTCCGCTGCCACAGCTGAAGTTGGGGCAGCCATGGCACTCGCAGCAATAGCTGCCGCAAACAGCGTTGAACGCAGCATCGAAACATTCATGTCCGTCACAAATTTCAGATGATCCAGGATCCTCTTGGTTTCCTCGGGAGAAGTGGTTTGGGCATTTATGTCTTTGTTCATGGCGCCCTCCCTCACTTCGAACCAACAACGCGGGTTTCGATAGGCAGATGATACTTGCCTGCCTGCTCGGCCCAACGTTCTGCGATAAGCTTCTCGACAGAAGCAGCCCGGTCACTCGCCAACTGGCTCTTCGCCGCCTTGGTAAAATAGGTGAGCCGCAAGCTGGATTTTTCCTGCGCCAGCACTGCAAGCAGCTTGTCAATCGAAGCCAGCCATTGTGGCTTCAGCTCAACTGTGCCCGTAATGAAGGCATCTGTTGTCATGTCAAACCTCACCAGGCGCGTGACTGATGCTCCAAAGTTGAGTTTCATGGCCTTGCCGCGCGTGAGCCGCACGATCGCCGGATTTTCGGTTGTCAGGCGGTAACCCGTAGGCAGCGTGCGTGTATCCAGCTTCAAAATGAAGTTGGAACCTATGTCATTGTCCGGAATATCCGCACATGCGATGTGGAACAGGCCATCCTTGTCGGTGGTGATGAGTGCGCCCTTCACGGTAACAAGCCGCACGCCTGCCAGGCCAGGTTCACCCTTGTCCTGGTAGCCATTGCGATTTACGTCATCAAAAACCTTGCCGATGATGTCGCCACAATCAAACACATGCTCAGCCACAATGGTGACAGTTGCCTTGGCTGTTGCCGCCAGCACACCATTGCGCGGGTTAATGAGTTGGGCGTTGTTCACGTGCGGGCCAGTGGTGACAGCAGCATTGCTGATCAACACAAGTTCCAGCTTGATGTCGCCAGAAGGTGTCCTGGTCAAGCCATTATAGGTCAGCGTATTTCCGCTCACGGTGGGCTCTATTGCAACGCCGTTCGCAAGGCTTGAACCCGCCACATAATTGAATCCAGCCGGTATCACATCCACGATGCGCGAAGGCGAGAAGCTCACATCGAAAGCTTCAATGACATAGGGCACGCGCTCGCCGCGGCGCGCTTCCACTACGAGAGCTTTCTTTGTAAAGCTCGAAGCTGTCGAAATAATGGGGTCAATCGGCAGATGGTTGTTCACCACATGCGGGTCCCCGGCTTGCAGCAGGAAGGCCATGTAATATGGAGCGGTGGCGGGCACTTGTGGTGGCAGTGCACTTCCCGAAATCTGACAGGCTCCGCCAGGAATGGCATCCACAATGCAGGTCGTCACATCCAGCGCGCCGCTTGCAGGAGGCAGCAATAGGGATATGCCAGGCAGATAGTCAGGCGTGGTTACAATGGCCAATCGGTATTCGGTCTCTCCGGAAGGACACGACGCAGGGACTGCATTTGGCACAAGGTCAAATCTGTAACTGCCATTTGCAGGAGTGATCTGATTTTGCTGGCTCGGATCAATGAGGCAGGCGTCTGGCAAAGCAATCCCAAACTTATCAGTAATCGTAACTTTCACGCCTGCCACTGGAGCGCGGGTAGCTGAATCATAAACAACACCAGAAGGATCAATCGCCAGATTGAGATTGGCCTGCTGTTCGCCAGACACAATCGTCAGGTTCGGCAGCCCGCCGATAACCCCACCTAGGGGATTGCGGAACACCAGCTTATAGTTGGTGCCAGGAGCAGCCGAAATGGCATATTGGCCCGCCGCATTGGTAAGGCGCGTCGCAACCACAACGCCGCTACTATCCACGAGCTCTACAATGTAATTTACACCTGCAGGAAGATCACCCGCATCGAACACGCCGCTGCCGTTGGTGTCGTGATACACAGTGCCAGACAACCGGCCATTGACATTCACCACGCCCACGCTGGCTGTCGACGTCGCGCAATTGGTGGGGTTGATGTTCTCGCAAATCTGATAGCTGAAACCATAGGTCCCGGTCAGTGTATCAGCCAATACGCCAACAGCGCCGGTAACGGGGTCTAGGGTAAGTTCAGGCGGCAGTGATGGTGGCGGCACCAAGGTAAGCGTCACCAGCGAAGGCGTGAGGGGAGCGGCATTCATCAAATCATTGCCGAACAGGTTCAATACATTGGGTGTGGCGCCAATGCCATTGATTCCGGTGACACTGTCCGGATTGGCCACAAGCACGGCCTTGTCCACGCCAACCGTCACAACAGCCACACTGCAGTTCACCAGATTTGCGGCTTCGCAAATCTTGTAGGCAAAATCATAGGTGCCCGTGGCCGTGCCAGGATTGACGCCCACCTGCCCCGTTGTCAGATTAAAGGTCAACTGCGGCGGCAGGGGGTTTGAAGGATCAATCGTGGTGACAATTCCCGAGGGCGGAAGCGGCAGGCCCTTGAACGTGTCATTGGTGAAAACATTCAACACATTGGCAGCACCCGCAGCGCCTGGAATGGCTGCCACGCTTTCCGGAGATGCCAGGATGGGCGCTTTCACCAGCGGCGTGATCGTGGGATCAGCGCCCGTGCCGAGATCGTCTCCCGGATTAAGACTGTCAGAAACATCGGTAACCAATGGCACACGAATTGTATTGGCGCGCGCCGTGGCGCTGTTGGTTACTTTATTGGCGCTGATATCAGAAAGCGTAATGATATGAGTGCCCGTAAAGGTGGTAGAATCCGCGGCGCCCGCATTCAAGGTAATAGGCCCGCCTGAAATTGCGGCGTCCGGATCCACCACTGTCACATTGGTGAGCGTGACGGTCCCGGTGTTCCTGACCGTAAACTTGTAGGAAACGGTCTCGCCCACCTGGACATAGCCATCCAAACTTTCATCTTTGAAGCTCGAAGACTTAAGGATTTCTATGGATGGCAAGGTCGACGTGACGGGTATCGAAACGAACGTCTTTCCCGAGGTAACGATGGTCGTCAGGAAGGGAGCGTCGGGTGCTGTATATGTGCCCTCCGCCACCGCTTCATTGTAAATATCGGCCAGCGCATTCTGGACCAGCGAGAACGAAAGCACAAACACCAGCAAAAGCCGCAGCAACGAAGTTAGCCTTCGCCTGCTCTCTGCCGGTAATTTCCGCTTTTTAATTCTCTTGACCATAAACCTCTTGACCACTCACCGCGCGAATTGAACGCGCGACTTCCTCTTGGCTGGCCGCAGGAAATAAAACCTCCGGCGGCCAGTCATCTGCGTTCTTTCGACTGTCGATTAGCCACCGTTCACTTCGGCTTGTGTCACTGTATGTACATAAGTGAAGGTGATCGTTGCCCCTGGCTGCAACAGGCTCCAGGTTCCATTGTTTGCCGGAGCGTCAGTTGAGGTAATGCCCGGTGCCAGTGGTCCATCGGTCACAAGTGTTTCAGCAATAATCAGGCCAGCGCCAAGCGGTGTGCCTTCATGTGTATCGTTGATTGAAACAGCGGTGATGGCAACATTGCCCTTATTCTGGACGGTGTAGGTGTAAGTAATAAGCTCGCCTGCGTCAGCATTGCCCGCCGTATGTCCTGTGGCCACGGTATCAGCCAAAGAGAAGCTCTTAACAACGCTCAAGAGAGGTCCAGCAACAATTGCCGTCTGGTTAGTGCCCGCTGGTGAACCGGCATAGGTTCCAATAGGAGGCGAGCCTGTTGCGGTGGAACTGTTATTTACCGCAGTTGGCCCTGCTGCGATGCCAGCCGCGCGATCAACGTCAAGTGTTGAAAGCGTATAGGTATTTCTGAAAGTAGCAGCTTGGCCAGGAAGCAGCGTGGTGGTGCCGGATATCAGCACAAAGCCTGCAAATGATCCCGTTCCCGCGATTTGGGATGGACCGAATTTCGGCCCTGGATCGACAGGCGCAACAGAACTCATGGTCACGTTTCCGTTGTTGGTAATGATATATTGATAGATGATCTTGTCGCCTGCGTCAGTGATTGTCGCATCCGCTCCCAAGTTGATGCTTACTGCTGGGGCAGGGAATGGCGCATACACCGACTTCGCAACACTCAGGCTGGGATTGGCTGCAGTCACCGGAATCTGTACCAGGTTGGATGTAGGGGAGTTTACCGGAGCCGCGTTGTAGGTACCGGTCGCAACAGCCGAGTTGTCAATCGTGGCAAATGCTGGCTGCACCGAAACCAGAAACGAGGTTGCGATGACCGGCGTATAAATCCATGTTCGCGCAAGCTTCCTGACGCTAAGCTTGGGAAATTCGAGATTGGTATTCATGATTTTTGTTTCCTTTGATGTAAATGTTGATGGATAGAAAATTGCAGTTATGTTCATTCGTTTTGCACCCCCGAATACTTTTGATTTTTGAGAAATTTTTTCATTGCAGCAGATCCACGTCTTGCTGAACCACGGTATATGTTCCCGTGAATTTGACCTTGTCGCCAGGTGCAAGTGTCGTCCAAATCCCGTTGGCGGCAGTTAAATCAGTGGAATCACCAAGCGGCGCCACATCGAGAAAGAGTGTTTCATTTCCTGGCGACGGCGCCAAACCGTAGCCATTGAAGGTGTCGGACACTGAAGAATTGGAAAGCGTGACATTCCCGGTATTTGCCACCAGGAAAGTGTAGGTGATGACATTGCCAGCGGCGACAGGACCCGCAGTACTGGCCGATTTTACAACCGTAATAGCTGGCGTCAGCGTGATGGTGGTAAGTGCGGCACTTGAAGTGAAAGGAGCAGTTTCCGCAGTATCAAACGTGGCCGTATTTGAAATCGTGGCGCCGTTATTGATGTTGCCCTGCGTAACAGCATAGGTCGCCGTGTAAACCCACGTCTCGCCAACATTCATGGTCCCCAGAGGTGCCGCATCTCCTGATGTCAGCGTGGGGCCACTCGTAAGCGTCAGTGCGCCACCTTGTGACAGCGCATCTGTGATGATGGGTGCCGTCAAGGGAATGTTGCCAGTGTTTGCAACCGTGATTGTATAGGTAAGGGTTACAGGAGCCGCAATATTGGCCGCATTCACGCCCTTGATGATGGTAAAGGAAGCCACGTCATTGTCGGCAATGGTATTGGTTGCCAGGACAGGTGCGCCCAGCGTGGCCAATCCCGATGCAACGCTCGCCAGCGTCACCGTCACGGTTTCACCCGCATCCAGCAGCAAATCATCAATGACAACGATGCTGATATCAGCCGTCGTTGATCCCGCCAGAATGATGACGGTTGCTGGAAGCGCCGCGTAATCCGTCCCCGAGGTAGCCGTTCCACCAATCGTCAGGTTGATCACAGTATTCGTGGCGCTCACCGCCGTCTGCGTAACCCGCACCACACCGTTCGTGGCAGGCTCAGCCGCATTGGTAATGTTGGCAATGCTCACTGTGGCAGAGTCATTATCAGTGATGTTGATGACAGGTGGCACGGCTGTAACGCCGGTAAAGCCGCCATTGGCCGCGGAAATGGAGGCCGCAGAACAGGTATGTGGCCCTTCAACGACTGCGTCATCATTGGGCGTGACAGTCACCGTCTGCGCCACATTCCAGTTCGCCGTCGTAAAAGTGAGAGTCGAAGCTGCAAAGGTGCACTGCGTTGAAGTGCCAATGGTCACCGTCACATTCGCCGATGGCTGTGCCGTAAGAACCAATGTGAAAGCACCAGTATTTCCTGCAGTTTCCGTGGCAGCACTATCGGTCAAGTTCACCGTGATCGCCGCCACCTCATTGTCGGTAATGGTATTGGTTGCCAGGACAGGTGCGCCAAGCGTAGCCAGCCCAGATGCAATGCTTGCCAGCGTCAGGGTAACGGTTTCTGCAGGATCCAATGCCACGTCATCAATCACCGCAATGCTAATATCAGCGGTAGTTGCGCCCGCTAAGATTGTGACCGTCGCTGGCAGGGCGGTGTAATCCGTGCCCGACGTTGCGATCCCACCAATGGTGAGGTTGATAACGGTATTTGTCGCACTTACCGCCGTCTGTGTAACCCGCACCACGCCGTTCGTGGTAGGCTCAGCCGCATTGGTTATGTTGGCAATGCTCACTGTGGCAGAGTCATTGTCGGTAATATTGATCACCGGCGGCGTTGCAGTCACACCCGTGTAACCGCCATTGGCCGCGGAAATGGATGCCGCAGAACAGGTATGTGGCCCTTCAACGACTGCGTCATCATTGGGCGTGACAGTCACCGTCTGAGCCACATTCCAGTTCGCCGTCGTGAAAGTAAGTGTGGCTGGAGCAAACGTGCACTGCGTCGACGTGCCGATTGTCACTGTAACAGTGGCTGTAGGTAGCGCCTTGAGCACCACGGTGAACGCGCCCGTATCTCCGGCAGTTTCCGTGGCAGCACTATCGGTTGTCGTCACGGTCATTGCCGCCACGCCATTGTCGGTAATGGTATTGGTGGCAGCAACAGGAGTGCCAAGCGTGGCCAAACCGGTGATGCCGCTCAGTGTCACGATGACGGTTTCATTGCCTTCCGCCACCAGATCTCCAAGAACCGGAATGGAGATTGTGGCAGTCGTTGATCCAGCCGGGATCGTGACGCTGCCGGAGAGCGCGGTATAGTCCACGCCTGAGGTAGCCGTGCCCGACACAGTATAGCTCACGACACTGTTTGTAGCGCTGGCCAGCGTTTGCGTGAGGGTCATGACACCGTTCACAGGCCCCGCTTCGGCACCATTGGTAGTATTGGCAATGGAAACCGTCGCTGCATCATTATCGGCAATGGTGTTGGTGGCGGCAATGGTTCCGCCCAGTGTTGCGGAGCCCGAGGTGATGCCAGTCAGTGTGATGATGACAGTTTCACTGCCCTCAACGATCACATCATTGATGACGGGGATGGTAATGGTGGCAGTTGTGGCGCCTATGGGAATCGTAACGCTGCCAGACAATGCCGTGTAATCGCTCCCGCTCGTGGCCGTACCACTCGCGGTATAGGAAATCACAGTCGCAGTGGCACTGGTTGCGGATTGGGTAACGGTCATTACGCCATTGGTGGGAGTGGCTTCCGCTCCGTTTGTGGTGTTCGCCAAAAGCACGATCGGCGACATGCTGTAGGCGAAATAGAAGCTGCCTGTTAAGGCGTTGAATCCGTCCACTTGGATACGGTAGGTCGTTCCTGACACGACCGGAAAACTGATGGCACTGGCGTAGGGGTTCACCGTTGAGTTGGCGCAGTTATCATCATTCTGGGCAAGGAGCGTAAGGGCGTTGACAGCACCTCCCGTGAAGGCTTGCAGCGTTGTGTCAAAATTCGTTTGGGTGGAACTGCACGTCTGGACGTTAAGCGTTCCAGTCGCGGGCGCGGTCCAGCTATACCACATGGTGTTGAGCGTGTTGGTGCCATATGAGGCAGGCTCGCCGGTTTCACCGGTCGTGCCAACGTTACTGCTCACGAAGCTTCCAGAAGTGCCCGAAATTGTGGTGCCAGGGAAATTGTCGCTTGCCAGCGCGTCACCCGCCATATTGGCAAGCGCCAGCATCACCGTGGCCAACAGTATAAGTAAGTTTCGAATGGTCACACCACCCGACATTTCCTTTAACTCGACAAATACGACAAAATTGGAATCCCCCATGCTCGCACCGGGTACGAAACACGCTAAAAACACACTGGTTTTGTGGATTGAATCAACGTTCAGGATCACCCCGAACGTAACAAACGGAACACATTCCTGTAAATTTGCGCCTGAAATTTCACGCAAAACTAAACAGGGCATGAACTTGGAGTAAGGTTTCCGGATTAAAAAAGGGTTAATCGGCTGTGCCAGAAAAGACGCAACCGGCCACCTATTTTCAGTTGCTTTGCGTGAACCGCTCATTGTCGGAAATCCACGTCGGATTGGACAACAGTATAGGGCGCGGTGAAAGTCACCTCGTCACCAGGTCCCAGTGTTGCCCAAATGCCGTCATTGACAACACCATTGGCAGAATCGCCCGCGGGTGCCGCGTCCAGCGAAAGGAGTTCATTCATGGGAACAGGCGCCGTTCCAAACCCATTGAAAGTATCGGTCAAGCTGACGGCGGTAATCGTTGTATTGCCAGTGTTTTTGGCCTTGAAAGTGTAGGTGATGACAGTGCCAACGCCAACCGGCCCAGCGGTGCTCGCAGATTTGACCACAGTCATGGCGGGAACGAGCTTTGCGTTGGTGAAAACACAAATGAAATCCGCGCCAGCCACCACATTTGCAGCAGGGATCGTCAGCACCAAGCCTGCAACGGTGCTGAAGCTTCCGCTGTTTCCGGTAATGGCGCTATTTGCATCGCTGCAAACCGCCGTTGTAAAGATGAATCCCGAAGCCAGCGTTTCGGTAATGGTGACCGACGTGGCGAGAGCTGAAATATTGATAGCTGTGGGTACCGCAGGCGTGGCGGTCCCGGTAGCTGTCGTGGTTATGTTGGGTGGAACGCTGGCGAGGTTGGTTTGTGTGAACGTAAAGGGTCCGCCAAACCCGCCTGTTGTGATCTTCTGAACTTTCACAGTCGGGGTCTTCCGATTTGTAAAAGTACAAACAACGGCGTTGGCCGCAGCCGTAGCAGTAGTGTCCAGCACGACAGCACCCGTGGCCAGATTGGGCGTTGCCGTTCCCCCGCCCATCCCTGTGCAACTTACGGAAATGAGAGTGTAGCCAGCAGGTATGGTTTCTGTAATTGTCGTAGCCGTTGCAGCAGCTGTAAGCGTTTTCACCGTGCCGTTGGCAACTACGCCAGAAGTTATGGTGGTGACTGTATCCGTGCCATATCCGTTGCCGCCGTTGAAGGTGAATGCGCCGATAGCGCCATTGCTTATCTTCTTGGCCTGCACCGTTGGGCGCTTGCCATTGGTATAGGTGCAGGCGATATTGGCTCCAGGAACTGTGGCGGCAGCATCAAGTAAAATGGTGCCCGCAGCAAGATTGGGCGTGGCAGTTCCCGCCCCCAGTCCAGTGCAGCTCGCTGCGGTTATCAAATAACCGGCAGGAATTGCTTCAGTAATCGTTGTCGCAGTATTTGCCAGGGACAGTATCTTGGTTGTTCCCACAACACCTGTGCCGGATACAGCCGTTGTGATCGCATCCGCGCCAAATCCATTTGTTCCGGAAAAATTGAATGTCCCTACCCCTCCGTTGGAGATTTTGGTCAGCGTCACGCGAGGTGAGCGGGTGTAGGTTACGGTTTCAATATAGGTGAATTGCTGGTTGGGGTTGGCAGCGGTGCTGTTGGGGCCAGCCATATGGCGAATGGTGAGGCTGGTAATGGGACCAGCAAAAGTGACGGTAACATCACCGGTGTTATCGGTAAGGCTGAAATTATTGGCTGAAGCCCTGCCCGTGGCAGCCGTCCAAGTCACTTTTGTCGCGTTGGTCGGCGTGCCGGAAGTGGGCAGTATCGTGCCACCATTGGCACGAAACTCAACAATGTCGTTGAAACCTACGGCTGACGTAGGACCCCCATCAATATCACCCACAAGCAGGCTGACGTTATAAACCGGCTCGTTAAACGTAATGGTCACGAGATGAAACGAGGTCTCATCCCCAACGGTGGCATTCATGAACGAGTTTATGTAACCCGTGGTTCCGTTGGAAGTTGACGCGGGCTCTATCGCCAAGATATTTGGCCCTGCCCCGTCAAATGCGCCAGACGGAGAGCCGCTGGTGACAACCGTCACACCATTGATAACAGCGGTATCTGTAGCCCCGGTCCTGAGATTGGTGGCAGGCCGGGTGTTCCAATCAATGACGTCAGCCAATGCGCTGCCCGGCAGCAGGCAGGCAGCAAGCAGCATTGCCAAAACGGCAGAAATACATACTTTCCACGCCTTGAACCGGCGCGCAATGCAATTCGTCCCGCCCAACAATTTCCCCTTGCCCAAATACTAAAAAGCCACTTGGCACTTCCAGAGAAGCCGCCTTGAGAGTTTTTTAATATGGAGAAATTGGTTAATGCCGCATTAATGCGGTGGCGCATTTTGGCTCACGTGTGGCAGCTACCACAACCAGCCCTGCACGGATAAAATCAGTTCAACGCAACCACTTGGCCGATATGGCAACCCTTGCGGATTTTGAACTGCAATTTGGGAAATGTCATTCCCAGGAACCGTTTGCCAGGTGTTACCCGCAGTTTGTATCCGCCAGGATAATAACTTTGCATATTGATGGTCAAACCAGATTTTGACAAGAAATCATACAAATCTATGCGCGTGCCCTTTCGGTTGCCCTCCACGAAACACCATGTGCCCTGTTTGAAAAAGCTGTATTGCAATTTTGGGTCAAGTATGCCGTCAAATATCACAAGGTCAAAACTCGCATCTTTTTCGATATCGGCAATTCCGTTCACGAGTCTCCAGCCGGATTTGCCGCAGGATGCAATATTCTTTGTCAGCTCGGAGATACATATCGGAACTTCTTCGGTTGACGTAATTCTTGCCGGCCGCGACACATGCGAAAGCAACAATTTGGTAATTGTGCCGATCCCTGCTCCCACCTCGAGAACGGAAGAAACTGGAGTGGTGGATAGGAATTTGGCAAGATGATAGAGAGAAAATTCAGATGCAATAAATCCGGACTCAGGTTTTACCCGGAATTCCCGGAATATCGATTGTGCCAGTTCGCGGTCCTGCATCTTGCCCCCCATAAAAATTCCCCACGAATCAGCCTTCTAATAATCTTGGGGTTGCTTTGCAACTTGCAAAATTCTAACTAGGCAACCGTAATTTGGACATTTGGTTTGACTGATACCCCCCTTCCCCATTGGCTGCTGAAACCGGAACAAGGCTCGGTCTGTGCCGTGATCGCGGAAATTGCACAGGCTCACGATGGCAGTCTGGGCCAGGCCCACGCCTATATTGATTGCGCGGCCGCAACCGGCGCCCACGCCATAAAATTCCAGACCCATATTGCAACTGCTGAAAGCACGGCGCGCGAGCCCTGGCGGGTGAAATTCAGCAAACAGGACGAAACCCGCTTTGACTATTGGAAGCGGATGGAATTCACATCGGAACAATGGGCGGGCCTCAAGACCCACGCCGAAGAAAAGAAACTCATCTTTCTGAGCTCGCCCTTCTCCTTTGAAGCGCTTGACCTCCTCCGCAAACTGAACATTGCGGCATGGAAGGTTGCATCCGGCGAACTCACCAACTTGCCCATGATCGCCGAAATGGCGAAGGACGGGCGACCCATCATGCTTTCCACCGGCATGAGCCCATTCTCCGAGATTGAACAGGCCGTAAAAACCATAAAGACTAAAGAGTCCCGTTTCGCCATTTTCCAGTGCACAACGCAATATCCATCGCCACCAGAAGCAATCGGCTTGAATGTCTTGGACGAATTGCGCGAGAAATTTCAATGCGCGGTGGGCCTGTCTGATCATTCCGGAACGATCTACCCATCATTTGCTGCATCGGCCGCCCATCGCATCGAAATCCTCGAAGTCCACTTGACCATGAGCCGGGAAATGTTCGGCCCCGATGTGGCAGCGTCCGTTACCCCCCAGGAATTGCGGCAGATCACCCAAGGCATTCGCTTCATCGAGAAAATGCGGGCCTCTCCCCTGGACAAGACCATGGTTGATGGCAGGGTTGAAGGCATGCGTGACATTTTTTTCAAAAGCGTTGTGGCCGCCCGCAACCTGCCCAAAGGCACCCGCCTTGCGCGCGAACATCTCAGTCTCAAGAAGCCGGGGTCCGGGATTCCCGCTGCCCAACTCAATGCGCTCCTGGGGAAGACTTTGCTTCGCGCAGTGGTTGCTGACGAACAGCTGAAGTTTGAGGACATTGCAAAAACATGAAGCGCAAGGTGTGTGTGGTCATAACGGCGCGTCCAAGCTATGCCCGGATAAAAACCGCCTTGCAGGCCATCCGTGATCATGAGGATCTGGAATTGCAATTGGTGGTCGCAGCCTCCGCCTTGCTGGATCGCTACGGCAATGCCGTGCAGGTCATCGAAAACGAAGGCTTCAAGATTGACCGTACCGTCTACATGATCGTGGAAGGTGAAAATCTGGTCACCTCGGCAAAATCCACGGGCTTCGGCCTGGCTGAACTCGCCACGGTTTTCAATGATCTCAAGCCGGACATGGTGGTGACAATCGCCGACCGTTATGAAACCATCGCCACATCCATTGCAGCAGCATATATGAACATTCCGCTGGTTCACGTGCAAGGCGGCGAAGTAACCGGTTCCATTGACGAAAAAACCCGCCACGCCAACACGAAACTGGCCGATATCCATCTCGTATCTTGTGAAAACGCGCGTCTGCGGGTTGAAAAAATGGGTGAGCAACTCCGTAGCATCCATGTCACAGGCTGTCCTTCAATCGATCTTGCGCGCCTCGCTCTTGCCGCCGAGCCAAGCGACATCGCGGCCATTGCAGCAAGATATTCAGGCGTTGGCGCCGCAGTCGACGTCACAAAGCCCTATATCGTGGTCATGCAGCATCCCGTGACAACGGAGTATAAGGACTCACGCCTGCACACCTTGGAAACTGTTGAAGCGGTGAACGCAGGCGGCTATCCCACCCTGTGGTTCTGGCCCAATGTCGATGCAGGTTCCGATGGCACATCGAAAGCCATCCGCAACGCCCGCGAAATGGGAAAATTGCAGCAAACCCACTTTTACAAAAACATGAACCCCTCGGATTTTCTCGCAATCCTCATCAACAGTCGCGGCATTGTTGGAAACTCGTCCGTGGCAATCCGCGAGTGTTCCTATCTTGGCGTGCCCGCCGTCAACATAGGAAGCAGGCAGCAGCGCCGCGACCGTGGGCGGAACGTGGTGGACGTGGGCTATGATCGCCAGCAAATACTATCCGCTGTAAATAAGATGTGGCAGCTCCGCGAACGTGCATCGGATATGGTGTACGGCGATGGCCATGCCGGAAAGCGCATTGCGGATGTTTTGGCCACCGCAGAACTTTCTATCGAAAAAATGTTGACCTACTGACATGATAAGGGGCCAGCCCGTCACCGCAATTATTCCCGTGCGTGGTGGTTCCAAAGGCATCCCCCGCAAAAATCTACGGCCCCTGGGCCACGAGAACCTGCTGGAACGCACCATGAAATTTGTACTGCGTTCTCCGCGTATCACCCGCACGATCGTGACAACCGACGACAGTGAAATGCACGCCGTGGCCAAACGCTATGGCGTGCAATCCCCATCATTGCGCCCTGCCCATTTGGCAAGTGACACAGCAACCACAACAGCCGTCGTCCAGCATGTTGTGCAGGAATGTGAAATCCGAACCGGATATATTCTTATCCTGCAAGTCACCTCGCCTTTCCGCACGCTCGCAGATCTGGAAAATCTCTGCGCGACCTATGAAAGCGGCAATGCCGACGCCATTGTCAGCCTCGTGGCTCTCGAAGAGCCGCGTCCTGAAAAACTCAAGCGGATTGAAAACGGCATCATTCGCCCCTATATGGCGGAAAGCTTCGAAGGCCCTCGCCAGTCCTTGCCTCAACCTTATAAATTAAACGGCGCCTTCTATCTCATTTCACTGCAAGCCTTTCAGCGTGAAGGAAGGTTTCTGCCTGTGGCTACCTTGCCCTTTATCATGCCAGATGAGCGCAGTCACAATCTGGACACGGCAACGGACTGGAACATAATGGAAGCTATGCTGGCAGCACGCCACTGGGTTTTAGAACAATATGATTGATTTGCTAAGGTCCGGCGGAACGGGGAACTATTATGGTTGAAGTCAATGAACTAAGTGCTTGCCCCGCTTGCAGCTCCACCAACCTGTTGCCAGCCTTTGCACAGGAAACCCGCCGCCACAACAGCGTCACCCGCCTCGCAGACCCCACGCCCCCTGGCGTGGACCCCGCAATCGTCAAAGCCTTTGACAAGATAAATTGGAAGATCTGCAAAAATTGCGGATTGATTTTTGCAGGCCGCAGGCCCCCCTCAGGAAACAGCATCGATAGCTGGTATCTCACCCTGTTCAAGATTTCCGAGGAACGGGGCTATGACGTTTTTCCTCTGCCCAAAGCCTATGTTCAGTCAAAGGCCAAAAGCAACGCGGCTCTTCTTGATTTGATCATGCAGCATCATTCCATGGCAAAAGGCACCCGCCTGCTGCATGTGCGCTGCTCAACTGGCGAATTGCTGAAACTGGCGCGTGAAAAGCTTGATGCCGATGCCTGGGGCCTGGACTTTTTCCCCTCCTGCGTTCAGCACGCCAACGCGATATTGGGTGGGGATCGTGTCGCCCAAATGCGCGGACCCGAACCAATGAACCCGTTTCCGCAGAAAACATTTGATGTGATCATCGCCAATCACATGACCACGCATTCCCATGATCCAGCAGCACTCATGGCAAATTTCCGAAAGTGGCTCGCCGATGATGGCGTGCTCATAGTCCATAACGAACCTGACCACCAATTGACATTGAAGAGTTTTAACGCCTACTCTCGCGGCATAAATTTCTTCCACAAGCAGTTGTTTACCGAAGACACTTTCATATCCAGCCTGCGCAGCTGGGGTTTTGAGCCAACCCGCATCCGTGGGCTCGGTGCCGATGCGCGCAAGCTCAACAAGAACATGATGTTCATCTGCCGCAAGCGCCAACCTGCAAAACCCGAAAACACCGGGCCTCAAAAGAGCATTGCGCTCCTGAAATCCTGGCAATTCCGCCGCCGCATCGGAGACCTGTTACAGTTAGTTCGGAAATGAAACCGGCTTCCAAACACCTCATCTTGCCCGTTGAAACCGCAGCACGCGAACTGGATGCAAAACTGCTGATTGCCTTGCATGCAGTTCAGCGCGGCATATACGTAACCCTCGGCAACAAGGCTTTATTGAACCTTGCTATTCACACGCTCGAACCCGGAATTTACGTCTCCCATAATTTCAATGCCGGGCGCAATCGTATCATCGGCATCGCGCGTCAGCTCGGTCACCGTGTGGTGGCGTGGGATGAAGAGGGAATTGTATGGCTTAACCCGGAGAGTTATCGCGCCCGCCGCGTAAGCGCTGATGCCGTCAAGAATTTGGATGAACTCTACGTATGGGGCCACGAACAGCAAGCAGCCCTCGCCCCCGCCCTCCACGGTATGGCGGCCAAAATCAAACTCACAGGCAATCCGCGCGCCGATCTCCTGCGCCCCGAACTTCGGAACCTGTATCAGCCACGCGCCGATGCCCTGAAGCAGGAACATGGCGATTTCATTCTCATCAATTCCAACTTTGGCTGGATAAACCACGCCTTGGCCCATGGCAGTGGAAAAAATGGCGCCATTGACCTCTCGGCAATAGCCATCAAGTCCAACTTTCCGCTGGGCTACCTGCAACACCGCTTCGCCATCTACCAGGAGTTTGTCAGGTTTTTACCGGAAATTGCCCGCCGCTTTGCGCAGCGCAAAATTATCATCAGGCCGCACCCCTCCGAAAACCCCGCAGGCTGGCAGGAGGCAGCGCATGGGCTTTCCAATGTGATGGTCCATTATGATGGTGAACTCGTGCCGTGGTTGATGTCAGCATCCCACATCATCCACAATGGCTGTACCACGGCCATTGAAACCGCTCTGCTGGATCGCATTGCCATTTCATTCCGCCCTGTCCACCACGCTGAATATGAAATCCCGCAGCCACACCGCGTCAGTCTCGAAGCAAAAGATACAGCAAGCCTCATGGAAATGCTGGCAACACCCGGCCTCACGGATAATCCCCCGGCTGATCGCAGGGCTGCCCTGGAAAACATGATCGTGTCAGCCACCGGCCCCCTGTCTAGCCACCGCATCGCAGGTGCCGTGAATGAACTCTTTGAAACATCGCCGCCCCTGCCGCCTCTGTGGCAACGCTTGCAAGGCCACGCCGCTGCCCGCGCGCGGCGTCTGGAAAAATATTTCAGTCAGTTCAATTCAAGCGCCGCCAGCAATCCCGCCTATTATTCCCATAAATTCCCGCCAATCACCACGCAGCAAATCACGCAGCGCATGAAAATCCTCGCCGATCAGCTCAATCTTCCTGTGCCGGTAATTCAGAAAGTGTCTGACCGGATTTTCCAAATTCGCGCAGCCTGAAAACTAGCGCCGGGCTCCTGCAGAAAGCTCAAACACATTGCGGGAAATCTGCTTTGCCTGCACCCCATACGGCAGCTTCAATACTGCTGCTATTTCTCCTGCACGCCGTGAAACTGCGTCTTCCCCCAACGTTGGAAATACCTTTGCCAGATAGCGATCGGTGATATGATCGCGCCGCAAATATTTATATCCATGCCGGAATGCGCCAATCACCCGGCTTGGCAATGCGCCCAGTGGTGATCGCGCAGGCTGTTTTGCAATGAGTTCCTCACAAAAATCCAGAATTGCATCGCTTGCTAAGGGCCCGGTGATGCCGGAAACATAATGTTCAAGAATGGCGCGCTGTTCAGCGCCCATTTGCAATTCATTTCTGAGTGCCGTTCTCGTGGTAACGCCAAGTTCACCTATGTTTGCAACCCGATGTGAAATGGGATTAGGCAAGGCGCTCTCCCGCTCCAGCGAAACCTCGGGGCCATAGGCAATGGCCGTATGTCCGAGCAAACTCGCTTCAACGGCTGTCGTGCAGCCATTGTGAATGAGCGCCTTGGCGGCAATGAGCCACGGAATGGATGCGCCCTCGCGGATCACTTGCACATTCGGCAGCCCCTGAAATAGCCCCGTCCACGTCGCCGCATTTTCCGCAGGATGCGGCCGCACTATAAATTTAAGGTCGGGATTCTCCCGCGCATACTGTGGCAAATCGCGTTTGAAATACTCATAGATGCGGCTTCTGTGTTCAAGAAATTCACTGAATCTCGCAGGCTCGCCGCTCTTCGGTGTGTTTACGGCCGACAGCGCCCGCGGGCCAAGATCATGCAGCGAGATCACGGGATTGATGCTGGGGAAATTTGTGTTGATCAACACGAATTCCCCGTGGGCCTTTCGAATGGCCTCCACTTCCTGACCGTAAAGTCCGCGAAGTTCCGGCCGCAAAAGGTCAAACCGGGGATTGCCGAGGGGCCGGGCCTTGAGGCCAACACCTTGTGCCCGTTGATCAAGATCGCTTGCATTATTATTGCCCCAGGCAACAAGTCCCGCGAGCCGCCCTAGAGAATCCGTCGAAACGCGGCGCATGAGGTAAATGCCTCTATCCAGGCTCACCAATCCTTCTTCATCCCATCCATAACTCACATGCCCCAGTGATTTCAGCAATTTCAACATGGGCAAGCGCTTGTGGGTGAGTGTCTGGCACAGGTAGAGGCTGGACGGGAGCCGCCAGATGCTGCGGTTGATAAGCGCCTTGGATCCCACAATCACCCGCCATCCCCGCTCCAATGCCAGCACGCCCTGCAACAGGCGCGCATCAAACTCGCGGGAATGGATTTCAGCAGGCAGTATAAGGGTCTTTTTCATATCCAATATTCAGGGAGCCCCGCGCGTGCCAATAAAACGTGGTGGGCCCGCCAGGATTTGAACCCGGAACCAGACGGTTATGAGCCGTCAGCTCTAACCATTGAGCTACAGGCCCCCACGTTTGGCTCTGGCTACATGAATTTTTGCGGGTTGGCCAACAAAAATTTCTTCTTCCTCATGCGGCAGGGGCGGCACGTCAGCTGTCTTTCCAGAAGTCAGCCTTTGTCCCCAGCGCGACAGTCGCTCCATGTAAAGATACAGCACCGGCGTAATGAAAAGCGTCAAAATCTGGGAAACTACCAGTCCCCCCACCACCGCCACGCCCAGGGGTTGGCGCAGCTCGGCGCTCGCGCCCGCACCAAGTGCTATGGGCAATGTCCCCATGAGGGCAGCAAGCGTTGTCATCAGGATGGGGCGGAACCGCATGAGGCAGGCTTTGCGGATAGCGTCCACTGGCGCCAGCCCCTCCCGCGCCAATGTAAGGGCAACGTCAACCATCATGATGGCGTTTTTCTTCACAATGCCGATAAGCATCAGAAGCCCGATCACGGCGATGATCGAAAGGTCAAACCCAAATAAATTCAGCGCCAGAAGCGCTCCCGCAGCTGCTGCCGGCAGGCCGGAAAGAATGGTGAGCGGATGAATGAAGCTCTCATAGAGAATGCCAAGAACGATGTAGATCGTGAGGATCGCCCCGAAAATCAGCAGTCCTTGATTTGCCGTGGACTCCTGAAACGTCTTCGCTGTGCCATAGAAATTGGTGGAAACAAGATTGGGCATGCCAATCTGGGCCTTGAGCTTTTCAAGCTCGGTGACGCTGGTTCCCAGTGCCACGCCAGGTGGCAAGGCATAGGAAATCGTAGCCGCCGGCAACTGCCCAAGCTGATTGACCGTCAAGGCGCCAGCAACATTTTCAACCCGCGTAAAGGCCCCCAGCGGCACCAGTGCCCCATCCCTGCCCGCCACCTGAATGTTGGCCAGCCGCTCAGGCGTCCAGTCCATGGCGGGATCAAGTTCCATGATCACCTGATAGCTATCCGTTGAACGATAGATGGTAGCAACCTGCTGTGACCCAAAGGTGCTGTACAGAACCGAGCGAAGGGTGTCAGATGAGATGCCCAGCGAAAGCGCCTTGTCGCGGTCCACCACAAGCCTCGCCTGCAATGAACTATTCTGCAAATCATTGGTCACATCGGTAAAAAATTCCCTGTCCGCCTGCATCGCGTCTGTAAGTTTCAGTGCCCATGTGTTCATCACTTCCTTGTCGATGGACTGCAGAACAAGTTGATACTGGCTGCTGGCACTGCGCGCCCCCACCGACAGGTTCTGCGTGGGCGTCATGAAGGCGGTGATGCCAGGCACTTCCGCAAGCTGCTTCCGCAGGTCCGCAAGCACCTTTTGCAGCGGCGGACGTTGCGACTTGGGCTTCAACTCCACAAACAGCCGCCCCGAATTCACAGCGCCCCCGCCGCCGCCGCCTAGTGTACTGGCAAGATGTGCAACATAGGGTGATTTTGCCAGGACATCGGCCACCTGTTTCTGCAGGTCCTGCATCGCATCAAATGAAATATCCAGCCGCGCCTGCGTGGAAACCTGAATCTGCCCAATGTCTTCTTGCGGAAAAAAACCCTTTGGAATGGTGGTGAAGAGATACACCGTCAACGCCACCGTGGCGAGAAACACGGCAAACACGATGGGGCTGCAGCGGATACAAACATTCAGCAAATAGCCATAACCCCGCGTAACGGCATCAAAGGCCCGCTCAAACACCATTGATATGCGGTTGGGTGACTGCTTGCCATTTTCCGCACCGCCCAGCAGGCGCGATGCCATCATGGGCGTCAAGGTCAACGACACAAACATCGAGGTCAAAATGGAAATGGTCACCACCACCGCGAACTCATTGAAAATGCGCCCGATGACACCGCCCATCAGCAGCACCGGAATGAACACCGCCACCAGCGAAATTGATATCGACAGAATGGTAAATCCAATCTCGCGTGAGCCTTCAAGCGCGGCCTCCATCGCGGTCATCCCGTCCTCTTCCATGTGACGCACGATATTTTCCAGCATCACGATGGCATCATCCACCACAAGTCCCACGGCAAGGGTCACTCCCATCAACGAGATATTGTCGATGGAAAACCCCAACACATACATCACGCCAAAGGTGCCAATCAGCGATATGGGAACGGCCAGCGCCGGAATGAGCGTGGCCCACAGCCGCCTGACAAAAATGAAGATGACAAGGATCACCAGCCCGATGGTGAGAAGCAAAGTGTGCTGCACATCCGAAACCGATTGCCGGATGGAAATCGAGCGGTCATTGAGCACGGCAATGCTCGCATCTTGCGGAAGCTGCTGCTCAAACGCAGGAATCATCGCCTTCACCCGGTCCACCACGTCAACGGTATTGGCATCCGGCTGGCGCTGCACGGCAAGCACAATGGCGCGCGAGCCATCAATCGTGCTGGTGTTCTGCCGGTTGGCAACGGAATCAATCACCTTCGTGATGTCACCCAGCCGCACGGGATTTCCTCCGCGCTGGTCAATGATGAGATTGGCAAAATCCGAGGCATTGTTCAGCTGCGTATTGGCCACCAGCGTGAGCTGCTGCTTGTTGTTTTCCAGTGTGCCCAACGGCTTGTTCCGGTTGGCAGCACTTATGGCTTCCTGCAACTGTGCAACGGAAATTCCACGCGCCGCAAGCTCTGTGGGGTCGATCTGGATGCGCACCGCATATTGCTGGCTGCCGAACACCGAAACCTGCGCCACGCCGTTGATGGTCGAAAGCGTGGGAGAAATCACCTGCTCGGCAAAGTCATCCAGCGTCGTGAGCGGCACGCTATCGCTCTTCAACGCCATCAGCAGAATGGGAGCATCCGCTGGATTGACCTTCCGGTAGCTGGGCGGCGTGGTCATGTCCTCCGGCAGCGAACGCTGGGTGCGCGCGATTGCCGCCTGCACATCGGCAGCCGCTGCATCAATGTTGCGGTTCAGCGCAAACTGGATGGCAATGGATGTGGAACCCAGCGCGTTGCTCGTGGAAATGCTGTCGATGCCCGAGATCGTGGAAAATTGCTTGATGAGTGGCGTGGCAACGGAAGTTGCCATGATGTCGGGTGACGCCCCCGGAAGTGAGGCACTGACGTTCACGACAGGAAATTCAGCGCGTGGCAAGGCAGCCACGGGCAGCACGTAATAGGCAAACAGCCCCGAAGCCAGCACCGCCATCGAGAGCAGTATGGTGGCTACCGGTCGCCTGATGCAGAATTCCGAAATATTCATGGTGTCTTGGCCACTTCTCGCAAGGAGCCGGTTCCATCTTCTGAAACCTGTTGTTGCGGCGCTGCAACCGTCACCTTCACCGGAGAATTCTGTTTCAGCTTCAACTGCCCTTCAATCACCACCTGATCGCCAGGCTGCAATCCCGAAGCAATGGCGCTGTTGCCCCCATCGCTGCGCGCCACTTTCACGGGCTGGGTCACCACAGTCTTTCCATCCATTACCAGCCAGACGAATGATCCCGCTTGCCCCGGTTGAATGGCAACCGTGGGCACAACGACTGCCCCCGACAAAACCCCCCGCTCAATTTCCAGATCGACATATTGTCCCGGCCAAAGCGCCAGCTTGCTGTTGGCAAGCGTTGCACTCATGGCAATTGTGCCAGAACTCGTATTGATGGCGGAGTCGATAAAATCCAGCACGCCGGTTTCCAGCACCTGCCGCGTGGAACTGCGAAACACTCTCACCGGAATTTGTGAAGAGCCTGTCATTTCTTTACGGATATCGGCCAGATTGCGCTCAGGCAGGCTGAAATTCACCTTCAGCGGCGACATCTGCGTGATCGTCATCAAACTATCGGTGGAAGCCCCCGTAGCCGCGCTCACAAGATTTCCGGCCACAGCCTTCACCGCCCCAAGCCTGCCTGCAATGGGAGCTTTTATCCGCGTGAAAGTAAGCTGTACATTATCCGCATCCACTGCTGCCTGGTCGGCCGCAAGGGTGGCCTGCGCAGATTTCTGTGCGGCCAGCGCCTGGTCATAGGCCTGCTTGGTGCCACTCTTTTTGTTGAACAGCTCCTTGGCCCGGTTGAGTTCCTGTTCTGCGCTGTCAGCCAAAGCCTGGTCCTTGAGCAGCGCCGCCTTGTCCTTTTCCAGCTGCGCATTCAATAATCTGTCATCCAGGCTCACCAGCAGGTCGCCCGCTTTCACCGTTTGACCATCCTTGACATGGACCTCGACAATCTGGCTCGAAATGCGGGCGTTGACGGCAATGGTCGAAGGCGACTGAACAATCCCATAAGTGCGTTCAACAAGCGGAAAATCCGCCTGCCCTGCGGCTTGCACAGTCACTGCTATAGGGCCATTGCCGAAGCGTTTTCTCTCCTGCGATCCCGCCTCCGTCTGAACTGGCATCGTCTTGAAAATCCCGTCCAGCCTGGATTGCAGGCTTTGCGGCAGAACCGGCATGACCGCAGTCCGAACCGTAGGTAACAGGGCAAAAGCAGCGGCACCTCCAATACTCAGGACGAGCAGGGCCACAAGTAGTTTCTTCATATCCAACAATCCAGTTCCGGCACACGCATATGGAAGAGACGGACATGACGCATGAATTCCGTCGCCACATGGCGCTCCAGTTGTAGCCCTTTCTAACGCTGAACAGAAGGTTACGTTCCTGTGAGGGTGATTGCACCCAATCGCTCATATCCTTCGGAGCGCCTGTGACAAAGGCTCACGTGACCCCCTGAGATGTATAAGCACCCCGCAAGCCATGGCAATTGCCCCCAGCGCCGCCAGCAACAGAAGATATTTCCAAGGCATGTAAAGCGTATCCGGGGGTGGATCAAAGACTTGCGTCATGAGCTTCACCAGCACCCAGGCCAACGCCGCGCCAATGGCCATTCCGGCCACCATGCCAGCCACATAAATCAGCACCGCCTCACTCCACAAGAAGGCGCCGAGTTGGCGGGGCGAAGCGCCCAAGGCCGAAAGAATTGCAAAACTGCGGCGTCGCTCAGCCACACCCAACGCGAAAACCATTCCCAAAGCTCCGGCCACAATGGGAATGGCAAACCCCAATTCCAGCTGCGTCAACCCATGCAAATCCACCGCAACGAGCGATGAGCCGATGCGGTGTGCGGCTTCCCCGATCTCGCTTATGCTCAACCCCAGCGCCTGGGGCAAATGACTGCGCAAAGCATCAGCCACCACCTTGGGAGGTACTGCAGTTTTCACCAGTACAATTTCAGCCGCAGGCAGCCCCGTTTTTTCCGCCACATAGGCGGCATTTGCCACCAGAAAAGAATCGCGCGGCGCTGTCGGAAATTCCCGCACAACGCCAATGAAGGTAAATGGCACGACGTGGTAGGCATGATCCTGCCCGCTTTGCAGTCGCAAATTCAGCCGGTCTCCCATCTTGAGCTGAAAATCTGTAACCGTTTCGTCAGACACCAGCACCCCATCCGCATGTTTCCGCAGAAGATCAAGCGTGGCCGCAGCATTGCCGTTTTCAAAATAGGCGTCCGACATGGCACTGGCATTTGAAATCCTGTTCGCATCGATGCCATAGAGGTCCTGCAAATCACTTCCCACATAGCTGAAACGGTGTTGCATGGGCTCCGCATATGCAACGCCAGGAACGGCACGGATCTGGTCAAGCGCTTTTGACGCAGGCGATGCCAGGTTGCCGGTCACAGTCACATCGGCGCCATTGGTCAGCGTGGCATCGACCACGGCCTGGTGTTCATAAGTCGTATTGAAAATCGCGGTGGATGCCGCAAACGAAACTGCAAGAGCAACCAGGATCACGCCCTTGGTCACACGCCCCTCCTCGCGGCTGAGTGAAGCGGCAACAACACCGGTAAAGTTTCCGGCGATGGGTCCCAGCAACACATTCAAAATCCCACCCCCATGCCGCATGAATAGCGACCATATGCGCATGGTGAACAGCCCAGCACCAATCCACAGGAAGGCAGGCGCGATATAGGCCTTGTAATCAACCGTCGCAGTCGCCACCCCTTCAGGTGCCGCAACAACATTGTAACCCGTGGCCGAAGATTGCCAGAACACCAAGCCTGCAATGAGCAGAAGCACCACATCAAGCCACAGGCGCTTCCATGCCGCTATCGGCTCATCAACAGCTTGCGTCTGTAACGCATTTTGCACCGCGGTTCGGCGCAGGGCTGCGGCTGCAGGCAGGAGGAAAACCAGAAACGCTGCCAGCAAACCCGCGATGGCAGCTGCAACATACCATCCCATTTCATGAACCCCGGATGGCAAACCCATCACATATGTAGCAATCATCCAGGCAGCCAGTTCACCTATAACGCAACCTGCAATGCCTACCATGGCGCCTTCCAACCCGGTCAAAAGCAATATGCGCGCAGGGCTGGTGCCGCGCAGTTGCAACAGTGCCACTTCACGTCGGCGCCGGTCGCTGCTTGTCATCACGATAAGCATGGTAAGCAAGATGGCAACACACGCACCGGGCACACCCAGGAACAGGAACAAGACGCGTGCAAACAATGCGTCCTCTTTCACGCCATCAAGCCGCGCCGCAAGATTATTGCTGACAACGCCTTCGCCCGCCAGTTTTGCCAGAAGACTGTTGGCAAGCCCCGTTGCATCAACATAGGCATCGATCGGATTGGGCCGCAGCGTGCTGTGATCAAAACTGGCATGCACCTGCCGCACGGCTGTCTGCGGCATGGTTTCAAGCTGGGCACCGAATGCTGCCTCCCATTGCGCCTGGGGCAGGAGCACGACATTATCAGGTGGCGCCGTAGGTGCAGCCTGCGGCGTTGCCCCAATGATCTGGAAGAACTGGTCGGCATTGGGCATTTCAACCACGCCCGTGATCTTCACGTCCACTGGATCCCCCACAAGCCGGTTGATGGTGATGACATCTCCCGGATTGGCATGAAGGTTGGCTGCAGTCTGCTGGGCAATGAGAACACCATCAATTGAGCCTGCCAACAACCTTGTCTGACGCGGAAATGCCTTGGCATAATCCGGCTGCAGTCCCACCACTTTGCCCGAACCTGTGGTCTGCACCGTGCCCCCCGTATTGGCCGTAAATCCTTGCACATCGGCATAGCTCACAATTTGGCTGGAGGTCACGGGAACGGTTTCCGCAACAGCGGATTGAGCCTGGTCAGCGTCCACTGTTCCCACCAGCTGCACTTGCCAATCCGGGGCAACAGCCGAAATGGCACGTGCCGTCATGGTAGATGTGCTCTGCGCCACGAACAGGCCAAGCACCGCAAGCAGAGCCACAGCAATTGCAGCACCACACGCAGCCGATGCCAGAAGTCTGCCCCGATAGCGAATAAGCCCGAATATCCAATCGCTGATCATGCTGAAACCTTTTCGCGCTGCGCGGCTATCAATCTTCCATGGCTCGTCTGCCACACGTCCTTCAGGCGGCTGGCAACACCTGGGTCATGCGTTGCAACGACAATAGCCGCACCCGTGCGCGCAGCATGTGCCAGCAAGGCGGATATCAACAATGTGCCCGTGACCTGATCAAGCTGCCCCGTTGGCTCATCGGCCAATATGAGGTCAGGATTGGTGACAAGCGCCCGGGCCACGCCAATGCGCTGTGCCTGCCCACCCGAAAGCTCTTCCGGTAACCGATTTGCCAGTGCCGCAAGCCCCACGCTTTCAAGCGCTGCGAGCGCACGTTCGCTCTTGCCAATGATTTCACCGAGAATGAGCAGTGGCACTTCCACATTCTCCGCGACCGTCAGCGACGGAATAAGGCTGGGAGATTGAAATGCAAGGCCAATATGCCTCGGCCGCAACCCTTTGGTATTTGCGAAAGCCGGCCACGAAATGCTTCCATCCGTAGGCTCGTCGAGTTTGGCCATCAATGCCAGCAATGTGGATTTGCCGCTGCCCGAAGGCCCCATGATGGCAATATGGTCGCCACGCTTTATTTCACCTGTTGCTTCCACCAATGCATCAACGCTTTCCCCATCCAGAACGAAACTGCGGGAGAGCCGCTGGAATGAAACCAGAATGTCAGTCATTCACAATTTTCCCGTCACGCATGGTGAGAACGCGGCCTGCTGCCTTGGCAACCCCGGCGTTATGTGTCGCGATGATGGCAGCGGTCCCTTGCGCGCACCGCTCCTGCAAAACGGCAAGAATGTCGCGCTCGGTGGAGGCATCAACCTCACCGGTGGGCTCATCAAGCAACAGCACCGCAGGTTTTCTGGCCAGCGCCACCGCAAGGCCAGCGCGCGCGCGTTCACCACCCGAGAGCTGTGAAGGAAGCGAAGTTGCCCTCTTGTCCAGGCCAATAAGGCCAAGAACCTGGGCGGCATAAACATCATCAATCTTGCCGGTCGCAGCCTGCGCCGCCCGGATATTCTCCAGAACCGAAAGATGTTCGAAGAGGTTTTCCCTTTGCAGCATCATGCCGATGGTTTTTGATCTTATGCGCGTCTTTTCCGTCTCCGCGCGCCGCGTCATGGTCTCGCCCGCCACAATTACCTTGCCGCCATCTGGTTCATCAAGTCCCGCAAGACACATGAGCAAGGTGGATTTTCCGCTGCCCGAAGGCCCCACCAGCGCCACCATGTCTCCAGGCTCCAGCACCACGTCAACGCCACGCAATGCTTTCACCTCCTCATCGCCCGAATGAAAAAAGCGGTAGAGTTCGCGCGCCTCGATTGCTGGCATTATTTCCACCGGAAGCTGGCGGAAATCAGTTTCCATTGATCGACGTTATCGGCTCCCTTTGGCGCTGAAAGGTCGAGCGACACGAGCTTGCCATCGCGCGCGTAGTAATAACGCTCGTTCTCCTGCCGCACCTGCTTGTTGGTCACGCTGTTCGGCTCCGAATTGGAGTCGTAGATGATCCGGATCGCCTCGCCAGCCCTCAGCTTCACGCTCAGGATTTTATTGATCTTGACAGCCCTGCCGGTTTTTTCGATCTCTGGCGCCAGCGTTTTTGTGGCATAAGCCATATCCAAAGCCTGCGTGGAAGGTTGTGACGTCAGAGCGATGCGGTTGTACTTGTCACTGAAAATGGTTTGGCCGGATTCTTCACGCCGCGCCCATCCCTCAGGAACCTTGATGGAATAGCCATCGGCCGACTTGAAGGTTGTGAAAACCTGACTGTCAGGAATATCGCCAGGCGGGTTGACTTCTGGCTTGACCGGCGTTTCCTGTGCCATTGCAGGCATGGCAATCAAGGGTGAAAGCGCGAGCGCCAGGCTCACAAAAATGAGATGTCTGCGTTTCATGTTAACTCCTGCAGGTTTTAAAACATTGTCTAAGAGTATCCCCAAATAAAAGTCGAACAAGTGGCTCCCGCCATACAAATGCGTAAGTTGCAGGTTTTACCGCTCTGTATTAACTTGCCCCGAAATGAAACTACTCCTCATCGAAGATGATCAGCGCACGGCTGACTTTATTCAGCGCGGGCTGAAGGAGCATGGCCATGAGGTTGATCATGCCGAAAACGGCAAGGATGGGCTCATTCTCGCGTCCCATGGAAAATATGATGTAGCCATCATTGACCGCATGTTGCCAGGCCTTGATGGCCTCAGCATTCTGAAAACACTGCGGGCCTCTGGCAATCAGCTGCCCACGCTGTTCCTCACAACCATGTCTGGAATTGATGATCGGGTGGAGGGGCTGGAAGCTGGCGCGGATGATTATCTCGTCAAACCTTTCGCCTTTGCTGAACTCTTGGCAAGGCTTGGAGCCGTCCTTCGCCGTCCGGCCACCAATGGCGTTCCAACGTCGCTGAAGGTCGGCGATCTTGAAATGGATCTCCTCACCCGCAATGTCACACGGCAAGGCAAACCGATTGATCTCCAGCCCCAGGAATTCAAGCTGCTTGAATATCTCATGCGCAGTGATGGCCGCATTGTAACCCGCACCATG
>JANMAE010000131.1:0-3551 GCA_031359445.1 Hyphomicrobiales bacterium | reverse complement strand
TAGGGCCTGTCCTCAATTAGGGGATTCGCAAATCAGCTGAAGTGTGATTCATAGGGAGCCTTCTTTTGGAGGGCTTTGCGATGAAGCGGTATGGTTTGCGTGATGACCAGTTTGTCCGGATCGAAATGCTTCTGCCGGGACGTCCGGGCAGTGTTGGCCGCAACAGCGATGTCGGCAATCGGTTGTTTGTCGAAGCGGTGATCTGGAAGTTCCGGTCCGGCGCGCCGTGGCGTGACTTGCCGGAGCGGTTCGGGGCTTGGAAAAACATCCACACCCGTTTCTCCCGCTGGGCCAAGAGCGGCGTTTGGGAGAGTCTTTTCAAGACCTTGGCAGATGATCCCGACAATGAATACGCCATGATCGACGCAACCATCGTGAGAGCTCATCAGCATAGTGCGGGCGCTCAAAAAAAGACGGCTGCGACCAAGCCATAGGCCGCTCAAGGGGCGGGCTGACGACGAAAATCCATGTCGTTGTTGACGCCTTGGGCAATCCGTTGAAGGTGTCGCTGACCAAAGGCCAGGTCCATGACGTCACGCAAGCCGAACTGCTCACAGCAACCCTCAGGCCGGATGCGCTGTTGGCTGACAAGGGTTATGACGCAGACAGCTTCATCAAAAGCCTCGAGTTACGCGGCATCGCCGTGGTCATCCCGCCAAAGTCAAATCGCAAAGTTCAACGTGCTTGCGACTACGCACTTTATGCCGAGCGCAATCTCGTCGAGCGGTTCTTCAATCACATCAAACACTTCAGGGGGATTGCCACACGCTACGAGAAAACCGCAAGGAACTTCCTTGCAGGCATTCATTTGGTTTGCGCATTGGCTTGGCTCAATTGAGGACAGGCCCTAAACTCTCATCAAACAATATTTTTTGAACGTCAAATGGGCGATAACTGATTGGGTGAATGATGGCGTCGTAATCTTTCACAGCTCTCAATCGTTTTCTTGCCCTAGAAATGTCCCAGCCTTTCTTTTGTGACAGACCAAGTTTTTTGCAAAGCTCAGAATCTGAAAGTTCAAGGTTCCAGCGAATTCCCTAGCGCGTGCCAACAGTGTAGTGCTGCTTTCTGAAATTACAAAATTATCTCTGGCGGTTATAACTCCAGACGAATAGATCGATAATAAATGACTTATTGAAAAACTGCCAACTTCAAACTCCTTGAATTTCATGCCACTTGGATGAAACGTATAGTTTGGACTGACGGGTGCGAATTCTTGCCATTCAATTGTATTGCAAGTGTCTTCAAAGAGTCGATTGTATTTGCTTGCTCGTGAACCCCAGTATTCCGCATATCGGAATACGCCAGTCGAATTCTGCGTAGACAACTTCTTCTTCAATGCCACGACAATTGAAACGCCCTGTTTAATATCAAATACATTCTTGTCGATTATACCTTCAGGAGCAACCTCCCTAATTTCCGAATTGCCGTGCAAGTCCAGAATTGAGATAGAACTAAATGAGTTTAACAAACTCTGCCTTAGGCCTCTGAACGAGGCGCTCTTGAGATAGCCGTGACTTGTGATAAATGCGAGAACTCCCGAACCGTTCTTGTTTATGAACTGCTGGGCCAAAGCGATGAACTTGATGTAGTCATTGTTGATGTTCTTTTCAAATTGCAACATACCTTTTTCTTTTATAAGTACTCCATCAACAGATCTGTAGGGCTTTACCAAGGCGATCTGTTGCGCTGTTAAGTTTCCTGATTGAATACTGTACGGCGGGTTGCCAATCACGCACATGATGGGCATATCGCGCTTGATGGTGTTGGCCTCCTTGGCTTCGTTGGACAGCCATTGGGCGAAGGGCAGCGTCTGGTTGGCGCGTTCGCCTTCTTCAAGGGAATTGGTGAGATAGACGCCGAGGCGCGGCGGATTGCCGGTGGGCTTATAGCCCATCTCAGTCAACATCATGTCCAGCTTCATGTGGCACATGGCGTAGCTCGCCATCAGCAGTTCAAAGCCATGCAGCCGGGGTATCAGTTCCTTTTCGACGTAGGATGACCATTGCCCCGCAGCCACGTCTTTCACCTTGGGTGCGATCTGCTTGATGACTTCAGCAAGGAATGTTCCTGTGCCAGCAGCGGGATCAAGAATCTGGACGCGATGAACTTCCTTCTTGATGGTAACGGCTTTTCCCTTGTGTGTTTGTCCCGTGTCCCAATCCACCGTCACCTTGGATGTGTCGGCCAAGCCATCAGCCAGGCCAAACTCAGTTTTCAACACATCATCAACAGCGCGCACGATGAAATTGACCACGGGTTCCGGCGTATACCACACGCCGCGCGCCTTGCGCTTGGCCGGGTTGTATTTGCCCAGGAAGGTTTCATAGAAATGGATGAAGGGGTCATTGCGCTGGGTGAACTTGCCAAAGTCCTCAAACAGTTTTGGCAGGTTGGTGGCCTGAAAAATTTCGGCCAGCTCATCCACGGTGCGGCGAATGCGTTCATCCAGGTTCGGCCCTGCCACATAGGTGAACAGGTTGCGCAGAAATGGATTGGACTTCGGCATCAGCTCCAAGGCTTCGGCGCGTGAAAAGTTTTCCAGCGTCTTGTCATGAAGCCGCGCGCCAAACATGCCGTAGGCAATGGTTTCGGCATAGATATCGGCAAAGTCTTCCGGCGTCAGGTCATGGATCAGCTGGCCCTTAAAGGATTGATATTGGCCCATAAGTTCGGTTTGCAGGTCTTTGTCTTCTTTCAAGGAATTGAACAAAATATCCTTGATCAGGCCCGCCTTGCCCGCCATCATTTCCGCCAGCTTCTCGGCGGATTCAATGGTTTGAAGGCGCTCCGCGCAGAAGTCCTGCAACTGGTTGGCCAGAACGTCAAATTGGTCAGGCTTTGGCTGGATACCTACTAGGAAATCTGCAATGGAAATTTCGCGCGCGAGTTCGCCCTTTTTGTAAAAGCGAAAATCCAGACCATTGGTATAAATCAAATTGGGCAGCGCCTTCACATAGCGTTCGTGCTGCGCCTTGTTGAAGTCATTCATGCCCTTGGGGTTGATGCCAAGTCCTACATCCTTGGCTTCACAGTGACCCACCGTCAAATCAGCTCCCTTGCCAACATTACGCAGAAACACGAAATCGGGGCGGCCAACCTTGATGCCCTTTGGTTCATTGATAGCGGTCACGTCTGCTGTGATCGAATTAAACAGTTTTACCAGGGCTGGGCGATAGGCATGTTCCTGCGCTACGCCCGTTGCGTGGATACGCCGGACTTCCGTCAAATATTGTAAGATCTCGATTGCCATTAGAAGCCCCCAGCGAGTCTTTCAGACCCTCTGCAAGCTTGCCTGTTCTGCCGGTGGAAATCTACAGCAGGTATTATTCATACTAACATGTTAGTATGAATAACCCCGTTAACGCTTAACGCGCTTTTTGCGCTCCGTGTGTCACTTCAAACCGCGCTTTTTGGCAGGGTTTTTCTGTTGATTTGCGCTTTGTGCTCGCGGGATTTTTACAATGTGCTAGAGGTCTGGCATGAGTGAGCGGAATGATGTGATTTATGGGAGCCATCCCGTTGAGGAGGCTTTGCGCAATCCCAGGCGG
>JANMAE010000041.1:0-24613 GCA_031359445.1 Hyphomicrobiales bacterium | reverse complement strand
TGGGCCCCGCTTTTCAACGGGTTGACGATAAAAGAGACACCCCAGCGACACCCTCCTAATACCCCGGCGGCGGAACGAAACCCGCGTATTCCCTTTCCAGCAGCTCGGCAAAGCGGAGGCTGGTGTAGTCGCCATATTGGCGGGTGATGATTTGCACGCCTGAGGGGAGGCCCTGTGGTGTGAGGCCTATGGGCACCACTGTGGAGGGCAGGTAGAACGCGCCGGAATATCCCGCCCAGAACAGCTGGTCTGTTGTGGGCACCTTCTTGCCGTTTACTTCAATGCTGCGCAGGTGCCGGTCGCCCACGTGATCATGCGGGAATGCGGCAGAGGCAGCGGCTGGGCATAGCATTACGTCCCAATCGTCGAAGAAGCGGTCCCACAACAGGCGCATCTGGTGGCGGCGTTCATTGACCATGAGCCAAGTGCGGTGCGGCATCACATAGGCACGCGTCATCTTGGCATAGTAGCTCTCATCGTCCGTGGCAAAATTGGCGACAATGGACTCGTTCTTTGCAAAATCCGCATCACTCTGCCGGCGGCTGGTGGTCGAGCGCAGCAGGGCTATGAAGATATCCATGGCCTCGCGCGTGCTGAAGGCAGGCCTGGCCTCATGCGAAATCTTCTTGACCTTGCGGGTGAGGAACTTTGCCAGCGCCGCGATCAAATCCTGCACCGGCTGGTCAACCTCGCTTTCAGCATCCGTCAGCATGACAGCCACACGAAAATCCTTGAAGGATTTCTGCTTGAGGTCGGGAAGTTGCAAGCCATAGCCGCGCGCCGCAATGCCCTCGGGCCCCGCCAAGAGCTTCATCATGGCGGTGAGATCCCGGGCCGAACGCGCCATGGGGCCGGTCACGGAAATATCGCTGGGTTCCACATTCGAGAGGAGATGCCCGTCGTAAGGAACTATTCCATACGTGGGTTTGTGCGCAAAGATGCCGCAGTAATGCGCCGGATTACGCAGCGATGCGCCAATATCCGAACCGATGTCGAGCGCCGACATGCCGGTGGACAATGCGACCGCAGAACCGCCCGACGATCCGCCCGGTGAACGTTTGATGTCCCAGGGATTGTTGGTGGTGCCATAGACATCGTTGAAACTTTGCCAGTCTGCCAGCATGAAGGGCACATTCGTCTTGCCATAGATGACAGCGCCCGCATTCGTAAGCCGCGTGATGGCGGTGGCATCGGCCTTCGCAATATTCTCCTGGTGATCAGGCGAACCCCAGGTGGAAGGCAGGCCTTTCATGTCGAAGGATTCTTTTGCCGTCATGGGCACACCGTCAAAAGGGCCCAGCGCCTTGCCTCGCTTCAAACGCCTGTCGGACGCTGCCGCTGCCCGTTTTGCCCGGTCAATGTCTGTGACAACGATCGCGTTCAGCGCATCATTATGCAAGGCATATTGGTCAAGGCATTCCGACAAAAGCTCAACGGCTGAGATTTTCCGCGCGCGCAGCAGGCGGGCAAGTTCATGGGCAGGCCGGAAATGCAGGGCGGTCATTTTCTCTCCTCATTGTCGCATGACAGGCATGATAGTGCGGGATGGCGACAAGTACAGTCCCCCCATGATAGGGAAGCCGCATGGACAGGCACGGCGCACTCAAGGGATATATTTATGCAGGCCTCGGCGCTGCATTGTTTTCCACCAAGGCCATTTTCATCAAGCTCGCCTACCGCGAAGAGGCAAATGCCGCCCTGTTGCTGGCACTGCGCATGGCGGTGGCGCTGCCGTTCTTCGTGGGCGTAGGCGTCTACGCCTTTATCCATATGCACCGGAACAGCAAGGTGAAGCCCGGCTGGGGTCTGGTACTGCGCTCTTTATTGGCGGGCTTTGTGGGATACTACATTTCCTCCATCCTGGATTTTGAAGGCCTGGTTTATATTTCCGCACAGCTTGAACGGCTCGTGCTGTTTACCTATCCCATGTTCGTGATGTTTCTGGGCTGGATGTTCTTTGGTGCACGGCTGACCGCCTGGGGCTTGGGGGCCGCAGCCATTACCTATGCGGGCCTCGTTCTCGTGTTTGTGAATGACCTGCCGGACGGAGGCTCTGCCACAGTTATCGGCACGGCGCTCGTGCTGGGTTGCGCCTTGACCTTCGCGATTTATCAGTTGCTGGCCAAGGAATATATCACGGCCATGGGCAGCACCATGTTTACCGCGATTGCCATGTCAGCCTCCGCCGTGGCCTGCATCGTGCACTATATCGTGGTGAGCCGCAGCTTTGACTTTTCCGCATCCCCGCAATTCCTGTGGCTGGCGGCAGGCACCGGATTCTTTGCAACCGTTCTGCCGTCTTTTTTGGTGAACGCAGCGCTGTCGCGCATTTCCCCGCAATCGACGTCGATGGTGGCCACGGTCTCGCCGCTTATTACCATTGGCTTGGCGGTCTGGGTTCTGGGCGAGCCTTTCACGGTGTCAGATGCCATAGGATCGCTCATGGTGATTGCGGGCGTTATGCTCTACGCGGTTACTGAACGCAGGCTGAGGGCGGTTCCGGCCTGAAGACTACACTTCAGCTCACGCTGTCGGGCAAGCCTTCCTTGCGCTTGGCCATGAAGGCCTGCAATTGTTCGTCAAGGCCTTCGTCGAGCGCTGGGCCTTCATATTCCGCCAGCATCTTTTTCCACGTGGCATTGGCCCTGACGCTCTGATCCTTTTCGCCGTCATCACGCCATTGCTCATAGGAATTGTTGTCGGTGATGCCCGAACGCCAGAACGCATCTTCAAAATTGCTGCGGGTATGCGCACAACCAAGGAAATGCGAGCCGGGACCCACTTCGCGGATGGCATCAAGCGCCTGTCCGTTCTCGGAGAAATCAACCCCCTGGGCAAAACGCTGGAACATGGTGAGCTGGTCCGCGTCGATAATGAATTTCTCATAGGATGACACAAGGCCACCCTCCAGCCAGCCCGCTGCATGCAGGCAGAAATTGACGCCGCCCAAAAGCGTGGGCCACAGCGTATTGGCACTTTCATGGGCCGCTTGCGCATCCGGTAGCTTGGAACCGCAGAGGCCACCGCCTGAGCGGAAGGGAACGCCAAGTCTTCGCGCCAGCTGGGCTGCGCCAAACAACACATGCGCGGGCTCCGGCGTGCCAAATGTAGGCGCACCCGATTGCATGGAAATGGAGGAGGCGAAGGTGCCGAACACCACGGGCGCACCCGGCCTGCACAATTGCGCAAACGCCATGCCCACGGAGGCTTCAGCCAGTATCTGCGTGAGCGTGCCCACCACGGTGACAGCCGACATGGCGCCCGAAAGAATGAAGGGCGAAATGACGGTGGCTTGCCCTGCGCGCGCGTAAACCTTCAGCGCACCCACCATGGTGCTGTCAAACACCATGGGAGAATTGGCATTGATGAGATTGATCATCACGCAGTTCTCGTACACGAATTCCTTGCCGAAAACCATCTCGGCCATGCGCACCGAATCTTCCGCGCGCTCAGGTGCCGTCACCGATCCCATGAAGGGCTTGTCGGAATATTTGATGTGGGAATAGACCATATCCAGATGCCGCTTGGACACGGGGATATCGACAGGTTCGCACACGGTGCCACCGGAGTGGTGCAGCGACGGAGACATATAGGCGAGCTTCACGAAATTGCGGAAATCCGCAATGGTAGCATAGCGCCTGCCGCCTTCGAGATCGCGCACGAAGGGAGGGCCGTAGACGGGAGCAAATATCGTGTTCTTGCCGCCCACCACCACATTATTGGCGGGGTTGCGCGCATATTGCGTGAATTCCCGAGGCGCCGTTTTGATGAGGCGGCGCACCAGACCCTTGGGAAAGCGCACCCGCTCGCCCTGCACATCGGCACCCGCCGCCTTCCACATGGCACAGGCTTCCGCGTCATCGCGGAATTCAATGCCAATTTCCTGCAGGATGGTTTCGGTGTTGTTTTCGATGAGTTCCAGTTGATCATCCGAGAACGGTTCATACAGCTTGATGTTGCGGCGGATGTAACCCGCCTGCACCAGGGCTGGCTTGTTGCGGGCAAGCCTGCGCGCGTCAGCCCCGCCACCGGCTCTTGAGCGGCGTGCAGTGGGAGCAGGTTGGATATCGGTCATGACGGAGCCTGTTGAGAAAGTTTCACCTAGGGAGAGGTTTACGCTCGGGATGGACAGAGCCGCAGCGGATAAGCGTCAGCCAGTGGTGCGGAAACGACGAAGTTTAGCCCGCCGCCAAATCCCAGATGAGCTTCCCATTCAGCCCAATGATGAGCGCTGCAATGATGGCGGCGATGCCGGTGAGCCAGCCTGGCGAGACCAACGCACCCATCTTGGCTTTGTCGCGGGTGAACATGACCAGCGGCACGATGGCGAAGGGAAGCTGGAAGGCGAGGATGACCTGGCTGAGAATGAGCAGTTTGCCTGAACCCGCAGCGCCATAAGCAATGGTGACGCCGGCGGCTGGCACAATAGCCACGAGGCGCGTGACCAGTCGTCTAGCCCAGGCGGGCAGGCGGAAATTGAGGAAGCCTTCCATCACAATCTGGCCTGCAAGTGTGGCGGTGACGGTGGAATTCAAGCCGCAGCACAGGAGCGCTATGGCAAAGAGCTTGGGCGCCAGCAGTGATCCCAAAAGCGGCGCCAGCATGGCATGCGCGTCCGTGAGATCGGTAACGCCGGTGCGCCCGGTTTTGTAGAAGGTGGCGGCGGCAAGGATGAGGATGGAGGCGTTCACCGTGAGCGCGAACATGAGCGCGAAGGTGGAATCCCACGTGGCAAAGCGCAGCGCCTCGCGCTTTTCGGGGATGCTGTCGCCAAAGTCGCGCGTCTGCACGATGCCGGAATGCAGATAGAGATTATGCGGCATGACCGTAGCCCCGATGATGCCCAAGGCGAGATAGAGCATCTGCGGATTGCCGATGATATCAACCGTGGGCGCAAAGCCCTTGATGACGCCGCCCCAATCGGGATCGGCCATGGCGATCTGCACGAAGAAACAGGCAAAGATCACGCCCAGCAGCGTCATGATAAAGGCTTCGACCCAGCGAAAACCCAGCCGCTGCAGCCACAGGATGACGAACACATCGAGCGCTGTAATCACCACGCCGATTTCCAGCGGGATGCCAAACAGCAGGTTGAGGCCAATGGCCGTTCCCACGACCTCGGCGATATCGGTGGCGATAATGGCAATTTCCGCAAAGAGCCAGAGAACGAAGGCAACAGGCCGCGGGAAGGCATCCCGGCAAGCCTGCGCGAGATCGCGGCCGGAGCCAACGGCAAGCCTGGCGCACAGCGATTGCAGGATGATCGCCATGACATTGGAAAGGAGCGCCACGAAGAGGAGGGCATAGCCGAACTGCGCGCCGCCAGCGATCGCCGTTGCCCAGTTGCCGGGGTCCATATAGCCCACAGCCACCAGAAACCCCGGCCCGACAAAAGCCAGTGCCCGCCGGAACACGGAGGCGGAAGCGGGAAGTTTCACGCTGCGGAAGACATCAATCAGCGAGGCTTCACCCCGCGCCCGCTGCCAGCCACCTCCTGTCTCCGCAACTTCAACATTCTGTGACATGGCGAAAGTTTAGCATAGGCTAAACTATATGCAATAGGCTAATATCCAGCCACGATGGCTCTCTCTTCCAGAAAACGCCCCACTGCCAAAATACGCTCCGCCGCCTTCAAGCGCGTGCGCGCCGACCATTCGGCTGAATTGGCGGAGGATTATGTGGAAATGATCGCCGATCTCATTGATGAGCGCGGCGAAGCCCGCTGCACCGATATCGCCATGCGCTTAGGCGTAGCCAACGCCACCGTGGTCAAAACCCTGAAACGCCTGCAAACCCTGGGGCTGGTGACGCAGGAACCCTACCGTGCCATTTTCCTCACGGGTGATGGCTGGAAAATGGCAGATGACGGCAAGCGCAAGCATGCCGTGGTGGAGAATTTCCTTTTGGCCCTAGGCGTGAGCCAGGAAACCGCACGCATCGATTCCGAAGGCATCGAACACCACGTCAGCACCGAAACCCTGCGCGCCATGGCAAAGTTTTTGCTGCGGAAGTGAGGCGAGGGGGCAAGTTGAAACATCATAAATCATCCGTACACCCCCCCATTTCGTCTTCCCGGCGAAAGCCGGGACCCAAGCGTCACGCGCGTCCGACCGATGATATGAGAGTCATCACGCGGAAAATTGGGCCCCGTTTTTCAATGGGGTGACGAATGATGGGTGGGTGCGCTTACTTCACTCATTAAACCTTCCGCATCACGGCAGTGATGAACCCAACCGGGTCTCTACCAGAGGTTTTTGCCATCCAACACAGTGACGGGCCAATCTGCGGCTTCGAAATTATCGAACAATCGCGCATTCACGGCAATCCGCCGTGTCTTGCCATCCCAAGTTCCGTCTGGCTTGAAGTCTGGGCTGTCGGCGTAGAGATCACATCCGCATGCGTTGCAAAAATGGTTGGCCACAGTCTTCGAATTCCAGCGATATACGGCATCGCTATCGGCTTGCGTCACTTTCAGCTGATCAGGTGTGTAATAGGCGTAGAGATGCCCGCGCTTCGAGCAAAATGAGCAAGTGCACCGCGTTAGCTTCTCAGGGAGTTCACCATCGATCTCGAAGGCGTTGCGTCCACAGTGACAGTGGGCGGTGAGGGTCATTATGCTCTCCTTTTCATCAGTTCGGCATGATTTTTTCGACTCGCGAGGCGATCCGATCGCACAGTGGCAGCCACTTCCCGTTCTGCAGCCATTCCCAACTGATCGTTTGAGTCTGGCCGTCTGCGCTGAACACTGTAAGGGCGCGTTCGGTTTTGCCTTTCAAAACCCAAGTCCGATGATCGACCGAGAGATCATAGTGCCGGTAAAATCCGTGATTCTCGAAAGTACGTGCGAAATATTTCGCGTTGTCAGTTTCTACTCCCAAAACACTCAAGGTGTCGAAGATTGCTCCATTCACCAATGCACGTTCGTCCTGAATCAGAAAAAAATCACCGGTGTGCCAACGGGCGGTGTGGGTGCTGACCCACGGGACGCCATTGGCTTTTGGATCGGCGCCCGATTGGTCGGTGCCGCCAAAAGACAAGCCTTCGGCGCGCCAGCAGCCGAGAAAAATTGAAAGCGCCTTATGTGCATTTGTAAGAACTGGAGTTGCCTCACTGTGTTTTTCTTTAGTAGCCATTCTCAGGTCCTTTTTTAATTCCGAAGCAGCAGACGGGTTCAACGTTCATATTGCAGTTTGGGATACCAATCCGTCCCGCGCCCGCCCGGCGTCAGATCGAGAATGGTCCACAGCGGTGTCGGGTCTGGCGCACCATGCGCGTCTTCGCCGGGATCGGCCGTCTTATCAGCCTCGCCCGCCCAGAAGTGGCACACCATGTCACCATCCTTTTTCCATATATCGAGCGCTGGCCATTCGCTGCCGTCAGGAGCGAGTCCGCGATAATCCCTGGCAAAATCATCGCCGATGCACTGGTAAAATTTGAGGTTTCGCCATCCGCGCTCTTGCGCGAAAGCAAGCTGCCGCGCAACTGGCGAGCGGCCAATCACCGCCAATGCCACGCGCTGTTCCAGATCCACGGCGGGTATATCGAGTGACCCAAGCAATGACGTGCACATCGGACAGGGTCGCTCCCGTTGCGGCCCGTACATCCAGAAATAGGTGACCAGCGTGTCATGTCCACCGAACATGTCATTCAGCGCCACTGTCTTTCCTTGATCGTCGAGAAATTCATAGGCTCGCGCCTCACCGCCAAGCGGCAGGGCTCGCCGCTCTTTTGCAACACTTTCAATGTGCCGACGAAGTTCAATTTCCTCAGCGAGCAACGCCGTACGCGCAACGCGATATGCCGGGCTATCATTGGGATAAGGCTTGGCTGAAAGTTCGGCAAGTGTGCGGGCAGGTTGAAGTTTGGCCATCATAAGTTCCTCCAAAAGGGGAATGATAAAGTGAACGGCAAAGTTCAGCTGAAAACTTGGATGAACACCGACAGAAAGCTAAAGAACTGCTTCTGAGTGAATCGTTCACGTATGCAACGACCGGAGAAGGCTTAAGTTCCATGTTCAATGCAACGCCAGCCACTTCGAACGCATCCAACGGAGTTAAGCCGCGTCTATCGCAGCGATATGATGGGGCGTTACGCCACTAAACCTTCCGCATTACGGCAATAAAGAAGCCATCTGTGCCATGTTGTGCTGGCGTTAACAACAATGTGTCTTTCGCGCCGTCGGCCGAGACGGGAGGCTCGCCACCGATGGCTTCGGCCCACTGCTTGGCCGTGGAGATGATTTCGAAATTTTTGTAAACCTCGAGGAAGCGCTCGATCTGGGCGGTGTTCTCCTCGGGGAGGACCGAACAGGTGACATAGACCAGGCGCCCGCCTTTTTTCACCAATTGGGCGCCGCGATCAAGCACTTCGCGCTGGTCTTTCATGCGTTGCTGCAATTGCATTTCGGCAAGCCGCCACTTGGCGTCGGGCTTCCGCCGCCACGAACCAGACCCCGAACAGGGCGCGTCGATCAGCACACAGTCAAAGCCGCCGCTTTCATCGAGCTTGTTGGGTTCATCAGCGGGGATAACGTCGATATTGGTGACGCCTGCGCGGGTCATGCGCTCGAATATTGGGCGCAGACGGTGCTTGTCGGCGTCATAGGCCGAAACCACACCCTTGTTCTGCATCATGGCAGCGAGCGCCAGCGTCTTGCCGCCAGCGCCTGCACAGATATCGGCCACGCGTTCGCCGGGCTTGGCACCCGTCATCAGCGCGGCAATCTGTGAGCCTGCATCCTGCACTTCAAACCATCCCATGCCATGCACGGGTTCCACTTCCACATTGATGTTGCGGGTGGTGGCATCTGGCGACTTGATGCGAACGCAGAGCGGCGACAGCGGACCAGCCACAGCGCCATGCTTGGCCAAGGCTTCCAGCAATTGCGGCCGGTCTGCCTTGAGGGTGTTCACCCTGAGATCAATAGGGGCGCGCTGCGAAAGGGCGGCACCTTCTTCTGCGGCGCGTGCCCCAAAAACCTTTGTAAGCGACGGCATGAGCCATTCCGGAAAATCACCGCGGATATGGGCGGGAAGGTCATCGCGCATCTCCCGGTGAAGCGCTGCATGTTCAGCCTTGCTCAGAACCCCCGGGCCAAATTGCTCCGTGCAGAGTGTTTCGATCTCGCTTGCTGGCATGGCCCAGACTTCGCGCAATGTTCCCAAAACCAGGGCTCGCGGCCTTCCATCGCCCATGCGGGCAGCGGCGGTGTTGCGGCGGCGCAAGGTGTCATAGACCAGTGTGCCGATGGCATGCCGGTCGGTGGAGCCTGCAAAGCGGTGGCCCTTGCCCCAATCCTTGAGCGCTTCCGAAGCAGGGCGGTGCTGCGTGAACACCGCGTTGAGAATTTCCATTGCCGCAGCAATGCGGCCAGCCATGCGCATGAATTATCCAATCACAAAAAGCCGGAGCCCAAACCACACCCACATCAAAATGAGGATGGCGAGACCAGCCGTAAAAACCTTGAAACGCGTTGCTATCACATTTCTGCCGGTATGCACAAAACTATGAGCCAGCCTTGAGGCAACAAAAAGCCACGAAAGCGCGATGAATGCCGGATCGACCAGGCCGGTGAGCAGGGCGAAGGCCACAACCGCATAGAACAAGACAGGAAGCTCAAATTGACTCTGGTAGTTATTGGCGAAATTGCGGGTGGCTTCCGGATAGGCGTTCTTGTTGGTATCGATCTCGGCGCGTTTCACCAGCCCCTCGCGCACCGCGGCCACGCGGCCCTGGCCTGAACGAAACAGCACATAAAACACCAGCGCCACATGCACAAACGCCGGGAGGAGGACGAGCTGGGTTTGCGTCATCTAGAGCGCTTCCCGACGAGATGGGTTCGCACCAGATCAATATGTTGGCGCATGTCCCGACCGCCAAACCGCTTCACACTTTGGCGGGACATGCGCTAATGCCCGCCCTGGTAATTTGGCGCTTCCCGCGTGATCATGACATCATGGACATGGCTTTCACGCATGCCGGCACTGGTGATACGGATGAATTCAGCCCGCGTCTGAAATTCGGCAAGCGAGCCAGCACCCACATAGCCCATGGCGGCCCGAAGCCCGCCGGTGAGCTGGTGCAGGACCTGCGCCACCGGACCTTTATAAGGCACCTGGCCTTCAACACCTTCCGGCACCAGTTTCAGGCTGTCTTTCACTTCCTGCTGGAAATAACGGTCGGCGGAACCCCGTGACATGGCCGCCAGCGAGCCCATGCCGCGATAGGATTTATAGGTGCGGCCATTGAAGAGATAGCTGTCGCCAGGGCTTTCGTCGGTGCCAGCCAGAAGCGAGCCGATCATGGCAACGCCCGCGCCCGCGGCCAAAGCCTTCGCCAGGTCACCGGATTGCTTGATGCCGCCATCGGCAATGATGGGCGTATTGGACCTATTGGCTTCTTCGGCGCAATCCATGATGGCGGATAACTGCGGCACGCCCACGCCTGCCACGATCCGCGTTGTGCAGATGGAGCCTGGACCGATGCCGATTTTCACGGCATCCGCGCCAGCGCCGATGAGCGCTTTTACAGCTTCGCCGGTTGCCACATTGCCCGCAATGATCTGCACCTTGTTCGACAGTTTCTTGATGCGGTCCACCATGTTGATGACATGGATGGAATGCCCGTGGGCGGTGTCGACAACGATGATGTCGACACCTGCATCAATCAGCATTTCAGCGCGGAGGAACCCCTTGTCGCCGGTGCCGGTGGCTGCTGCCACGCGCAGGCGCTCCTGCTCGTCCTTGGCAGCGTAGGGATGGTCGGCAGCCTTTTCCATGTCATTGACGGTGATGAGGCCCACGCATTCATAATCATCATTGACCACGATGAGCTTTTCAATCCGGTGCTTGTGCAACAGCTTCTTGGCTTCCGCGCGGTCAACGCCCGCCTTCACGGTGATGAGCTTGCGCGTCATCAATTCGGAAACGCGGGTATTGAGATCGGTGGCAAAGCGCACATCGCGATTGGTGATGATGCCCGCGAGCTTGCCGTTTTCCTCAACTACGGGAATGCCGGATATCTTGTAGCGTTCCTTGAGCTGCATGACTTCGGAAAGCGTGGCCGTGGGCCTTATGGTGATGGGATTGGCCACCATGCCGGACTCAAACCGCTTCACCGCCCGCACATGCTCGGCCTGCACCTCAGGTTCAAGGTTTTTATGGATGACGCCGAGGCCTCCGGCCTGCGCCATGGCGATGGCCAGTTTGGACTCGGTCACCGTGTCCATGGCGGCTGATATGATGGGAATGGAAAGGGCGATGTCGCGGGTGATGCGGGTGGCGGTGGAAACCTCAGCGGGCAGAACGGAAGAAGCGCCGGGCTTCATCAGCACGTCATCAAAAGTCAAATATTCCTGGATTTGGCGTCGGGCCATTTGCCAACCTTTCTCATTCTCGGGAAACGCCCTTGCGGGTTGACGCCGGCTTCTAACACCGGAATAGCAAAAGGGGCAAGGAATGAATCATGTCACGCATCTATTCATGCTCATGGCGGTGGTGGATGTCGGGGAAATGCACGTGGGAATGTGTGAGGGCTGCGTGGCGGTGCGGATGGGAATGCGGTGCCGTGGGATCCATACCCGTTGCATGGGCATGCTGGTGATGCGCGTCATGGGCATGCATGTGCTCATGTTCAGCAGGCGCGTGGGTGTGGAAATGTTCATGGCGTTCGCGCACATGCAGCCAGGTTCCCGCCATCATCAAAATACCCGCTAACCCGAGCTGCCAGGTGAAAGCCTCGCCCAGCAAAACAATCGCCAGCACAGCGCCAATGAATGGAGCGAGTGAAAAATAGGCGCCGGTGCGCGCTGCTCCGAGATGGCGCAGGCCGAGCATGAACATGACCAGGCTCACCCCAATGCCAAACAGGCCCACCAGGCCCGCCAGCACCAGGATATTGGGGGGTGGAAGGCCAGCTCCGGCGCTGGCGGCAAGCCCCAGGTTGACACTTCCCGCGACTAGTCCTTTCACCATGGCGATCTCAACGGGATCAGCAGCGGAAAGCTTGCGCGTGAGATTATTATCGATCCCCCAGGCAAGACATGCGCCAGCGATCAGCATTGCGCCCATGTCGATGCGCACACCGCTGCCATCCCAGGATAAAACCACGGCGCCACAAAGAATGGCCGCCGCGCCCAGCAGCAGGCACCTGTCGACATTTTCGCGGAACACGATCCAGGCAATGAGCATGGTGGCCAGGCCTTCAAGGTTCAGCAGAAGGGATGCGTTGCCTGCCGTAGTAAGGGTGAGGCCGAACATGAGCAACACCGGGCCAATAAGACCGCCGAAGATGACTACTGCCAGAAGCCAGGGCACTTCGGCCCGGCGCAAACCCGCCTCTTGGCTGGCATTGCCCGCGGCTGACCGCAACAGCCGCCAGCCCAGCAATCCCAGGCCTGCAGCGAAATAGAAAATTCCAGCCAGCATCCACGGGCTTATGGTTCCGAGGAGAAATTTTGCAAGCGGCGTTGTTGCCCCAAACAAAATGGCAGCACCCACTGCATAGGGGACCCCGGGCCAAAGATGAGAATGGTTGCGCATCAGCATGATATCTCCGATATAAGCCACCCTTCACTAATTGCAAAAGCCGGAGCAGATATTTGAGCCACGACCACCACGATCATTCGCATGCGCCTGCCACATTCGGCGGGGCATTTGCTGCGGGCATTGCGCTCAATTTGGGATTTGTGGCGGTGGAAGCCGCCTACGGCATTGCTTCCAACTCCATGGCGCTGCTGGCGGATGCAGGCCATAATCTTTCCGATGTGCTGGGTCTTGCCATTGCCTGGATGGCAGCCCACCTCGCGGGCTTTCCGCCTTCAGCGCGCTATACCTTTGGCCTCAAGGGCAGCACGATCCTGGCAGCGCTGTTCAACGCCGTGTTCCTGCTGGTGGCTGTGGGGGCGATCGGCTGGGAGGCCATATTGCGCCTGTTCAATCCGGCAGAAGTTGCGGGAAAAACCGTGATGATAGTGGCAGCGGTTGGCATTTTGGTGAATGGCATCACCGCCTGGCTGTTTGCGCGCGGAAGCAAAGGCGACCTCAATATCCGCGGCGCCTATCTCCACATGGTCTCGGATGCGGCGGTTTCTGCGGGCGTTGTGCTGGCAGGGGTGGTTATTCTCTATACCGGCTGGCTGTGGCTTGACCCTGTTGTGAGCCTTGTGATTGTAGCAGTCATCGTCTGGGGCACCTGGGGCTTGCTCCTTGAAAGCCTGGCCATGTCGCTCAATTCCGTGCCGAAAGACATGGACCCGGCTGTCGTGCGGGAATTCCTGAAGAGTAAGGTCGGTGTTGCCGCCATCCACGATCTCCATATCTGGCACATGAGCACAACTGACGTGGCACTGACAGCACATCTCTTTATGCCATCTGGCCATCCCGGTGACATTTTTCTGATGGACATTACCCGAGAGCTGAGCGCCCACCACGGCATCCATCACGTGACCCTGCAGGTGGAATGCGACCACGCCACTGTATGCGCGATTGCTCCAGACCACGTGGTGTAGGGAATTTTCAGAACGCGACGCGCAATGCCTCCAGCCCGTGAAAGTGGTAGGCGTCCTTGTAATGAGGTTGCTCCGCAAGTTGCAATTTGGGCAGGCGTTTGAACAGGGTTTGGAAAGCGATCAGCATTTCAAGCCGGGCGAGCGGTGCGCCGATGCAGAAATGGATGCCTGCGCCAAAGCTCACATGCGGGTTGGGCTGGCGCGTCGGAATGAATGCATCCGGGTTTTCAAAACGCGCGGGGTCGCGGTTGGCAGCACCCAGCATGAGGCCCACTTCCTCGCCCCGGCGCAAACGGATGCCGCCATATTCCATGTCCTCCAGCGCATAGCGCGTGAAGAGATGCAATGGCGCGTCAAAGCGCATGATCTCTTCGATGACGGGCTCCGTGATGGGCGCAGGTATCCCTCGTTCCAGCAAGGCTTTGACGCCATTGCCGATGGTGTGGACCGTGGCTTCATGCCCGGCATTGAGAATGAGGATGGCGGTGGTGACGAGTTCATCTTCAGTTAGTTTTTGTCCCTCGCTCTCCGCCTTTACGAGTTCTGACAGGAGATCGCCTTGCGGGTTTTTGCGGCGTTCCGAAATAAGCGCCCGCATATAGGCGCTGAAGGCCAGCGTGGCTGTGACCGCTGCGGTTTCCACACTTCTGTCGCGCCGCGCCATATACATGGCCACCATATCATGTGACCAGATGAGGAACTGGTCCGCCATGTCAGTTGGAACGCCGAGGAGTTCACAAATTACAATGACCGGGATGGGTGTGGCATAGGCCGCCAGCAAATCCACTTCACCTTGTGCGTCAATGCCATCGATCAAGCGGTTGGAAAGATGCTCTATTTTTGGCCGCAGGCTTGCCACTTGCCGCGACAGGAAAGCCCGGCTGATGAGCCCGCGCAAACGCGTGTGAACCGGAGGTTCCAGCTCCAGCAGGGAATGTTTTTCAAAATCGTAAAAGGGTGTGAGATGGGCGGGAATCTTTGCCAGCCCCAATTCCTCGCGGGCAGCCACATGGAGAATTTGTCGGCCAAAACGGCGGTCGCGCAGCAGCGCATTTACATCTTCATGGCCTGCAAAACACCAATAGCCATATTGTTCCCACTTGAACACGGGCAGCTTCTGGCGCAGTTCGTGATAAAAGGGGTAAGGGTTTTCATAGAACTGCGCGGAACGCGGGTCTAGGTCTACGCTTCGGCTGTTGGAATCGATCTTCATAGGAACTAGCTTAACCGGAATGAAAATATATATCAGCGTGGATATTGAGGGCGTGGCGGGCATTACCCATTGGGATGAGGCCGAGAAGAACCACGCCGACTGGGCGGAATTCCGCGAGATCATGACGCTTGAAGCCATTGCCGCCATTGATGGCGCGCGCGCCGCCGGTGCCAGCGAAATCTGGCTGAAGGACGCCCATGACAGCGGCCGCAACCTCATCACCACCATGCTTCCCGCTGATGTGAAAATCATCCGCGAATGGTCCGGCCACCCTTTCAGCATGATTCAGGAACTTAAAAGCGACTTCGCGGGTTTGGTGATGATTGGCTACCATGCGGGCGTGGGCTCGGAGGGAAACAGCCTGGCGCACACCCTGAATACGCGGACACACATGATTACCCTCAACGGCCAACCTGCATCGGAATTCCGCCTGGTGGCTTTGGCCGCGGCGAGCCTTGGCGTTCCCACGGTGTTTGTGAGCGGCGACGCGGCGCTGATGGAAGAGGTGGCCGAAACCAATGCTCGTATCGGGCGGGTTGCGGTGAAAGAGGGCAAGGGACAATCCACCATTTCCATGACGCCCGCCGCCTCACAGATAGCGATCCGTGGGGGCGTGGAGAGCGCCTTGCGCGGAAAATTGCAGGCCTGCCTGCTGGAGGTGCCCAAGGCCTTCACATTGGATGTAACCTATGTGACCCCGGCTTTGGCTTATGAGAAAAGTTTCTATCCCGGCTGCCAATATATCGGAAACCGGACCAACCGCGTCGAGACCGAGAACATATTCGACGTCATGCGCGCCCTGCGCTTCATAAAATAATAGAATTGAGATCCATGACGAACGAACACACCTCGCAGAAGGAATTCATTTTTCTCGTCGCATTGCTCACCGCCTTGGTGGCCATGTCGATTGATACCATGTTGCCGGCGATTGGCACCATTGCCAGCGAATTTGGCGTGAGCGACCCAAACCGCCGACAATTCATTATCACATCCTTCTTTGCGGGAATGACCATAGGCACTCTGCTGAGCGGGCCGATTTCGGACAGCACCGGCCGCAAGCCCGCGATCTTTGGGGGACTGCTGCTGTTCCTGGCTGGTTCCCTCCTGTGTTTGTTTGCGACCAGCTTTGAAATGCTTCTGGCTGGCCGCGCACTGCAAGGTTTTGGCGCAGCTTCGCCCCGCATTGTGTCCATGGCCATGGTGCGCGATGGTCAGGGTGGCGCTGCAATGGCGCGTATCATGTCCTTCGTCATGTCCGTGTTCATGCTGGTGCCCATCATGGCGCCATCCATTGGGCAACTCGTCTTGCTCGTGGCCAGCTGGCGCATGATTTTTGTGGGCTTCATCGTCATGGCCGTGGGTGCGGCAATTTTCCTGCAAGTGCGCCAGGAAGAAACCCTGGCTCCCGAAAATCGCGTGGCATTTTCCGCGGGCAACCTTCTGCGCTCGGCAAGAGAGTTTTTCCGCTTTCCCACCGCCTGGGGATATACCATTGCCGTAGGCCTGATCTTTGCGGCATTCATCGCCTATCTCGGAACCTCGCAGCAAATTTTTGCCGAGCAATATGCGCAAGGGAAACTTTTCGCCGTGTGGTTTGGCCTCTTTGCCATAGCCATCGCCTGCGCTATGATTTTCAACGGCAGGATGGTGATGCGGCATGGCATGCGCAGCCTTTCCAAGTGGGCTGTCAGGGGCTGCATGCTGTTCTCCGCCATATTCCTGATTGTTGCATTGCTGACTGCGGGCCATCCGCCGCTGTGGTCGCTTGGGGTTTATCTCTTCTGCACGTTTTTCTGCTGCGGCATTGTTTTCGGCAATTATAACGCAATGGCCATGGAACAGGTGGGACATATCGCGGGCATGGCAGCAGCCATTTCGGGAACCGTTTCCTCCCTGGTGGCAATTTTGATCGGCGGCTGGATTGGCCAGCAATATGACGGAACCATCCTGCCCTTGGTCTATGGCTTTCTCGGCATGAGCACCATGGCGTTTCTCGCCAGTGAAATGGCCGAATACCTCAAGGCCCGGGACGTGAAAAAACCACGCCTTGTCGATGGATCATGATTTCTGGTAACTGAATTTCGTGTTCAAACCTTACTCAGCCCTAGCCCTTGCCCGGCACGCGCTCTCACCCGACCGGCCATGGCCCAGGGCGTGGCGCGCCGCCACACCCAAATCTTCCTATGACGCCATCATCATCGGTGGCGGCGGACACGGGCTGGCAACCGCCTATTACCTCGCCAGGAACCACGGCCTCACCAACGTGGCCGTGATTGAGCGCGCTTACATCGGCTCCGGCAATGTGGGCCGCAACACCACGCTCATCCGCTCCAATTATGTGATTGACGGCAATACGCAGTTTTTCGAGCATTCCCTCAAACTCTGGGAAGGCCTCAGCCATGAGCTGAATTTCAACTGCATGGTTTCACAGCGGGGACAGGTCGTGCTGGCCACCAGCCCCGTGCAGATGGATGTTTATGCAAGGCGCGGCAACATCATGCGCCTCAACGGCATTGACGCGGAATTGCTGGACCGCGGGCAGGTGATGAAACTCCTGCCCTATCTCGATTATTCCGCGCACGCCCGCTGGCCCATATGGGGTGGCATCATTCAGGACAGGGCTGGCACTGTGCGCCACGATGCGGTGGCTTGGGGCTATGCCCGTGCTGCTGATAGTTTGGGCGTGGACATCATCGAGAACTGCGAAGTCACAGGCTTCGTCATGGATGGCGAGACAGCCGTTGGCGTGGAAACCTCGCGCGGCCGCATTCTGGCAGGCAAGGTGGGCATGGCGGTGGCAGGCCATTCTTCGCATGTGGCCAAAATGGCGGGCCTGCGGCTGCCGATTGAAAGCCACATCCTGCAGGCATTCGTCACCGAGCCGGTCAAGCCCATGGTGAACCATGTAGTGTCATGGGGGGCGGAACTTTTCTATCTCTCGCAATCCGACAAGGGTGGCATGGTGTTTGGCGGCCATATCGATGGATTCAATACCTATACCCAGCGTGGCCAGTTTCCCCGCATTCAAACTGTGGCGGAATGCGCCGTGTCGTTGCTGCCCTTCATGTCCAAGCTCAGGCTTTTGCGCCACTGGGGCGGCATCATGGACATGACGCCGGATGGCAGCCCCTTCATCTGCCGCACGAAAATCCGCAATCTCTATTTCAATGGCGGCTGGTGCTACCAGGGCTTCAAGGCCACGCCCGCCAGCGGCTGGACGTTTGCCCACACCATGGCCCATGATGAAGAGCATGCACTGAACCGCGCCTATTCGCTCGACCGCTTCGAAAAGGGCCGCGAGCTTGATGACTACGGCATCGGCAACTGGACCTACAAGCAATGAGAATACCCTGTCCCCATTGCGGCGAACGCGACGTGAGTGAATTCCGCTACGGCGGAGACGCAACCAAACAGCGCCCCAAACATAGTGAGGGCGACCTGAAGACATGGCATGATTATTACTTCCTGTTCGACAATCCGAAGGGGCCGCATCTCGAATATTGGCAGCATGTGCTGGGCTGCCGGCAATGGTTCAGCATCACGCGCAACACGGCAACGAATGTGATCGGGGGCGAGGCGTGAGCACTTTTCGCAGGCTTGCCAAAGGCGGGCGCATCGACCGCACGAAATCCGTGGGCTTCACCTATAACGGAAAAGCTTTGACAGGTTTTGCGGGCGATACATTGGCCTCGGCACTCCTTGCCAATGGCACGACCCTGATGGCCCGGAGCTTCAAATATCACAGGCCGCGTGGAGTGGTTTCGGCGGGCGTGGAAGAACCCAACGCCCTTATGACGATTGGTGGCAACGAACCCAACATTCCAGCCACAACGGTGGAACTTGTCGAAGGCTTGCAGGCCGCCACGCAGAACGCATGGCCTTCCGTGAACTATGATGTGATGGCAGTGAATTCACTGGCCGCACCCCTGTTCCAATCAGGCTTCTACTACAAAACCTTCATGGGACCCTTCCGCAAATCCTGGATGTTCTATGAGCCGTTTATTCGCCGCGCTGCAGGTCTTGGCAAGATACGGGACGAGCCCGACGCCAGCCGCTATGACACGCTGCACGACTTCTGCGATGTGCTGGTGGTGGGCTCCGGCCCCCATGGCCTGAGTGCTGCCGTAAAAGCAGCAAGAACCGGAGCGCGCGTGACGCTGGTGGAACAAGACAGCAAACTGGGCGGCTCGCTGCTGTCGGAACAAAATCGCGAATGGGAATCCTGGCGAAACAACCAAGTTAATGAATTGTTAACCTTTTCTGACGTGAAAATCCGCACACGGACAACGGCGCAAGGCCTGTATGATGATAATCTGGTGGTGCTGCAGCAACGCCACATCGACCATGATGCGTCAAAGGGCAAACCGCGCCAGACCCTGGTATTGTTGCGGGCGAAATCCATTGTCTTTGCCACCGGTTCCCTAGAGCGTCCCCTGGTGTTTTCCAACAACGACCGTCCCGGCGTGATGCTGGCATCGGCATTGCGGACCTATCTCAATCGCTATGGCCTGGCGCCCCTGCAGCGAACGGTGATTGCCACCAACAATGACAGCGCCTATTTCACCGCCTTCGATCTGGCGGAAGCGGGCGTGGCCGTCACCATTGCAGACCTCCGCCGCGAAATTCCCTCTGACCTTTTGTCGCGCGCGGCCATGCTGGGCCTCGGCATTTTCCCGGCATCAGGCGTGGCCGATGTGGAAGGCGCCAAGCAGGTCAAGCGCGTGCAACTGGGCGGTGCGCACTCCGCCAGCATTGACTGTGATGTGCTGGCCATGTCGGGCGGCTGGTCCCCCACCGTGCATCTCACATCACATGGCGGCGTGAAGCCTGTCTATGACGCGAGGATTGCAGCCTTCGTGCCGGGCGCATTTGCTGCAAGCCATTCAGCTGTGGGTGCCGTCATGGGAGATTTTGATTGGCCTGCCGAAATGGGAATGCCCAAACGCCCCTATAAAATTCTTCCCTCTTGGGTGCCCGTGGCAAAAGGCAGGGGCAAGGCCTTTGTGGATTTCCAGTCCGACGTGACCGTGAAGGATATTACATCCGCCCATGATGAGGGCTATGTGTCCGTCGAACATTTGAAACGCTATGCCACGCTTGGCATGGGAACCGACCAGGGCAAGACATCCAACATCAATGCGCTGGCGATCATGGCAAACTTGCGCGAACTGCCCATCGAAGAGGCAGGCACCACGACCTTCCGACCACCTTATACGGGCCTAGCGATAGGCGCGATTGCCGGCCGCACCATTGGCCATCACTTTCGTCCAACCCGCCTGTCACCGCTCCATGAGGTCAACAAAGCCCATGGCGCCACCTTCATTGAAGCAGGCCTGTGGCTGCGCGCCTGGTATTATGCCTGGGCAGGAAACACCCCTGAGACGGCCTATGTGAAGGAAATGGAACTGGTGCGACAAGGTGTCGGCATTGCCGATGTATCGACCCTGGGCAAGATTGACGTGCAGGGGCCGGATGCCGCCGAATTCCTGAACCGCGTTTATGTGAACGGCTTTGCCAAATTGCCTGTGGGACGCGCGCGCTATGGCGTGATGCTGAACGATGATGGTGTGGTGCTCGATGATGGCACGACAACGCGGATTTCAGACGAGCAATTCTATCTCACCACCACGACAGCGCAGGCGGGCGAAGTGATGTCATGGCTTGAATACCTGCTGCAGGTGCACTGGACCGAATTGAAGGTTCACGTGACTTCGCTCACCGACGAATGGGGGGCGATGGCAATATCCGGTCCGAAGTCGCGCCAAGCCTTGCAGCTGGCATTTCCTGGCGCTGATATCTCCAATGAAAATCTCCCCTATATGGGCTGTCTCGATGTGCTGGCAAACGGTTTGCGCGTGCGTCTGCTTCGTCTCTCCTTCTCCGGTGAACTTGCCTATGAGGTGCACGTGCCCGCAGATTTTGCAGGCGCACTTTGGGAGCATTTCCTGAAAGTGGCAGAACCCCTCGGCATCAAGCCCTATGGCCTCGAAGCTTTGGCGTCGCTCCGCATCGAAAAGGGTCATGTCGCGGGCTTGGAGCTTGATCATCGCAACACGCTGGATGATCTGGGCTTGGGCAGGATGGCGGGGAAGGAAAAGGCTTATATCGGCCGTGAACTCCGCATGCGCGAGGCCTATCAGGCGCCAGACCGCTGGAGCCTTGTTGGCATTGAACTGATGGAGGAGGGCGCCAAGCTGCGCGGCGGCGCCATCCTGTTTTCCACAGGCGACGAAATCAAGGGACACGGCCGCGGCTACATCACCTCAGTCACATGGTCCACCGAGCTCAAGAAATTCATTGCCCTTGGACTGTATCAAGGGGGATTGAAACATGAGGGCGAAGACATCATCTGCGCCTATCCGCTGAAAGGTGAAAACGTCAAAGCCCGCATCGTGTCGCCGCATTTCATCGACCGCGAAGGATCCCGCCTCAATGCTTGACCGCCGCTCCGCTCTGGCATCTGTCACGCCTTATAAAAGCGCTCAGCTGCAATTGGGTGAAGCACGCGGATTTTCACTGCTGCAAGTGGCAGGCGATGCAAAGTCAGTGGCCAAAGTTGCAGGGAAGCTGCCGACCCGAATTGGCGTTGCGCTGAAAAGCGACAACCGCACCATCATGAAAACCGGCCCGAACCAATTCTGGTTTGTGGGAGCTGACAACGATGATCTCGCGGGAGCGATGCGGGAAGCCGCCGTGGTCACACCCTTGTCCCATAGCCGCACGCGGATATTCCTGGAGGGAACGCCCGCGCGCACTGTTCTCGCGAAATCTGCTCCTCTTGATTTTCATCCAAATGTTTTCAAGCCCCACATGTTTGCGATGACAGGCATCCATCACACGCCGGTGCTTGTTCACTGCGTCGGCGCCAACAGATTTGAAATCTACGCGCTCCGCACCTTTGCACTTAGCGTATTTGAATGGCTCGCAGATGCCGCATTGGAGTTTACCGATTGAAAAACATTCTCGATCTCGAACGCTATCCCTTGGACAAGCCAGGCACGGTGGAATGGCACAGCCTCGTCGAAAAATGCCGCGCTGATCTTGCGAGAGAGGGGATGTTCAATCTCGAAGGCCTGGTGCGCGACGAAGCGCTCCAACGTGCCATAGCTGAACTCCAGCCCGTGCTCGACACCCTGTCATTCACCCACAAGCGGCTGCATAACATCTATTTTAAGAAGGACCTTCCGGGCCTCGACGCCGATCACCCGGCGCTCCGCAAATCACAAACGGTGAACCACACAGTTTGCTACGACCAGATCCCTGACAGCATTCCGGCTTGGATCTACGAGTGGCCCAGCTTCATCGTCTTCCTTGCGGCGACGATGGACAAGGACATGCTGTTTCCCATGCGCGATGCGCTGGCGCGGTTGAACGTGATGTCTTACCGCGATGGCGAGGCGCTGAACTGGCACTTCGACCGCAGCGAATTCACCACCACAATCCTGCTGCAAGCCCCGGAGCAGGGCGGCGATTTTGTGTACCGCTCCGATCTGCGCAGAGATGAAAACCCAAACTACGACGGCGTTGCAAAGCTTCTGGAGGGAAACGACGATCAGGTGAAGACGCTAAAACTTGCTGCAGGAACCCTGAACGTTTTCCGCGGCAAGAATACCGCCCACAAGGTCAGCACGGTAAAAGGCCCCCGTGAACGCATCATCACGGTGTTTTCTTATTTCGACAGACCGGGTGTTGTGTTCTCAAAGGAAGAGCAGGTTGGCTTTTATGGGCGGGCGGTCTAGCACAAGCCTTTTCCTTCGCACCCCGAGGGGGAAGGAAGCCGTTATTGCGCTCACGGTCCCTCATCCGTCGCGTTCCGCGCCACCTTCTCCCATTCTACGAACGGGCGAAGGCGACAATCACTATCGCCTTCTCCCGTTCCACTTGGAATGGGAGGAGGTGCCCAACGGGCGGAGGAGGGCGCTGGCTTACCCCCGCATTCTCTCGCCCTTGGGATCAAACAGCGGCTCCACAATGATCGTCGCCTTCCGCTGCTCGCCGATGATCTCAATCGTGAAGGCACCGGCTTTCAGATCATCTGCCAATTCCTTCGGCACATAGCCCTGCGCCATGGATTTATCCACGTGATGGGCAAAGCCACCGGACGTGGCCCAGCCCACCACCTTGCCATTGTAAGAGATCGGTTCATCACCCAGCACGTCAGCATCACTAGCGTCCACAACCATTGAAACGCGCCGCAGCTTTCCGCCGCTGCGTTTTTCTTCCATTGCAGCGTCGCGGCCCACGAAATCATTTTTGGTGAGATCGATGAAGCGGTCCATACAGGCTTCGAAGCCGCCGTAGATCGGGCGAAGTTCGCGGTACCAGGTGGGGAAATTCTTTTCCAGGCGCATGCACAGCAACGCGCGCATGCCGAAATTGATGATGCCGTGGGCCTCGCCCGCTTGCATGATCTGCTGATAGAGACGGCGCTGATATTCCGGCGCCACCCAGATTTCATATCCCAGATCGCCGGTATAGGTGACGCGATTGATCAGGGCTGGCACATTGCCCACATCCATGGCGCGGTGGTCCATGAATTTGAAGGCGGCATTTGATACGTCCGTGTCCGTGAGTTTTTCCAGAACCGCGCGCGCCTTGGGGCCTGCGATGGAGAGCCCCACCATGGCCATGTCAAGCCGCTCGATCTCCACGCTGCGGTCTGCTGGCAGATATTTTTCGAACCAGCGCATGTGATATTTCTGTGCCTGGCTTGAACCCCACATAAAGAAGGTGTCGTTCCCTGCATTGGCAATCGTGAAGTCACCAATGAGCTTGCCGTTGGGATTGAGCATGGGCGTTAAAACGAGACGGCCAACCTTCGGCATCTTGTTGGTCATGAGATGCGAAAGAAACGCTTCCGATCCATGTCCCGTGAAGCGATACTTGGCAAAGTTGGCGATTTCAGTGATACCCACGCCATTGCGAACGCCTTTCACTTCCGCTTTCACATGTTCAAAATCATTGGAGCGGTGGAAGGAGAAAATGTCCTTGGGTTCAACGCCTTGGGGCGCGAACCACAAGGGCGTTTCAAGGCCCCAGCTGTCGCCCATCACGGCGCCTTGCGCAATCATCACGTCATACAGTGCCGTGGTCTGCTGTGGCCGCGCGGCTGGCAGTTCTTCATTGGGGAACTTGATGGAGAAGCGGCGGGAATAATTCTCCCGCACTTTTTCATTTGTGTAGCTGCCGGTGGCCCATTCTCCAAAACGTGTGACATCCATGGCCCAGACGTCAAAACCGGGATCGCCGTTCACCATCCATTGGGACAATGCGAGACCCACGCCGCCACCCTGGCTGAAGCCTGCCATCACGCCGCAAGCCACCCAGTAGTTGCGCAAGCCTTGTACCGGGCCAACCAGCGGGTTGCCATCCGGCGTGAAGGTGAAGGGACCATTGATCACCTTCTTGATGCCAGCCGTGGCCAGGGCCGGAAAATGCTTGTAGCCCAGTTCAAGATTGGGCGCGATCCGGTCAAGATCAGGCTGCAGCAATTCGCGGCCGAATTCCCATGGCGTTTGCTTCGGCTGCCATGGCTTGCACGCCTGCTCATAGGTGCCAAGCACCAAGCCGGAGCGCTCCTGCCGCATGTAGATTTCGGACTTGAAGTCGATGATATGCGGAAGCTCGTGGCCGCGCTCCTTGTTGTAGGCCACTACTTCAGGCACTTCGTCGGTGACGAGATACATGTGCTCCATGGCCAGCACGGGAAGCTCAATGCCCACCATGCGGCCCACTTCGCGCGCCCACAGCCCGCCGCAATTCACGATATGCTCGGCATGAATGCTGCCCTTGTCGGTGATCACATCCCAGTTTCCATCAGGGCGGGGGTTGAGTTCGGTGACCCGCGTGCCTTGGTAAATCTCGGCGCCGCCAATGCGAGCCGATTTGGCATA